>NZ_JBSFEO010000027.1:0-171926 GCF_053594475.1 Embleya sp. NPDC001921
CGACGATCTCGGCGATGGGCCCGTGCGCGCGCGAGGTCACGGTCAGGCCGTCCTCGGTCTCGGCGACGTCGACGATCAGCGCCGGCGACGCGTAGTGGAGAGAAAAAGGCGGCGCCTCGCGAGCCGGCGACGAAGTCGCCCGACAAGCAGCAACGCCACCGAACACGACTCCGGCCCGCCACGCCCCACCCACGACCCCGACCCGCCACACCACGCCCCCACCCACGACCCACCCCAGCCCCAGCCCCAGCCGGCGACGAAGTCCCCAAAAAGCACAACCGGACCCGGTCCTCCGCACCGGATCCGGCCGCGCTTTCCTCGTCCGAGGCGACCACGGGGTGCGTATCACGCCCCGGACGAAGTCTCGATCCCCGTCAGGCCCCGTACTTGGCCCGGAAGTGCGGGATGACCTTCTCGCCCCAGATCCGGATCGTCTCCATGCAGTCCTCCTGCGGGATCGTGCCCATCTGGATCAGGCACATGATCTCGTCCGCACCCGCGTCGATCAGCTTCTGCACGTAGCCGATCGCGTCCTCCGCCGTCCCGTAGGCGTGGTTGATGTTGTACGTCGCGGTCGCGTTCACGGTGACCGGGATCTTCGCCTCGTGCAGCATCGCGACCTGCTGCTCGGCGGCCTCGTTGATGATCGCCACCTCGTCCCGGCCCTCGACCACGGCCTCGTCCGGGATGCCGGACTTGCCGCCGGAGAACCAGTGCGCGATCGACTGCGCGAAGAAGCGCTGCCCGCGCGCGCCGACCTGACGGGCGCGGGCGCCGTCCTCGGAGACGATGGTCGGGCACAGCGCGACCAGGTGGTCGTTGGTCACGGTCGACACGAACCGCTCGCCGGTGCGCTCCTTGATCGCGTCCCGGTAGATCTGGTTGAGGTTCGCCACCTCCTCGGGACCGGCGAAGCCGAGCACCAGCGCGCCGACGCCGTACTCCGCGGCCTCGACCAGGCTCGGCTGCTTGCTGCAGGCCAGGAACAGCGGCGGGTGCGGGGTCTGCACCGGGCGCGGCAGGATCGGGTGCGAGCCCTCGATGTCGAGCACGTCGCCGTGCCATTCGAGTTCGTCCCGCTGCCACGCGGCGCCGATGATCCGCAGCGCCTCCTCGACCTGGGCCTTGGTCTGCTCGATGTCCACGCCGCACAGCGTGGACTCCTGGAGCGTGCCGCCCCGGGCCGCGCCGACGTCGAGCCGCCCGCCGGAGAGCGTGTCGAGCATGCCGATCCGCTCGGCGACCCGGGCCGGGTGGTTGAAGTTGAACGGCATGCAGACCGCGCCGTGCGCGATCCGGATCCGGCTGGTCCGCGCGGCAACCCAGGTCAGGAAGATCTCCGGGGCGCTCATGTGCGAGTACCACTTGGTCGAGTGGTGCTCGACGGCCCAGATCCGGTCGAAGCCCATCTGCTCGGCGTATACGGCCTGGTCCACGGAGTTGAGGATGACCTCGCGCTCGTGTTCCGCCGTGGGGTTGGCCATCTGGGCTTCGAAGATCATCGAGAACTGCATGCCGTACTCCTGGTGCGCGTGGCGTGGAATACTCCAATTAGATGTATGACGACCAGTCAGGTCAATAGCCGGCTGACGTAGAATCAGAAAAAGTTGACGCGTACCGAACGCGCACCGATGGAGGCCACGATGACGGGGGATCCGCTCCCGAAGCTGCCCGCTACCGCGTGGGCCGTGCTCGGCCTCTTGTCGTTCCCGGGCGAGCGCTCCGGCTACGACCTCAAGAAGTGGGCCGACGCTTCCCTGCGCTTCTTCTACTGGAGCCCGGCGCTGAGCCAGATCTACAGCGAGCTCAAGCGCCTGGAGCAGCTCGGCTTCGCCGTCTCGCGCATCGCCTCCCAGGACGAACTGCGCAACAAGCGGCTCTACCGGATCACCGATTCCGGTCAGGAGGCGCTGGCCACCTGGGCCCGGGACACCCCGGCCGGGCCGCCGGTGCTCAAGCACGGCGTCGCGCTCCGGGTCTGGCTCGGCCACCTCAGCGAGCCGGAGGAACTGCGCAAGACCCTGGTGGAGCACCGCGACTACGCGGCGACCACGCTGGACGAGGTTCGGGCGAGCGAGGATTCGGCGCAGGACCGCTGGCCGTTCCCGGCCCTGGTGCTCAAGTGGAGCGAGCGCTACTGGCAGGCCGAGCGTGATCTCGCCGACGGCATGCTCGCCGATCTGGAGGAGCTGTACCGCAAGCAGGCCGGCGAGGAGTGACCGCACGCCTCACCTGAAGGCGCGGATGAAAAAACGATCCCGGAGTCGAGGGGCGGCACCCGTCGGGGCGCCGCCGACTCCGGGATCGTCGTGGTCGTGCGTGGATCAGTCGTCGTCGCCGATGACCGGCTCGGGCAGGGTGCCGGCGTTGTGCTCCAGCAACCGCCATCCGCGTACGCCCGGGCCCAGCACCGACCAGCAGCAGTTGGACAGCGCGCCGAGCGCGCCCCAGGTCTCCCGGGGCAGGCCCAGCAGCGCGCCGAGTCCGCAACGGATCGCGCCGCCGTGCGAGACCACCACGAGCGTGCCGTCCTCCGGCAGCTTCTCCACCGCGAGATCGATCGCCTGGGCCATCCGGTCGGCGACCTCGCTCTCCAGCTCGCCGCCGCCGCGCCGCACCGGCTCACCGCGCCGCCAGGCACCGAACTGCTCGGGGAAGGTCTCCTCGATCTCCCGATTGGTCAGCCCCTGCCACTCCCCCGCGTACGTCTCGCGCAGCGCGGGATCCAGCGTCACCGGGACGTCGACGAGCCGGGCCAGTTCGGCGGCCGTGTCCACCGCGCGGATCAGGTCCGAGGCGATGATCGCGTCCGGGCGCAGCGCGGCGAGCAGCCGGGCCGAGCGCCGGGCCTGGCCCAGGCCCGCCTCGGTCAGCGGGATGTCGGTCTGACCCTGGAAGCGTCGCTCGACGTTCCACGTGGTCTGGCCGTGCCGCCACAGCAGGACACGGCGCCCCTTCCCGCTCAGAGCGCGCCCTCCGCCGCCTCGGCGGCCTTCGCCTGCTCGTTGCCGAGCCGCACCGATTCCGGCAGCTCGATCCGCGGGCAGTCCTTCCACAGCTTCTCGAGCGAGTAGTAGGCCCGCTCCTCCGCGTGCTGGACGTGCACCACGATGTCGATGTAGTCGAGGAGGATCCAGCGCCCTTCGCGCTCGCCCTCGCGCCGGACCGGCTTGGCGCCGAGCCCGCGCAGCGCTTCCTCGACCTCGTCCATGATCGCCTTGACCTGGCGGTCGTTGGACGCGGAGGCCAGCACGAACACGTCGGTGATCGTGACGACCTCGCTCACGTCGTAGGCGACGACGTCGGTGGCGAGCTTCTCTGCACATGCCACGGCAGCCGCGGTGGCGAGCTCCAGGGCGTGGGGGGTTGCGGTCACGATTCGCTTCCTGCGGACGACAAGGGGATTACCGTTCAGGGTCTCACACGCGGGGCCTCGGACGGCCACCCGTTATTTCGCTGATCCCACGGCGGTCACCCGCCCGGGCGCGCCGCGGTCGTCCCCGAACCGGGAGTCGGGGACGACCGCGGCGGCGGCTACGGCTTGTCCGGGTTGTAGTCCTGCCCGAGCGTGACCACCACGTCGGCGAGCATCTCGCCGGTGGCCTTCTTCACCGCCGTCGCCGGCAGGGCCAGGGTCAGCGCCACCTGTTCCGCGTCCGCCTTTCGGGCGTCGTCGGCGTACTGCACCGTCGACGTCGGCTGGGTGCGCTTGCCCGAGGCGCCACCCGGGACGTACGTGACGCCCGCGTTGAGCAGCCGCGCCTGCGCGTCCGGACCGGAGGCGGGCTTGCCGCTCGCGTCCTCCACCATCACCCGGGCCGGGCCCGCCTCGACCTTGCCCTGGCGCACCGTGCCGCCGAGCAGTTCGCGCACGATGGGCAGCGCCGCGGCGGTGTCCAGGATGCCGTCCGCGGACACCGGGAGGGCCCGGACCTGCATCTGCTTCGCCTGGGTGGCCTTGGCCAGGTTGGCGAGCAGGACGCTGAGCTTGTCGTCCGGCAGCGAGGGGTCGGGCACGTTGGCCATGTTGGCCAGCAGCGACAGGACCGCGTCCGGCTGGGTCGGGAACGCGGTCAGCAGGCCCTGGAGGACCCGGCCGAACCGATCGCCGACCACCGCGGGCGCCTCGTTGGGCTGCTTGTAGCCGGCGAAGGCCAGCGCCGCGACGCCGTTCGCGGGATTGCGGCCCTGTCCGACCAGCACCTTGCCGTCCGGACCCTTGACCTCGACATCGGCATTGAGCTGGATGCCGCCGGCCAGGTCGACCAGGCCCTGCAGGACCGGCTCCGAGATCACCCACGAACCGTCCAGCCTGACGCCGAGCAGGTCGGAGAGCGCGTCCCGGGACGCGCCCGGGCCCTCGTCCGCCATGAGCTGACCGAGCGGGAACGAGCTGTTGTCGGAGTTGACGATGGTGACCGAGGACACGCTGACCATGGACGCGGTGTTCTTGGCCGGGTCGACGGTGAGCAGCACGTTGGCGGCGGCCTTGCCGTCCTTGGCGCGCAGTTGCACGAGCACGCCGCCGTTCTTGCCTGGGGCCGCGACCGACTTCTCGTCGCGCATCCAGGTGTCCCACGCGAAGTACCCGCCGACCCCGAGCAGGGCCACCGCGAGCACCACCGCGAGCGCGATCAGCCGCTGTCGGATCGCCCGACGCTTCTCGTCCCGGCGCTCGGAACGGGTCTCGGCGAAGGACAGCCAGTCGATGACGTCCTCGGCCTGCTCGCTCTCGTCGTCGACGAACGCGAACTCGTCCGAGCCGTAGCCGGGTCGGCCCGGTCGGCCGGGCCCCGGCTTGCGCGTCCTCGGCGGCGGCACCCGGCCGTCCTCGGTGGAGGCCGCGGACCGGCCGGACCCGGACCCGCGTTCGGTCGAGGACGAGGCCGAGGACGTGCGCGAGGACGTGGGGGAGGCCGTGGGCGACGGCGAAGCCGCGGGCGCGCCGGTCGCCTCCGACCGCGAGCGGGCCGGACGGGCCGGACCGGCCGGCCGCACCGGGATCGAACCCGCCGCGATCCCGGTCGAGGCGGGGTCCGTTCCGGCCGACGGCAGCGGCGCCGCGGACCCGGGCGCGGTTCGGCTCCCCGGCACCACAGGCGGCACGGGAGGCACGGGAGGCGCGGGAGGCGCCGCAGGCTGCTCGTAGTACGCCGTGGGCTGCTGCTGTTCGTAGTAGCCCTGCTGCGGGTCGGCAAACCCGCCCGCACCGCCCTGCGGCGGATACGCCTGTCCGCCCGTCGGGTCGTAGCCGTTGGGGTCGTACGCGTTCGGGTCGTAGGCGTTGGCGTCGTAGCCGCCTTGGCCCGCGCCGCCGTAGCCGTTGGGGTCGTACGTCCCCGCGCCGGTTCCCGGGTCGTACGCGTTCGGGTCGTAGCCGGTCGACTCGTAGCCGCCCGGCGCGTAGGTTTCGGGCGGATACGCGTTCGGGTCGTAGGCGTTCGGGTCGTACGGGTACTGCTGTTGCGGGGCGAAGTACACCGGCTCCAGCCCCTGCGGGCCCGACCCCGGCGCCGCCGGTGGTTGCGGGTCGTATCCCGTGAAGCCGCCGTCGGGCGCGTACGAGCCGTATCCCGGCTGTTGCCCCTGGACCTGTCCGCCGTCGCCTCGTTCGGCGCCGTAGGGCTCCTGCGCCTGTCCGCCGTCCCCTTGCTCGGTGCCGTAAGGCTCCCACTCGCGCCGGTCGTCGTTGCTCACGAAGCTCCCCGGTACAGCCGCCGCTTGCTGATGTATTGGACGACCCCGTCCGGTACCAGGTACCAGACCGGATCACCCCCGGCCACCCTTGCACGGATGTCGGTCGACGAGATGGCCAGTGCGGGGACCTCCACCAGGCTCACGCCCCCGTCCGGGAAACCCGGGTCGGACAGAGTGTGCCCCGGACGGGTGCAACCCACGAAATGCGCGAGCTCGAACATCTCGTGCGCGTTGTGCCAGGAGAAGATCTGGGACAGCGCGTCGGCGCCGGTGATGAAGAATATCTCGGTCCCCTCGGGCGAGGACTCGCGCAGGTCGCGCAGGGTGTCGAGAGTGTACGTCTCGCCCTCGCGGTCGATGTCCACCCGGCTGACCGAGAAGGTCGGGTTGGACGCGGTGGCGATCACCGTCATCAGGTAGCGGTCCTCGGGCGAGGACACGTCCTGCGCGAACTTCTGCCACGGCCGCCCGGTCGGCACGAACACCACCTCGTCGAGCCCGAACTGGCCCGCGACCTCGCTCGCGGCGACGAGGTGCCCGTGATGGATGGGATCGAAGGTGCCGCCCATGACACCGACACGTCTGTTCCGCTCGCTCATGGCGCGAGAATCTATCGGTCCCTACTCCTTGACCGCGCCCGAGGTGATGCCCGCGACGATGCGCCGCTGGAAGACCAGCACGAGAACGACGACCGGAATGCTCACCACGACCGACGCCGCGGCGATCGCGGCGGTGGGCTGCTGGAACTGCGACGCGCCGGTGAAGAAGGCCAGCGCGGCGGGCACCGTACGGGAGCTGTTGGTCGAGGTCAGCGACACGGAGAAGACGAAGTCGTTCCAGGCGAAGAAGAACACCAGGATCGCGGTGGTCACCACCGCGGGCACCGCCATCGGCGCGATCACGTAGCGAAACGCCTGCCACGCGGACGCGCCGTCGATCCGCGCGGCGTCCTCCAGGGCCCACGGAATCTGCTTGAAGAACGAGGTCAGCGTCCAGATCGAGAGCGGCATCGTGAACGACAGGTACGGCAGGATCAACCCGATCCAGGTGTCGAACAGGCCGATGCGGCGCCACATGTCGAACAGCGGCCCGACCACCGCGATGGTCGGGAACATCGCGATCGCCAGCGCGCCGAGCAGGATCAGCCGCTTGCCCGGGAACTCCATCCGCACGATCGCGTACGCCGTGCCGGTCGCGCACGCGACCGCGATCACCGTGGCGATCAGCGAGATGCCGATCGAGTTGCGCAGCGCGTCGGTGAACAGGTCGTTCTTGAAGACGGTCCGGTAGTTGTCCCAACTCCAGGTGCTGGGCAGGAACTTCGCGTTGTTGATGTCGTCGCCGCCCTTGAACGACAAGGACACCATCCAGGCCAGCGGCAGCACGGTGATCGCGATCACCACGACGGTGACCAGGACGCGGACGCCCTCGCGGGCCGGACTGGGCTGACTCACGCGGGGCTCCCGAGCTTGCTCACGTCGGTACGGAAGAGCTTGATGAACATGAACGCGATCAGCAGTACGCAGGCGAACAGCAGTACCGAGATCGCCGAGCCCAGGCCGAGCGCGGTGCGACTGACCAGTTGCCGGTAGGCCAGGAAGGACACCGTCTCGGTGTCGTTGGCACCGCCGGTCATCACGAACACGGAGTCGAAGATCCGGAACGCGTCCATCGTGCGAAACAGCAGCGCGACCAGAATCGCCTGCTTCATGATCGGCAGGGTGACCCGGGTGAGCCGCTGCCACGGTCCCGCGCCGTCCACGCGCGCCGCCTCGTGCACGTCCGGGGAGACCTGGATGAGGCCGCCGAGCAGCAGCAGCGACATGAACGGCGTGGTCTTCCAGATCTCCGAGAGGGCGATCACGAACAGCGCGGTCCAGCGGTGGTCGAACCACGCGACGTCGGTACCGAACCAGGCGTTGACGAACCCGGTGGAGGGATCGAACGCGTAGCGCCAGGCGTAGGCGGAGACGACGGTGACGATGCCGTACGGGACGAGCACGATGGTGCGCAGCGTGCGGCGCAGGTGGAGCGCGCGCTGCATCAAATGGGCGAGCCCGAAGCCGATCACGAACTCGACCGAGACGGTGACCACGGTCAGCACCAGCGTGGTCCACACGTCGGTCCACCACAGCGGGTCCTTGAGCACCACCCAGTAGTTCGACAGGCCCGCGAACGAGTTCGCGTCCGGGGTGGTCAGCCGCTTGTGGAAGAGCGAGAGCCAAACGGCGTCGATCAGCGGCGCGATCGCGACCAGGAGCATGATCAGCACGGCGGGCGCGGAGAGCAGCCACCCGGTGCGCCGCATGCGCTGGGCGTGATCGCGCTGCTTCCGGGGCTTCTTGTGCCGGGGCGCGGTGCCGGCCGTGGATACCGTGCTCACAGCAGCACCCTGTCGTGCAGGACCCCGGTGATCAGGTCGTCGGTCCTGCGCGGGGCGGTGTTCGGGTCGACGTCCGCGGGCGGGTGGTACATCCGCTGCACGGACGCGGACACGTCGTTGTAGTACGGGGTGCGCGGGCGCGGGCCGGCCTGGTCGAGCGATTCCCTGATCAGGTCGGCCATCGGCAACGCCTCGCGCACGCGCGGGTCGTCGTAGGCGGCGGCCTTGGCCGTGGTCTCCTTCGACTCCAGCATGTAGGTGATCTGGTTCTCCAGCGTGCCCGCGCAGCGCACCGCGCTCACCGCCGCCTCGGTGTGCTTGCCGTACTTGCTGACCCCCAGGGCGATGCCGCCGAACGGCGGCTTGGACGCCTTGCCCGCGTCGGTCTGCGGGTAGCGCGCCCAGCCGTAGTCGTCGAGCACCTCGCGCGAGAGTTGGCCGCCGTCGACCGCCTCGGCCGCCGCGCCGCGCGCGTACGTCCAATTGACCATGAAGCCGCCCGAGCCGGACTGGAACGTGGTCCGGGTGTCGTCCTCGATCGAGGTGGCCAGGTTGGCCGGCGCGGCGGAGGAGCGGCCCAGCCGGCGCATGACCTCAGCGGCGCGTTTGCCCGAACCGCCCTCCTGGAGTGTGGGTTTGAGGTCGACGCCCTTCTCCACGTCGCGCACGATCGCGCCGCCGGCGCCGGTGACCAGGCCGTTGACCCAGACCGTGATGCCCTCGTAGCGCTTGGCGGGCACCGAGAGGGTCTTGCCCGTCTTCTCCGCGGCGGTGATCACCTCGTCCCAGCTCACCGGACGGCCCAGGTCGAGCCCGGCCGCCGCGACGACCGACTTGCGGTACCACAGGAGTTGGGTGTTCGCCCGGAACGGCGCGGCGACCAGGCGATCGCGCCAGCCCGAGGACTCCACCGCGCTGCTGAGCATGCCCTCGGTGAGCACGGCGGCCTCGGCCGGGTCGAACGGGCGCAGGAAGCCCGCCTCGGCGAACTCCGGTACGAAGACCGGGTCGAGCGCCATCACGTCGATCGAGGAGTCCTTGGCGGCCAGGCGCCGGACCAGTTGCTCACGCTGCCCGGACGCGTCGGTGGGCAGCACGGAGACCTTGACCCGGTAGGCACCTCCCGACGCCTGGCTGCACCGGTCGGCGAGCTTTTGGTACGCCCCGTTGTCCGGCGGCACGTACCAGTTGAGCACCGGCGGGCCCGAGCTGCCGCCTCCACACCCGACGACGGAGGCGACCAGCGCGAGCGCGACGGCCCGGAGTCCGCGACGGCGCGGCATGTGGTTCACGGACTCAGCAGATCAAGCCGACCGTTCCTTTCGCTCCGATACCCCCGAATGGGGGCGTGTCGGCGCGATGCGGACCCACCCGGCCACCGCGACGGCTACGCGACCGCGTCGCGGTGGTGTGCCGGTTCGCGGCCGGTGGGCTCGGCGTACCGCGAAGGAACGCTCACGAACGAACGCTCAGTCGAGGACCGGAGTCAGCGTCCAGTCGCCGTCGGCCTCGAGTTCGATCAGGCAGGGGCCCTTGGGCAGGATCGACTCGCCCTCGTAGTCGCCGATCGCGTTGGCCAGGGTGCCGAGATAGGACTCGTCGCCGCCGTGTTCGGCGAAGGTGCCGACGATGAAGTTCCCGGTGCCCCGATGCGTCATCGCGAGCACCGTGCGCGGGCCGGCCCAGCGCACCGTCTCCGGGCCGGTGCCGGTCAGCCCCTCGGTCAGCGGCCGGGCGGCGTCCGGGCCGAACAGCCGCACGGTCCACGCGCCGTCCGCCTCGATCTTCAGGCGCGAGGTACGGCTGCTGCGTTCGTCCACCAACGCCCGGCCCCGGTAGGCGCCGATCGCGTTGGCCAGCAGTTTGTCCGTCTCCAGGTCGGCGTCCAGGGTCCACACCACGAAGTTGTCGGTGCCGCGTCCCTCGAGCTCGACCAGGAAGGGGCCGGCCTCGACCGGGCGGGTGATCGACAGGACCTTGTCGCCGCGTCCCTCGTAGACACCGGCGGGCGGGGTCTCGCCGGCGGCGGACGCCGGCAACGGCTCGGGGACGGGCGCCGGTTCGTGCTCCACCGACGAAGGCGCGGCCGGTTCGGCGACTGCCTCGGCGACTGCTTCGGTGACCGCTTCGGCGACCGGCTCGGAAGCGATCGACGCGACCGGCTCCGGCTCCGGCTCCGCTTCCACCGCCGCGGCGTCGCCGGGCTGTGCGTTCTCGGCCCGCGCGTCCTCGGACGGAGCATCGGCGGGCTTCGCGTCGGCGGGCTTCCGGTCCTCGGGCGTCGCCTCCTCCGGCTTCGCGTCCTCCGGCGTCATCTCCTTCGGCTTCGCGTCCTCCGGCCCCGGGCCGCCGGCGGGCGGGTGTACCGCCGCGTCCGTCGCCGGCTCCGCCGCCTCCGCCACGTCCTCGTGCGCCATCACCGCGGCCACGATCAGCGTCTGTTCGGGATCCGCGCCCAGATCGCGCACGAGTTGGTCCACGCCCGCCTCGTAGCCCTGGCCCACCGCGCCGAATCGCCAGCCGTCCCGCCGGTAGACCTCGGCCAGGATCAGCGCACGTTCACGGGTCAGCTCCGCGACCGGCAGCACGAAGCGCCCGATCTCGCCGTCCGCGCCGAGCAGCCGAAGCAGCGACCCGGCGCCGAACCCCGGCTCCCGCGCACCGACCGCGAACACCAGGCGGTCCACCACGTCGTCCACGGCGGACAGGTCCACATGGAACTCGGCCGTCCCGGTGCCACCGGCCACCAGCGCGACCGCGCTGATCAGCGACGCCGGCCGGGCCGTACAGACCACGTCCAGGTCCGCCGTGCCCAGGCTGAAGCAGTACGCGGCCAGGCCCTCGCCCGACACGTCGAACTCCACCCTGATGGCCGAATCGTCCAGCCTCGTCTTTTCGCCCATCACGAATGTGCGCATCGGGTCCTCCCCCAGCCGCCCCTGACCTGGCGTCACCTTAACGCGCACGGCAAAGCGCCGGGACGGCAACGGCCGGCCCGGCGATCACGGGAGGTATCGGTGGTTCCGGGCCCCGGGATCCGGATTCGACGACGGGTGCTCAGCGGTCCTTGTTGTACCGCGTCACCACGAACAGCAGGATCAGGAGCACGGCCAGCGCACCGATGCCGGCACCCACCGGGTTCAGGTTTTCGTGCTTGCCGCCTTCGTTGGCCAGCGTGGTGAGGACGGTCGTCGCGTGCGAGGTCATCCGTGGTCAGCCCTTGCGTAGTTTTTGCCGACGTGTGCGCACGACATCGTACGGGCGCCGAGAGCGGGTCGCGCGGCCAGGTTCCGGGGACGACCCTCGGCCCGGGGCGGCGGACGCGCCTAGTCTGGGGGCAGATTGGTCGAGGCTAGGGGGCTGGGTATGCCGGACGACAAGACGATCGAGACCTTCGAGGGGCGCAGGCGATTCCCCGGAATCTCCTCCCGGGCGTACGAACATCCCGCCGACCGCACCGCCCTGGTGGCGATGCGCCGGCTGAGCGGGTTCGACACGGTGCTCAAGCAGATGTCGGGCATGGTGTCCGAACGGGCCATCCGGCTCGCCTTCCTCGCGGGCTCGGTGCGCGCGGGCGAGCAGCAGTTCCGCCGGTTGCACGAGATGGTCCGCGAGTCCGCGTACATCCTGGACCTGCCCGCCGTGCCCGAGTTGTACATCACCCAGGATCCGCAGCCGAACGCGATGGCGATCGGCATGGACAAGCCGTTCATCGTGGTCACCTCGGGCCTGGTCGAGCTGCTCGACGACGACGAGATGCGCACCGTGATCGGGCACGAGACCGGGCACATCCTGTCCGGGCACGCGGTGTACCGCACGATGTTGCTGATCCTGACCCGGTTCGCCTCCGCCCTGTCCGGGATCCCGCTCGGCTCGCTGGGCGTGCACGCGATCATCACCGCGTTGCAGGAGTGGTTCCGCAAGTCCGAACTGTCCTGCGACCGCGCGGGCCTGCTGGTCGGGCAGGACCCCGAGGTGTCGATGCGCGCGCTGATGAAGGTGGCCGGCGGCTCGCAGTTGCACGAGATGAGCACGGACGCGTTCCTGGAGCAGGCCGCCGAGTACGAGGGCGCCGGCGACCTGCGCGACAGTGTGCTCAAGTTGATGAATCTGCTGGGCCGTTCGCACCCGTTCCCGGTGGTCCGGGTGGCCGCGCTGCGCAAGTGGGCGGACGGCGAGGAGTACCCGCGGATCCTCGCGGGCGAGTACCCGCGTCGTGAGGACGACCCGAACGCCTCGGTGCGCGAGGAGGCCAAGGCCTCGGCGAACGCCTACCGCGAGTCGGTACGCACCACCACGGACCCGCTGTTCGGCCTGCTCCGCGACCTCGCCGACGGCGCCGCGGACGCGGGCGGCAAGCTGCGCGACAAGTTCACCGGCCGCCGCGAGGAACCGGGCGCGGCCGCGACGAACACCGGTGGTGGCGGCGGCGCCTGACCACCCGTCAGGGCAGCCCGACCAGCCGGGCGCACGTGCCGGCCGGGGCCGAGCGGAACGGATCCACCTGCTCGGCCGCCGGCGGCGCGTCGGTCGGCGCGGGGCCGGTGAACGCGGGCCGGAACCACAGCGAACCGTCCACGTCGCACCCCTGCGGGCCGGCCACGGTCAGGATCCGCCGCACCTGGAGCAGGCCGTCGCGCACCATCGACTCGTCCAGGTGGAAGTCCCACACCCGGTGCAGCACGAAGCGGGTCCACCCCGGGCCGCCGACCTGGGCCACCGCGTAGACGAACACCACGTCGGCGGTGACCACGAGATCCGCGCGCGCGTGTTCGGCGGCGGCCAGCGTGCCCTTGACCCGTACCGGCGCGTCCAGGACCTTGACCGCGGCCGGATCGAATCGGGTGATCCACCCGGTGGGCGCGAACGTGTCGTCGTCGCGCGGGGCGATCAGCGCCGCGCCGAGCTGTTCACGCTGCTCGGCGCGCAGCAGCGGCAGCGCGGCCCACGGCCGACCCCCGGCGAGCACGCTCGGGTCGAGTTGGGTGTCCACCACGAACTCGCGGACCAGCTCCAGGGCCTGGCGCACCCGCGCCGCCGAGAAGTGCGCCGTCGCGCGGGGCTCGCCGACCGCGATCCCGGCCGCGCCCTGCGCCCAACCCGCGGCCGGGCCGGCCGACATCGGGTCGGCGGGCAGCGGACCCGGCGCGTAGCCCACCGGCGGCAGCAGCGCGACCCGATGCAGCACCGCCGGACCGATCTCCAACCGCGGCCCGGGCGCGGCGGCCCGCCGGGCGCCCAGGAAGCTCGCGCCGCCGATCACCGCCAACACGAGTAACGCGCCCAGGGCGCCGCGCAGCGTACGCACCCGCACGCCGAACACCCGGCGCTGCCGGTGCGGTCGTTTGCCCCCGTGGATCCGCTCGCGTGCCGACGGCTCGTGCAGTCCCGCCGCGCGCACGAAGGTCGCGTCGAAGACGACGGCGCTGAACTCGTCCTCGCCGTCGGGCCCACCCCGGTTCGGGCCTTCGGGGGGCACTCCCCGTCCGGACATACTCCCAGCTTAGGTCGCCCGCGAGCGGGTGGATACGCACCCGGACCAGGGGTTGCGGCCGGGGCTCAGCCGGGCCCCGAACGGGCTGCGGCGGGCACCGAGGGCACCGGCGCGGCCCCGTCAGCGGCGCCGGAGTCACCGGGCGGAACGGTGATCCGCACCTGTGACGTGTCCTGTCCGGGCAGCGGCGCGAACACCGGGTTGTTGTCCGTCGTCGCGCTCCGGCCCGAGTCCACCGACGGCTGCCGGGGAGCGGTGGGGCCCTGTGAGGATCCGCTGCGGTAGACGGCGGTGACCGCCATCGCCACCACGCCGACGCCCATCAGCAGGGCCAGCACCCAGGCCACCCCGCGCCGCCAGCGTGCGCCCCGCGCGGCCCGGGCCCACGGCTCGCCCGCGAACCAGGTCGGCACGTGCGGGAGCATCGGGCCGGGGTCGGAGGAGGAGACGGTGCGGGCCCGCCACGGGTCCTCGCCGTCGGGTGGATACGCCCCGTCGTCGAACCAGTCGGAACGCTCGGCCTGTTCGGCCTTCTTGTCGGTCCGCTCGGGCGCGGCCGGTGTGGGTGTCGGCGCAGGATCGACCGCCGCACCACGCTCGTTCGCCGAGGGCTCGTGCACGCGGGCGGCGCGCACGAACGACTCGTCGAAGACGACGGAGGAGAGCTCGTCCTCCGAGAACTCGGGAAAGTCTGGGCCGTCCGGGAACTCTGGCCCTGGTGATTCGGGCACTCCTAGACAGTATTACCGCAGGCACCCCGATGGATACCGAATCATCGGACCGGTCGGCGGCCCGAGGACGATCGAAGTCGCCCCGGGCCTGCCGATCCCGGATCGAAAGCACACCGGGCCGTCGCCGCGGCGACCGATCGGGAGCGCACGTGACGCTCGCCGCCGGCCACTGGGGAGGCCACGTGGCCGTCGCCGGCGAGCACTCAGGCGCGCACGTGGCCGTCGCCGGTGACCACGTACTTCGTGCTGGTCAGCTCGGGCAGGCCCATCGGGCCGCGCGCGTGCAGCTTCTGCGTGGAGATGCCGATCTCCGCGCCGAAGCCGAACTGGCCGCCGTCGGTGAACCGGGTCGACGCGTTGACCATGACCGCGGTCGAGTCGACCAGGCTGACGAACTCGCGGGCCGCGGCCTGCGACGTGGTGACGATCGCCTCGGTGTGTCCGGAGCTGTGCCGGCGGATGTGCGCGACCGCGTCGTGCAGCGAGGGCACCACGGCGGCGGCGATGTCGTACGACAGGTACTCGGTGTCCCAGTCGGCGTCGACCGCGGGCACCACGTCGGCCGAGTACCCCTGCACCGCGGCGTCGCCGTGCACGGTCACGCCGGCGTCCTTGAGGGCGGCCAGCGCGAGCGGCACGAACGCGTCCGCCACGTCCCGGTGCACCAGCAGCGTCTCGGCCGAGTTGCACACGCTGACCCGGTGCGCCTTGGAGTTGACCAGGATGTTCACCGCCATCTCCAGGTCCGTCCGCGCGTCGACGTAGACGTGGCAGTTGCCCACGCCGGTCTCGATCACCGGCACGGTGGAGCCCTCGACCACGGTCCGGATCAGGCCGGCGCCGCCGCGCGGGATCAGCACGTCCACCAGGCCGCGCGCGGTCATCAGCTCCTTCACCGAGTCGTGCGTCTCGCCCGGCACCAACTGGATCGCGTCGGCGGGCAGCCCGGCCGCGACGATCGCGTCGCGCATCACCGCGACGATCGCGGTGTTCGACCGGTAGGCGGACGAGGAGCCGCGCAGGAGCACCGCGTTGCCCGACTTCAGGCACAGCGCGGCGCCGTCCACGGTGACGTTGGGGCGGGCCTCGTAGATGATCCCGACCACGCCGAGCGGCACCCGCACCTGGCGCAGTTCGAGCCCGTTGGGCAGGGTCGAGCCGCGCAGCACCTCGCCGACCGGGTCCGGCAGGCCGACCACGTCGCGCACGTCGGAGGCGATCGCGGCGATCCGCTCGTCGGTCAGGGTCAGCCGGTCGATCATCGCCTCGCCGGTGCCGTTGGCCCGGGCCCGCTCGACGTCCTCGGTGTTGGCGACCACGATCTCGGCCGAGCGGGCCACGAGCGCGTCGGCGAGCGCGAGCAGCGCGTCGTCCTTGGCCCGGCGGGTCAGTGGCGCGAGGACGGCGGCGGCCTCCCGGGCGCGACGGGCGGTGTCGAGGACTGCGGAGGCTTCGCTGCTGGTCATACCGGCAAGCCTACCTAGGCGCATCGACGATCAACACGAGGATTTCAGCGGTCGAGACGCTTCCGCCCGGCGGCCGTGCCGGACACAATGACGCCTTCACGTGCTGCACAGAGGCAAGGAGCCATCCGTGACCGCTGTACAGGCCCGCCGGCACGGCGTCGCCGACCTGCTCGCGCGAACCGCCGCCCGCCTCCCGCATCGGCTCGCGATCGTGGCGGGCGAGCTGCGCCAGACCTACGCCGAACTCGACGACGCGGTCTCGAACGCCGCCGGCGCGCTCGCCGCGCGCGGCATCGGCAAGGGCGACCGGGTGGTCCTGCTCGCCCGCAATTCGCACGGCTTCGCGGTCGCCTACTTCGCGCTGGCCCGGCTCGGCGCGATCTCGGTCCCGGTCAACTTCATGCTCACCGCACCCGAGGTCGGCTACGTCCTGGAGCACGCGGGCGCGACCGCCGTCCTGGCCGGCCCCGAGCTGACCGACACCGCCGACGCCGCGTTGGCCGGCCGCGACGCGCTGCGCGTGGTGTTCGGCCCGGCGGCCCCGGGCTGGGAACCGTTCGCGGCACTGCTCGCCGAGGGCGGCCCGGTACCGGAGCTCGAACTGGACGACGACGATCCGGTGCAGATCATGTACACCTCCGGCACCGAGTCCCGCCCCAAGGGCGCGGTGATGACCAGCCGCAATCTGATCGCCCAGTACGCGACCGCGATCATCGACGGCGGGATGGCCGCCGACGACGTGGAGATCCACGCGCTGCCGCTCTACCACTGCGCGCAACTGCACTGCTTCCTGACCCCGGACGTCTACCTCGGCGCGACCTCGATCATCCTGCCCGCGCCGGATCCGGCCACGCTGCTCGCCACCGTCGAACGCGAGCGGGTGACCAAGCTGTTCTGCCCGCCGACCGTGTGGATCGCACTGCTGCGACACCCCGACTTCGACGCGCGCGACCTGTCCAGCCTGCGCAAGGGCTACTACGGCGCGGCCGCGATGCCGGTCGAGGTGCTGGCGGAACTGCGGTGCCGGCTACCCGAGTTGCGGCTGTACAACTTCTACGGCCAGACCGAGATGTCGCCGGTCGCCACCATCCTGGGCCCGGACGAGCAGGAGCGGAAGGCCGGATCGGCCGGGCGTGCGGGCCTGAACGTGCAGACCATCGTGGTCGACGAGCAGGACCGGCCGGTGCCGCCCGGCGAGGTCGGCGAGATCGTGCACCGGGGCCCGCACACCATGCTGGGCTACTGGAACGACCCCGAGCGCACCGCCGAGGCCTTCCGCGGCGGCTGGTTCCACAGCGGCGACCTCGGCGTACTCGACGACGAGGGCTACCTCACGGTCGTCGACCGCAAAAAAGACATGGTCAAAACCGGCGGCGAAAACGTGGCGGGCCGCGAAGTGGAGGAAACCATCCACACCCACCCCGCCGTAGCCGAAGCCGCGGTCTTCGGCGTCCCGCACCCCTACTGGATCGAAGCCGTAACCGCCGTGGTGGTCCCCCGCCCCGGCGAGTCGATCACCCAAGACCAGGTGATCACCCACTGCAAAGCCCACCTCGCGGGCTTCAAGGTCCCCAAATACGTGGTGATCGCCGACTCCCTCCCCAAAAACCCAAGCGGCAAAATCCTCAAACGCCAACTCCGCGAACAACACGCAACCCTGTCCACCACCAACCCCTGACCCCACACAAAACACCGACCGAGCCCCACCCACCCAGCCCGTGCGACGCTTGAGCACAACCAGCCCGGCCGGCGCTTGAGGCCAAATAGCCCGGCCGGCGTTTGAGGCCACTCAGCCCGGCCGGCGTTTGAGGCCAACCCAGCCCGTGCGGCGCTTGAGCACAACCAGCCCGGCCGGCGCCTGAGGCCAACCACCCCAACCCGACTCACCCGTGCCAAGACCGCCAAAGCGCAGCATACGCACCGTCCGCCGCGATCAACTCCCGGTGACTCCCCAGCTCCGTGATCCGCCCGCCCTCCACCACCGCAACCCGATCCGCGTCATGCGCCGTATACAACCGGTGCGCGATGGCAATCACCGTCCGCCCCGAGATCACCGCCCCCAACGACCGCTCCAGATGCCGCGCCGCCCGAGGATCGATCAGCGAGGTCGCCTCATCCAGCACCAACGTGTGCGGATCGGCCAATACCAACCGGGCCAGCGCCAACTGTTGCGCCTGCGGCGCGGTCAACTCGTGCCCCTTCGGCCCGACTTCGGTGTCCACCCCGGCCGGCAACCCCGCCACCCAGTCCGCGTCGACCGCACGCAACGCGGCCACCACCTCGTCGTCGGAGGCGGTCTCCCGGGCCAACAGCAGGTTGTCCCGCAACGTGCCGCGGAAGACGTGGTGCTCCTGCGTCACCAACGCGACCCGGCCGCGCAGTTCGTCCAGCGGCAGGCCCACCAGCGGCACCCCGCCCACCCGCACGTCGCCGGAGGTCGGCGCGTTGACCCCCGCCAACAGCCGCCCCAGCGTGGACTTCCCGGCCCCACTGGGCCCCACCACCGCGATCCGCTCGCCCGGCTCGATGGTCAGGTCGATCCCGTGCAGCACCTCGCGGCCCGCCGAGTACGCGAACCGCACGTCGCGCGCGGTCAACGTCTCGTCCACCGGCTTCGTGTCGGTGGGTTCGCGATCCGAGGGCACGTCCGCCACACCCAGCAGCCGGGCCAGCGAGGCCGCCGAGATCTGCACCTCGTCCAGCCAGTTCAGCAGCTCGTCCATCGGACCGATGATCAATTGCACGTACAACACCGCGGTCGCCACCTCGCCCAGCGAGGCCCACCCGTGCAGGTACGCCCAGCCGCCGAAGGCCGTGGTGGCCACCACCGGCAGCACGTAGCCGAAGTCGACCACCGGGAACCAGATCGTGCGCAGCCACAGCGTGTACCGCTCCGCCGCGTACGCCTGCGCGACGTCCTCGTCACCACGCCGCCTGCGCCGGTCCGCCAGCCGCAGCGCCTCGACCGTGCGCGCGCCCTCGACCGTCTCCGCGAGCGAGTCGGTCACCTGCGCCCACGCCGCGTTCTCGCGCAGGTAGCCGGCCGGCGCGCGGCGCAGGTACCAGTACGTGACCGGGATCAGCAGCGGCACCGTGATCAGCAGCGGCAGCACCAGCAGCGGGTTGAGCAGCAACAACCCCACCAGGGTCAGCACGATCGTCACCACCGCGACCAGCACCGACGGCACCGCCCGCCGCGCGGACCGCGACATCGCGGCCACGTCCCGGTTGGCCCGCCCGAGCAGGTCTCCGGAGCCGGCCCGCTCGACCGTGGACAGCGGCAGGTCCAGGATCCGGTCCACGAACTCCTCGCGGACCTGCGCGAGCAGCCCCTCGCCGAGCCGCGCCGCGGCCACCGCGGCCTGCCGCACGATCAGGGCCTGGAGCAACAGCGCGCCGGCTATCCCCAGGCCCAGCAGGTCGATCGTGCGGGTCGGGCTGTCCGCGCGGACCTTCTCGATCAACACCCCGAGCAGGCGGGGCGCGACCAGACCGGCCACCGCGGCGAGCGCGTAGAACAGGACGGTCAGGATCAGATCCCGGCGCCGCTCGCGCAGCAGCCGCACCGCGTGCCGGCCCACCTCGGCGGCCGGCGCGATCGGCAGCAGTTCCCGCGCGCTCACGCGTCCTCCAGCTCTTCGTCGTCGACCCGGGTGACCAGTGCCGCGTACTTCGGTTCGCCGGCCAGCAGTTCACGATGCGGACCGACCGCCATGACCTTCCCGTCCTCGACGTAGGCGACCTCGTCCAGCGTGTCCAGGACGAGCGGACTGGTGGTCGCGACCACCGTGGTGCGACCGCGGCGATGGGCGGCGAGCCGCTCCGCGATCCGCGCCTCGGTGTGCGCGTCCACCGCGCTGGTCGGCTCGATCAGCACCAGCGTCTGCGGATTCGCGACCAACGCCCGTACCAGCCGCAGGCGTTGCACCTGGCCGCCGGAGAACTCCCGGCCGCGCGCCGCGATCTCGGTGTCCAACCCCTCGCCCAGCGCGTCGATCACGTCCTCGGCGCAGGCCACCCGCACCGCCGCCGCCAGATCACCCGTTTCACCGTCGCCCGGCGTCAGTTCGCGGCGCAGCGGCCCGGAGAACAGACCCGCGTCGTGGTGCGCGACCAGGATCCGCGCACGCACGTCGGCGAGCGCGAGGTCGGCCAGCGGCACGTCGCCGTAGAGCACGTCGGCGTCCTCGTAGCGGCCGAGCCGATCGGCCAGCGCCGGCGCGTCCTGCGGGTCCTCGCAGGCGATGCCCAGCCGCGTGCCGGGCCGGACCACCAGGCCCGAGCGCCGGTCCACCAGGTCGCCGGGCGGCGGCCACGCGACGGGTTCGGCGGCATCGCTCACGCCCGGTTCCAGGGCCAGTACCCGAGTGACCCGCCGGGCCGCGACATGGCCGCGCACGATCCGGTCGGCGGCCTCGGTGAGGGTGGAGAGCGGCACGGTCAGGAAGGCCGCGTAGCCGTAGAAGGACACCATCTGACCGACCGTCAGTCGACCGTCCAGCGCGAACCGGGCGGCCAGCCAGGTGCCGAACGCGACGAAGAAGCCGGGCACCAGGAACTGCGCCGCCTCCAGCAGGGATTCGACCCGGGCGGTACGAACGCCGGCCACCCGCAACTGTTGCGACTCGCGCCGGTAGCGGGCGCCGAAGGTGCGCTCGCCGCCGATCCCGCGCAGCACCCGCAGGCCGGAGGCGATGTCCACGGCCCGATCGGCCAGGCCGGTCTGCAGGTCGCGGTAGTCGTTCTGGCGCCGGTGCAGCGGACGCAGCAGCAACGAGACCAGGCCCATCAGCAGCGGTACGCCGATCAGCACGAGCAGACCCAGCGGCACCGACATGTTCAGCAGCACCACCGCGACCACGCCGAGCGTGACGACCGACGCGCAGCCGCGGGCGGTGATGTCCAGCATCGAGCCGATCGCGTCCACGTCCGAGGTGCCCACGCCGACCACCTCGCCGGAGGCGATCCGGCGTTGCAGGGCGGCGCCGAGCCGCGAGGCGTGCCGGGTCACCAGTTGGATCGTGCGAAACGCGCCGTCCAGGAAGTTGGCGACCGCGTTGCGGTGGCGCATGATCCCGGTGAAGCCGATCAGGACGGCGATCCCCAACAGCGCGCCGGACCAGCCGAGCAGTCCGCGCTCGTCGCGCTCCTCGATCGCGTCGATCGCCCGGCCGACCGCGGCGGGCATCAGCGCCTGCGCGACCATCCAGACCGACGCCCACAGGATGCCCATGGTGATCGTCCGGCGACAACGAGCGGCGAGCCAGATCAGGAATCGGCCCGCCGACCGGATATCGGGATCGCCGGGGTCGGCGACGGGAAACTTACGCATTGTCC
Organism: Embleya sp. NPDC001921; assembly: GCF_053594475.1. Lineage (NCBI taxonomy): Bacteria > Bacillati > Actinomycetota > Actinomycetes > Kitasatosporales > Streptomycetaceae > Embleya > Embleya sp. NPDC001921. The sequence continues at coordinate 21,109 of NZ_JBSFEO010000027.1, forward strand.
CGCGACGCTAACGCGAGAGAGTTTTTCGGGCCACGCATTATTCGCCGACACCCGCACCGCCACCCGGCCCGGCACGGCCCGAAACGGGCCGGGGACGAGATGGCCCGACCCCGCCGCCGGGCGCGGGTCGAACGCGGCCGGCCCCGGCGCTGGAGCGGCCGGTACCGGCGCTAGAAGGGCTGCACCCGGCCCGGTTGCACCGGCAGCGGAGCCGGCGCGCCGGCCCGCGTCTGGTACGTCGGGCGGTCCACCACCTCCAGGCCGATCAGCTCCCAGGGCGGCAGTCCCGCGCTCTGACGATGCTCGCCCCACAGCCGCAACGCGATCGCCGCCGCGTCGTGCAGGTTGGGCGCCTCCTCCCAGTACCGCACCTCCGCGTGGTCGGCCGCGTAGCGTCCGGCGAGCAGGAACGGGTGCTCGTGGGCGAGCCGTTCCAGCGCCCGCCGCACGTCCTCGGGATCACCCGGCTTGCCGGCGAGGGTGAGCGTGATGTGCCACATCCGGCCCGCGCCGTCGTCGGCCTCCGCCCTCGTGTTCGGCTGTCCCCAGGGACGGTCCCCACGCTCCGGCACGGCCGGCCTCCCGTCGGCGAGCTGCTGATCTTCGGTGGTCGTCGCTCAGCGGCGCAGCAGCACCAGATCGTCACGGTGGACGACCTCGCGCTCGTAGGCCGGACCCAACTCCCGGGCCAACTCTCGGGTCGATCGCCCGAACAGGCCCGGCAGTTCCTTCGCATCAAAGTTGACCAGTCCGCGGGCCACGATGTGACCGTTTTCGTCAACCAGGTCCACCGGATCGCCGGCGACGAAACCGCCCTGGACACCGGTGATCCCGGCGGGCAGCAGCGAACTGCGCCGCTCGACGACGGCCCGGACCGCACCGGGGTCGAGGGTGAGCCGACCGCGCGCGGTGCTCGCGTGGGCCAGCCACAGCAGTCGGTCGGCGGTACGAACTCCGGTGCGGTGGAAGAGCGTTCCGGTGTCCTTGCCGGCCAGCGCGTCGGACGCGAAGCGGGCCGCGGTGAGCACCACGGGGATGCCCGCCGAGGTCGCGATGCCCGCCGCCTCGACCTTGGTCACCATGCCGCCGGTGCCCACGCCGGCCTTGCCGGCCTTGCCGATCTCGATGCCTTCGAGATCCTCGGGGCCGTGCACGAACGGAACCCGCGAGGAGGTCGACTTGGCCGGGTCGCCGTCGTAGAGCCCGTCCACGTCGGAGAGCAGCACGAGCAGATCGGCGTGCACGACGTGGGCGACCAGCGCGGCGAGTCGGTCGTTGTCGCCGAACCGGATCTCCTCGGTGGCCACCGTGTCGTTCTCGTTGACCACGGGCACCGCGCCCATCGCCAGCAGCTTGTCCAGCGTGTTGTAGGCGTTGCGGTAGTGCGCGCGCCGGGTGACGTCGTCGACGGTCAGCAACACCTGGCCCACCCGCAGGCCGTAGCGCGCGAACGACGCGGTGTAGCGGGCCACCAGCAGCCCCTGGCCGACGCTCGCGGCGGCCTGCTGGGTGGCCAGGTCGCGTGGCCGGCGGGCCAGTCCGAGCGGGGCCAACCCGGCGGCGATCGCGCCGGAGGAGACCAGGACGACCTGGACCCCCTCGGCCCGCTTGGCCGCTATCACGTCCACGAGGGCGTCGACGCGATCCGCGTCCAGGCCCCCCTGGGCGGTCGTCAGCGAGGACGAACCGACCTTGACCACGATGCGGCGCGCGGAGGTCACGTCCTCGCGCGCCGCGCCGGCCCCAGTGAGCACTTCAGGCCCTGCCTTCCCCGTTCGAAAGCATCCGGAATCACCCGGAATCTTCAGGAATCACCATCATCCGAGGAGCGCCCGTCGGTCACGAGTCCGAGAACGGGTCGAACTCCTCGTACTGCGTCTCGATCGCCTCGCGCTCGCGGCGCTTGTCCACCGCCGGGCGGTGGGTCTGCAGGCGGTGGTCCTCGCCGCGTCGGCCCAGCATCTCCGCGCCGGCCGCCACGGTGGGCTCCCAGTCGAAGACCACGCCGGTGACGTCGTCGCCGATGACGACCTCGGCACCGGGGACGGCGCCGGCCGACCACAGCGCCTCCTCGACGCCGAGTCGGGCGAGCCGGTCGGCGAGGTAGCCCACCGCCTCGTCGTTGCTGAAGTCGGTCTGGCGCACCCAGCGTTCGGGCTTGGCCCCGCGCACGATGAAGGCCTCGTCGCGCCGGGTGACGGTGAAGCCGCTGTCGTCGACCGCGGTCGGCCGCAGCACGATCCGGGTGGCCTCCGGCGCCGGCGCGGCGTCGCGCGCGCCCTGCACCTGCGCGGCCATCGCGAAGGACAACTCGCGCAGGCCCGCCCGGCTGACCGCGGAGACCGCGAACACCTGGAGCCCGCGCCCCTCCAACTCGGCCTTGACCATGTCGGCGAGGTCGTTGCCGTCGGGCACGTCGATCTTGTTCAGCGCGACCATCCGCGGCCGGTCCTCCAGGCCGCCGTACGCCTTCAGCTCGGCCTCGATCGTGTCGAGGTCGCTGATCGGGTCGCGGCCGGGCTCCAGCGTCGCGCAGTCCAGCACGTGTACGAGCGCCTTGCAGCGCTCGACGTGCCGCAGGAACTCCAGGCCCAGACCCTTGCCCTCGCTCGCGCCGGGGATCAGCCCGGGCACGTCGGCGACGGTGTAGACGACGTCGCCGGCGGTGACCACACCCAGGTTCGGCACCAGGGTGGTGAACGGGTAGTCGGCGATCTTGGGGCGCGCGGCGCTGAGCGTGGCGATCAGCGAGGACTTGCCGGCGCTCGGGTAACCCACGAGCGCGACGTCCGCGACGGTCTTGAGTTCCAGGACGAAGTCGCCGGCCTCGCCGGGCTCGCCGAGCAGCGCGAAACCGGGGGCCTTGCGGCGCGGGGAGGCCAGCGCCGCGTTGCCCAGCCCGCCGCGACCGCCCTGGGCGATCACGTAGCTGGCGCCGTTGCCGACCAGGTCCTCGACGAATTCCTCGTCGCCGTTGGGCAGCAGTCGCTTGACCACGGTGCCGTCCGGCACGGGCAGGACCACGTCGGCGCCGTTGGGACCGGTGCGGTTGGCACCGGCGCCGGGCTTGCCGTTGGTGGCCTTGCGGTGCGGGTGGTGGTGGTACTCGAGCAGTGTGGTGGTGTTGGCGTCCACGACCAGCGTGACATCGCCGCCCCGCCCGCCGTTCCCACCGTCGGGGCCGCCGAGCGGCTTGAACTTCTCCCGGTGGACGGAGGCCACGCCGTGGCCCCCGTTACCCGCCGCGACATGCAGCACGACGCGGTCGACGAAGGTCGTCACGTGGATTCCTCCTCGGCTCCCCGAGCGGGGAGCGAAACACTGTGGACAAACACCCGAGGGCGGACCGCATGGGGTCCGCCCTCGGGTGTCAAAGCGAATGCCGCGGCGTGATTATTCCGCCGGGACGATGTTCACGACGCGACGACCGCGCGCGGTGCCGAACTGCACGGCACCGGCCGACAGCGCGAACAGCGTGTCGTCGCCACCGCGGCCGACGTTGGTACCGGGGTGGAAGTGCGTACCACGCTGGCGGACGATGATCTCGCCGGCGTTGACGACCTGGCCGCCGAAGCGCTTGACGCCGAGGCGCTGAGCGTTCGAGTCACGGCCGTTCCGGGTGGAAGATGCACCCTTCTTGTGTGCCATGTCGCTTCTCCCTACTTCCCGGAGTTGATGCCGGTGATCTTAAGCTGGGTGTGCTGCTGGCGGTGACCCATGCGCTTGCGGTAACCGGTCTTGTTCTTGTACTTCAGAATGTCGATCTTCTTGCCCTTGGTGTGATCGACGACCTCGGCCGTCACCTTCACACCCGCGAGGACCCACGGGTCACTCGTCACGGCTTCACCGTCTACGACGAGGATGGCCTGGAGCTCAACTGCCGTGCCCGCCGCACCGCGAATGCGGTCGACCTGGACGACGTCACCGATGGCAACCTTGTGCTGCCTGCCACCGGCGCGAACGATCGCGTACACCGTGGATCTCTCTCTCTGCAGGGTCCGAGCCCCTGAAGCCAGCCACACCGAACAGAAATCGGGGGCCTCCTCCGAAGCTTGCGATCCGGAGGGTGGTTGCTCAGGAGCCTGTGCCTAAGCACACCAAGGGCAAAGGTTACAGGATCCTCGGGGGCGAAGGCCAAACGGGTCCGTCCCGGGGTCGAACCCCGGGACGGACCCGTCGTGACTCAGCTTCCGCTCGCCGCCGAAACCGGCTCGGCGCCGTCCACGGCACCTTCCGGCGGGCCGGCGGGCCGGGTCGCCCGCCGCGACGTCTTGCGCGGCTTGGCGGCGGCCTTGGCGGGCTTGGCCGGCTCTACCTCGGCGGGGGCCTCGGCCGGGACCTCGGCGGCCTGCGCCTTGGCCTTCGCGGCGGCCTTCGTGGCCCTGGTCGCCTTCGCGGCCGGCTCCGGCGTCGGCTCGGCGACCGGCTGTTCGGCCGGCGCCTCGCTCGCCGCCGCGGCCTCGGCGGCCTCGGCGGCGACCTTCTTGGCCGACTTCCGAGGCGTCTTGGCGGCGGCGGTCTTCTTCGCCGGCGCGGTCTTGGCCGCGGCCTTCTTGGCGACCGCCTTCTTGGCGGCGGTCTTGCGCACCCGCTTGGCCGGCGCGGGGGCCTCCTCGGCCTCCTCGACGGCCTCGGCCGCCTCCACGACGTCGACCTCGACCGGCTCGGCCTCGATCACCGGCGTCTCGGCCGCAACCTCGGCGGTCGGCTCGGCCTCGACCGGCGGGGCCGGCTCCGGCTCGACGACGACCTCGGCCGTCTCGGCGGTCTCGGCGGTCTCCACAGCCTCGATCGCCTCGGCGACCTCGACCGGCTCGACCGAGCCGAGTGCGGCGACCTCGGGCAGTTCGGTGTCCACCGCGACGTCGTCGAGCTCCGGGCCGTCCAGGTCGATCGACTCGTCCGTGTCGACGATCTCGATGATCGGACCGCTGCCGTTCTTGTCGGCGCCGCCGCCCTTGTTGCGCTTGCGCCGCCCGGAACCGGCGGAGGCGCCGTTGCCGTTGCCGCCGTGGCTGTGGCCGCTGTTGCCGTGCCCCTTCGTCTCCGGCGCGTCCATGTGCACGATCACGCCGCGACCGTTGCACCGCTCGCAGTTCTCCGAGAAGGCCTCGAGCAGACCCTGGCCGACCCGCTTGCGGGTCATCTGGACCAGGCCCAGCGAGGTCACCTCGGCGACCTGGTGCTTGGTCCGGTCCCGGCCCAGGCACTCCATCAGGCGCCGCAGCACGAGGTCGCGGTTGCCCTCCAGGACCATGTCGATGAAGTCGACGACGATGATCCCGCCGAGGTCGCGCAGCCGGAGCTGGCGGACGATCTCCTCCGCCGCCTCCAGGTTGTTGCGGGTGACGGTCTCCTCGAGGTTGCCGCCCTGGCCGGTGAACTTCCCGGTGTTGACGTCGACCACGACCATCGCCTCGGTGCGGTCGATCACCAGCGAGCCGCCGCTGGGCAGCCAGACCTTGCGGTCCAGCGCCTTCATGAGCTGCTCGTCGATGCGGTACGTCGCGAAGACGTCCACCTCGCTGGTCCAGCGGGACAACCGCGGGGCCAGGTCGGGGGCCACGTGGCCGACGTAGTCGTGGACGACGTCCCACGCCTCGTCGCCCGAGACGATCAGCTTGGAGAAGTCCTCGTTGAAGATGTCGCGGATGACCCGAACCGTCATGTCCGGCTCGCCGTACAGCAGCGAGGGCGAACTGGTCGTGATCATCTTGGACTTCTTCTTGATCTCTTCCCACTGCGCCTGCAGCCGCGTCACGTCGCGGGTCAGGTCCTCCTCGGTCGCGCCCTCGGCGGCGGTGCGCACGATGACGCCCGCGTTCTCCGGCACGATCTTCTTGAGGATGGTCTTCAGCCGCGCCCGCTCGGTGTCCGGGAGCTTGCGGCTGATCCCGGTCATGGTGCCCTCGGGCACGTAGACCAGGTACCGACCGGGCAGCGAGACCTGGCTGGTCAGCCGGGCGCCCTTGTGGCCGATCGGGTCCTTGGTGACCTGTACCAGGACCGACTGGCCGGGCTTGAGCACGGCCTCGATCCGGCGCGGGCCGCTGAAGCCCGCCGCCTCGAAGTTGACCTCACCGGCGTACAGCACCGCGTTGCGGCCCTTGCCGATGTCGACGAAGGCGGCCTCCATCGACGGCAGCACGTTCTGGACCTTGCCCAGGTAGACGTTGCCGACGTACGAGGTGGCCTGCTCCTTGTTGACGTAGTGCTCGACGAGCACGTCGTCCTCGAGCACGCCGATCTGGGTGCGCTCGCCGTTCTGGCGGACGACCATCACCCGCTCGACCGCCTCGCGGCGGGCCAGGAACTCCGACTCGGTGATGATCGGCACCCGCCGACGGCCCTGCTCGCGCCCCTCGCGGCGGCGCTGCTTCTTGGCCTCCAGGCGGGTCGAGCCCTTGACGCCCTGCACCTCGTCGGTGGGGCTCTCGCTGAGCGCCTCGCGCTTGCGCGGCTCGCGCACCTTGACCACGGTGCGCTCGGGGTCGTCCTGCGGCTCGGCCGCGACGTCGTCGGCCGCACCGTCACGACGGCGGCGCCGACGCCGGCGCCGGCTGCTCGTGGTCGCCCCGGGGTCGCCCGGCTCGTCGGTGTCCTCGTCGTCGTCGGGACCGTCGCCGACGCCCTCGGCCTGCTGCTCGCCGTCCTCGTCGGAGCCGCTGTCCTCGGCACCGTCGTCACCGCGACCGCGGCGGCGACGACCGCCGCGCCGACGGCGACGGGTCGGGCGGTCGCCCTCGGTGTCGTCCTCGTGCGCTTCGGAGCCCTCCGGCTCCTGCGCGGCCTCGGGCTGCTCGGTCGTGGTGACCGCGCGGCCCACGTGCCGCTCCTGCTCGTCCTGGTAGCGCGAGTCCTGCGGCTCGGCCTCGGCCGCCGTGTGCACCTCGTCCACCGGCAGCGCACGGCGCCGGCGACGCCGACCACGCGGCTCGTCCGACTCGGTGCGGGTCTCGGGCTCGGGCTCGGCGGCGGCGGGCGCCGGGGTCGGCTCGGCCACGCGCTGGGGCTCGGCGAAGACGGCCGCCTGCGGGGCCTGGAACAGCGGCTGGAACACCGGCGGCGGCGTCTTGCGGCCGCTGCGGGTCCGCGGCTCGGGCGCGGCCTCGGGCTCCGGCTCGGGCGCGGCCTCGACGACCGGCTCGGCCTCGGCGACGGGGCTCTCCTCGATCGCCTCGGCCGCGGGCACCGCGCGCTTGCGGGTACGCCGGGTGCGTCGCGGGGCCTCCTCGGCCGGCTCGGCCTCGGTCTCCGGCTGCCCGGACTCGGCCCGGACCGGCTCGGGAGCGGGCTCGGGCACGACCTCGTCCGAGGTCGCCTCGGGAGCGACCGCCGCCCGCTTGCGGGTACGCCGGACTCGCCGGGGTGCCTCCTCGGGCTCCGGCTCGGCCTCGGTCGGCGCGGCCTCGACGGCCTCCGCCGGTGCGGCCGCGGCCTCCGCCGTGTCGGTCACCGGCGCGGTCACCCGCTTGCGGGTGCGCCGCGCACGTCGCGGGGCCTCCGGCTCGGGCTCGGGCTCGGGCTCGACCACCGCGGCCTCCTCGGCCTCCGGCTCCTCCTCGTCGGAGGGCTCGGCAACCTCGGGTGTCACGGCAGCCGGAACCGGCGCGGCCTCGGCAGAGGGCACGCTCGGCGGTCCCGCGGGTCGACTGGCGGCCCTGCGACGGCGGCGGGGTGCCGGCGTCGAGGCCGTGTCGTCCTTCGTGCTGTTGTCGTTGTCGGAAGTACCGGAGTTCACAACCCCGGGTGTACCTGATGTCTCAGGCGTGTCGTTGGGCTCGGTGTCGAGCATGCGGGTCTGTCTCCCGTCACGCTTCCGGGCGCTCCAACGCAGGGCGCCGCGCGGAAGCTTCTCTCTCACTCGCCGGTCCCGACCTTGCGGCCGTGACCGGGCGATAAGTCTGTCGGAAATTCAAGCCTTGGGCCTCGTGTACCCGGTCGTCACCGATTCGAGGCTTCGACGACGGGTTCTGCACCGCCCTGCGGGCCGGTCCGGAGTACCTCGTCCCCCTGCGAGGTGTGCTCCACCGCCGATGCTGCTGCGCGGTCGGGCGCGAGCGGGTCGGTCACCGAATCGGTCGCGGTGTCGAGCGGCCCCTGCGCCAGGCGGGTGACCGCGGCGGCGGTGGGCGTAACAAGTTCGGCGACCATGCGAAGACCGGACAGAACGTCGTCGGGTCGAACGGCGGGTGTGGTGTGCCGGACAACCAGTCGCAGTATCGCACAAGGTGCGGCACTACCCGCATCGACACCAGGGTGACCTGCGTCGTTCCCGTCGGGGGTGGTGACGGTCAGCGCGATCACCGCCTCGCGGGCGTCGAATGTGCGCATTCCGTTCTTGCTCATCCGCTGGACCTCGACGGTCTCCGCGGCCAGGAACACGCCGACCGCCCGCTCGGCCTCCTCGCGGGTGACCCCGGCGAGAAGCAGCTCCCAGACCGACGCCTCGAGGCGTTCGGGCAGGTTGCCGCCGTGTGCCTCGACGATCTCGAGCACGTCGAGACCGCTCGGCAGCGAGGCGTCGAGCAGGTCCCGCAACCGCGCCGGGTCACAGTGCGTGGCCACGCCGATCTCGAGGTACTCGGCCTCGCTGGCGACGCCCGTGGGCGCCGCTCCCGCGTAGGACACCTTGGGGTGGGGGGTGAAACCGGCGGAGTAGGCCATCGGCACTTCCGCCCGACGCAGGGCCCGCTCGAACGCGCGCTGAAAATCCCGGTGGCTGGTGAACCGGAGGCGGCCGCGCTTGGTGTACCGGAGGCGCAGTCGCTGGACCGTCGGCGCGGGCGGCGGTCCCTCGGGCGTACGTCGTGCCAGTTTCGCTCAGTCCTTGGCTCAAGTGGGTGGGCAGAAGTCGTTCCAAGACTACGGCCATCGGAGGGGTCGGGTCAGCGGCCCCCGATTCCGATGGCTCGCAGCACCTCCGCGGTGGCCCGGCCGATCGGCCGCAAAATGGTGCGGCCGACCCAGCGCAGCGGCGCCACGACGACGAATCGCCACACGGCGCGGATGGCCCTGCCGATCGGCGTGAGCACGTTGCGCCACGCCCAGGACACCGGCAGTACCACCAGGTGGTGCCAGACCACGGCGATGCCCCGACCGATCGGGGCCAGTACGGCCCGCCACAACCAGGACAGCGGCCGGACGATCAGGAAGTTCACGACGGCGGTGGACACGTCCCACGCGAACCGCAGCGCCTGCAGCGTCACGCGTCCGACCGGACGCAGCACGTACCGCCACAGCCACGTCGCGGGCTTGAGCAGCACGTACCTGAACAGGAAGACGAGCGGGCGGATCAGCAGGTGGGTGACCACCCACGCGATCGCGTTGCCGATCGGGACCAGGATGTAGCGGCCGACGAAGCTGAGCACCGGGTACAGGAACCAGTCCCACAGCAGGATCTTCAGGCCCTTGAGGATCGGCCGCAGGAACCAGGTCCAGAACAGGAACTTGATGCCCCGGCCGATCAGGCACAGCAGCTCCCACAGCAGCCGCAGCGGGACCACGATGATCAGCGCGATGATCCGGGCGGGCCAGCGGACCACCGCGTACAGGCACCCCTCGCCCGGTTCGGGGCCGCCGGCCGTGCGGGTGCCTTCGGCGCGCTGCTGCCAGGTCGGTTCGGGCCGGGTCGGCGGCCCCGGTGGGTGATTGCTCGTCGACGGCGTCCACGGCGCCGGTTCCGGTTGCTCCCCGTTTGCATTCACCCGGGAAGATTAGTGGCCCCGCCACCGACAAGGAGGCGGGGCCACCATTGCTGCTTCGTGTGACCATGCGACTACTCGATGGCGGGCACCGGTGGTCCGGCTCGATCGCGCGTCGACCCCGCGCCGCCCTCGGCGCACTCCGTGCCGCCGACGAGGCAGGCGAGCCCGAACCGCGCCCGAAGGGCTGGGCAGCTTCCGCCTGTTGGTGCAGGGTGTAGGCCTGAAGGGTCCCGCACTCTTGCGACGACCTCGTGAAGGCGGTGCGCAGTGGCAACTTGGAAGCAGATCCCGGAGATCGTCCGACTCTTGGTGAAGAATTTCGGTCAACGGACCACCCAAGAACCGGCAGGACCGAAATACGAGAACAAGAAGGAGACGCCTGGCCAGACTTTGACCCGCGTCGCCCCCAACGCACTGCAGCACATGCCCAAGCCCTCGGAACCCGCGGCAAGGCCGAGTGAAAAGACCATGTCCCCGCAGCCTGAGCTATCGGTGGCCGAAGCGGCACAAGCCATGAGGGAGAGCCTCCGCCGGGACACCGCCGCGTTCCGAAAGTATCAATTGCTCGAAGAGAAGCCCGCCTCCCCAGCCAAGGCGCCGGACGCCGACCGGTCGGCGTCGAAGAGCGCTGCCACGGGCTTCGTGCCCGCCGCGGACGGCAAAACGTCCGCCCCCGTGGAGGTCGACCGCGACGAAACGACGCGCGGCCTGGACGTGAGTGGGGGCAGCACCGAGAGGAAGCTGAACAACAACCGCGAAAGGTAACGCGGCATCCCGCACCGCCTTGCCCACCGCGGCACCCCGCACGGAAACGAAAAGCGGCCGGACTCGTCGCCCGACCGCCTGTTCGTTCCGAGCCCCCGGAGGGCCCGCGCCTGGTCCCGGTGCTAGCCCTGCGCGGCCGGTTGCTTGACCGACAGCGGCAGAAGCTTCTGCCCGGTCGGGCCGATTTGAATGGACGTGTCCATCTGCGGACATACGCCGCAGTCGAAGCAGGGGCTCCAGCGGCAGTCGTCGACCTCGGTTTCGTCGAGGGCGTCCTGCCAGTCCTCCCACAGCCAGTCCTTGTCCAGGCCGGAGTCGAGGTGGTCCCACGGGAGCACCTCGTTCCACTCGCGTTCGCGGGTGGTGTACCAGTTCAGGTCCACCGGCTCGTCGGACAGCGCCTCGTCGGCGCAGCGCACCCAGCGGTCGTAGCTGAAGTGTTCGCTCCAGCCGTCGAATCGGCCGCCGTCCTCCCAGACCGCGCGGATGATCCGGCCCACCCGGCGGTCGCCGCGCGAGAGCAGGCCCTCGATCGCGCCCGGCTTGCCGTCGTGGTAGCGGAAGCCGATCGACTTGCCGTACTGCCGGTCCGCGCGGATCGCGTCGCGCAGCTTGTGCAGCCGCGCGTCCGTGGCGGCGGGGTCGAGCTGCGGGGCCCACTGGAACGGGGTGTGCGGCTTGGGTACGAACCCGCCGATCGACACCGTGCAGCGGATGTCCCGGCTCCCGGAGACCTCGCGGCCCTTCTGGATGACCTTCTTGGCCATGTCCGCGATCTGCAGCACGTCCTCGTCGGTCTCGGTGGGCAGGCCGACCATGAAGTAGAGCTTCACCTGGCGCCAGCCGTTGCCGTACGCGGTGGCGACCGTGCGGATGAGGTCCTCCTCGGACACCATCTTGTTGATCACCTTGCGCAGCCGCTCGCTGCCGCCCTCGGGGGCGAAGGTCAGACCCGAGCGGCGACCGTTGCGGGTCAGCTCGTTGGCCAGGTCGATGTTGAACGCGTCCACCCGGGTGGACGGCAGCGACAGGCCGATCTTGTCGTCGGTGTAGCGGTCCGCGAGGCCCTTGGCCACCTCGGCGATCTCGGTGTGGTCGGCGGAGGACAACGACAGCAGGCCGACCTCCTCGAAGCCGGTCGCCTTCAGGCCCTTGTCGACCATCTCGCCGATGCCCTTGATGCTGCGCTCGCGCACCGGCCGGGTGATCATGCCGGCCTGGCAGAAGCGGCAACCGCGGGTGCAGCCGCGGAAGATCTCCACCGACATGCGCTCGTGCACCGTCTCGGCGAGCGGCACCAGCGGCTGCTTGGGGTAGGGCCACTCGTCCAGGTCCATCACGGTGTGCTTGGACACCCGCCACGGCACGCCCGAGCGGTTCGGCGCGACCCGCTGGATCCGGCCGTCGTCGAGGTAGTCCACGTCGTAGAAGCGCGGCACGTAGACGTTGCCGGTGACCGCGAGGCGGAACAGCAGTTCGTCCCGACCGCCCGGCCGGCCCTCGGCCTTCCAGGCCCGGATGATGTCGGTGATCTGGAGCACGGCCTGCTCGCCGTCGCCGACCACGGCGCAGTCGATGAAGTCCGCGATCGGCTCGGGGTTGAACGCGGCGTGTCCGCCGGCGAGCACGATCGGGTGGTCCTCGGTGCGGTCCTTGGCCTCGATCGGGATCCCGGCCAGGTCGAGCGCGTTGAGCATGTTCGTGTAGCCCAGCTCGGTGGAGAAGCTCAGCCCGAACACGTCGAACGCGCCGACGGGTCGGTGGCCGTCCACGGTGAACTGCGGCACGTCGTGCTCGCGCATCAGCTTTTCCAGGTCGCCCCACACCGCGTAGGTGCGCTCCGCGAGCACGTCGGCGACCTCGTTGAGGACCTCGTACAGGATCATCACGCCCTGGTTGGGCAGGCCGACCTCGTACGCGTCCGGGTACATCAGCGCCCAGCGGACCGTACACGCGTCCCATTCCTTGACGGTCGAGTTGAGCTCGCCACCGACGTACTGGATGGGCTTCTGCACCTGGGGCAGAAGCGGCTCCAGACGCGGGAACAGGGACTCGACGGGCATGGCGGTCCTTCCGATGGGGCTGGGAGGGGGATCGACCTCCCAGCCTAACGCGATCCGGGCGGACCCCCTACCGAGATGCCCGGTGGGAGCCCGCCCGCGACGGTGGCCGACAGCCTGTGCGAGGCCGACGCGCCGGCTCGGCTCAGGCCGACTTGAAGGCGCCGGCGTGCCGCATGTGCACCGACTGCAACAGCCCTATCCCCATCCAGATCGCGAACATCGAGGATCCGCCGTAGGAGACGAACGGCAGCGGCAGCCCGGCCACCGGCATGATCCCCAGGTTCATCCCGATGTTCTCGAACGCCTGGAAGGCGAACCAGGCGACCACGCCGGCCGCGACGATCGTGCCGTACAGGTCGTCGGCGTGCAGCGCGATCCGGATCCCGCGCCACAGCAGGATCCCGAACAGCGCGATGATCACGCAGCAGCCGATGAAGCCCAGTTCCTCGCCCGCCACCGAGAACACGAAGTCGGTCTGCTGTTCGGGCACGTACTGGCCGCTGGTCTGCTCGCCGTGGAACAGCCCCTTGCCGGTGAGCCCGCCCGAGCCGATCGCCAGCCGGGCCATCACGGTGTTGTAGCCGACGCCGCCCGGATCGAAGTCCGGGTTGGCGAACGCCCGGAACCGATCGATCTGGTATTCGCTGAGCAGCCCCAGACGCACCACCGCGACCGCGCCGGCCGCGGCCATCATGATCAGCGCGATCATCCAGCGTGCTCGCGCGCCGGACGCGAGCAGCACGCCGAGCACGATCATCGCCAGCACCATGACCGAACCGAGGTCGGGCATCAGCATGATCACCGCCATCGGCACGGCGGCCACCACCAGCGCCCAGAACACCGCCTTGTCACCGGGCCGGGCCAAGTCCCCGGTGTCCACCCGCTCGGCCAGGATCATCGCCATGCACAGGATGATCGCGATCTTGGCCAACTCGGCGGGCTGCACCGAGAAGCCCGCGCCCAGTTGGATCCAGGCCCGCTGACCGTTGATCGTGCTGCCCAGCGGACTGAGCGCGGCCATCAACCCGAGCACGGCGACGATCCCGACGAACGGCGCGAAGGCCCTTATCCGACGGTGACCGATTATCGCCACCACTGTCGCCAGCACCAGCCCGATCGCCAGGTTGAGCAGGTGCCGCTTGAAGAAGAACTGCGGATCGCCGCCGGTGAGTCCGCGCCGATTGCGGGTCGCGGACCACACCAGCAGCGAGCCCACCACGGACAGCGCGAGCGCCGGGCCCAGGAGTATCCAGTCCAGCCGACGCACCGGGGCGTCGCGCTGGATGATCTGCCGGGTGATCGACCGGCGCGGGGTGAACACCGGCGCGAGTCGGCCCAGGTCCGGCGTACCGAACCCGGCCACCCGCGAGGCGGGTCGCAGTTTCAGGCTCATGTCCCTCTCCCGGTCCGGTAGACCACACGATCGGGCGGCAGTGCCCCGGGCGCGGACATCGCGGTAGTGGTGGGAGCGTTGTTCCCGCCGGGGCGCGGCGGCAGCAGATGGGCGGCGGGCACGACGGTGCCGTCCTCCTTGACGTGCGGCAGCCCCGTGGGCGGGGCGGGCAGCAGCGCCTTGGCCGGGTCGATCGCGCCCTTGTCGTCGACGCCGAGCAGCGCCTCGTAGATCTTGCGTACGGACGGACCCGAGGTGCCGGAGCCGGTGCCGCCCTGGCTGACCATCATCACCACGGCGTACTGCGGGCCCTCCTTGGTCCCGCCGTAGGTGGCGAACCAGGACGTGCTCTGCTTTCCGTACACCGAGCCGGTGCCGGTCTTGGCCGCTATCGGCATCTGCGCGTTCGGCCAGTTGGCGAACACGCCGGCCGCGGTGCCGTTCATCTCGACGCCGATCAGCGCGTTCTGCAGGTACTTCAGCGTCGCGTCGCTTATCGGCAACCTGGCCGCCGCCTGTGGCTGGATCTCGCGCACGAGCCTGCCGTCCGGGCTGACCACCGCCTTGCCGATGGACGGCTTCCACAACGTGCCGCCGTTGGCGATCGCCGCGTACACCCGGGCCATCTGCAACGGGGTGACCGTGGTGTCGCCCTGGCCGATCGCGAAGTTGATCGCGTCACCGGCGCGGAACTGCCACCCGTCGACGCAGTTCTCCTTGGCGATCTTGTCCACGTAGTCGTTGCCGGTGTTGCCCTGCTTGCACCACGCGTCCTTGTTCTGCTCCCAGTTGCGCTTCTTCCAGGCCCGGTCGGCGATCCGTCCGCCGGACTCGCCGGGCAGGTCGATCCCGGTGGGGGCGCCCAGGCCGTAGTCCTTGGCCATGGTGACCATCGGGTCCTTGGGGTTCTTGCCGAAGATCCCGCCGTCCTTGAGCCACATGTCGTAGCCGATGCCGTAGAAGACGGTGTTGCAGGAGACCTCCAGCGCGCGCTGGAGCGAGATCGGGCCGTAGCCCCTGGACTCCAGGTTGTTGAAGGTCGTGCCGCCGACCGAGATGCTCGGCGAGCAGTCGTAGTTGGCCTTGGTCGAGTAGCCCGACTCGGCCGCGGCCGAGGTGGAGATCACCTTGAAGATCGAGCCCGGCGCGAACTGACCCTGGGTGGCCCTGGCCACCAGCGGTACGCCGGCCTTCTCGTCGGTGAGCGCCTGGTAGTCCTGCGGTGAGATGCCGCCCACCCATACCGACGGGTCGTAGTTGGGCGCGCTGGCCATCGCGATCACCCGGCCGGTCTTGATGTCCATCACCACGGCCGCGCCCGCGTCGGCGATGAAGTTCTTGTGCGTGTTGCCCGCGTCGAAGGTCGCCCGGGCCCGCTTCATCGCCTCGTCCAACTGCTGCTCGGTGATCGCCTGGATCTTCGCGTCGATGCTGGTCACCAGGTGGTTCCCGGGCACCGGCGGGGTCTCCGAGACGGTGCCGGTGACCCGGCCGAGGTGGTCCACGGACAGCCCGGTGACCCCGGACTTGCCGCGCAGGTCCGCGTCGTAGCTGCGCTCCAGACCGCTGCGGCCGACCTCGTCGGCGCGCTGGAGGTCCTTCTTGCCCTCGGCCTTCTGCTTGCTCAACTCCTCGTCGGAGACCGGCGAGAGGTAGCCCACGACGTGCGCGCCGTTGGCCCCCTCGGGCGCCGGGTACTGCCGCACGGCGGTGGGCTCGGCGGTCACCCCGGGGAAGTCCTCGCGGTGCTCCATGATGGTCAGCGCCTGCTCGGTGGTGGCGTTCTCGGTGACCGGGATCGGCTGGTACGGCGAGCCGTTCCAGCACGGCTTGGGCACGTTGCGCTCGCACAGCCGAGTGCGCGCCTTGAGTTCGTCGGCGGGCAGTTGCAGTACGTCGGCGAGCCGGGTCAGCACGGCGGCCCCGGAGTCGGCCATCCGCAGCAGCTCGGTGCGGCTGACCGAGACCACCAGCGCGGTGCGGTTGTTGACCAGCGGGAGGCCCTTGTCGTCGAGGATCTGACCGCGCACGGCGGGGGTCACCACGTCCCGGACCTGGTTCTGCGACGCGGCCGCGGCGTAGTGGTCGCCCTCGCGGATCTGCAGGTACCACAGCCGGCCGAAGAGGGTGATCATCAGCGACAGGACCAGGATCTGCAGGATCACCATGCGGGCGCGCACGCTGTGCGCGCCGTCTCCCTTGGAGCGACCGGCGTTGCGCAGGCTGGGCATGCGTTTACGCATCTTGGGCGTTCACCCCCTACCGGGACAGGCCCGAGAGCATCGGTTTCGGATCCACCTTGCGGGCCAGCGCCATCACCCACGGCACCACGAACGGCGCCAGGATCGCGTCGTAGACCACCGCGGTCAGCAGCAGCTTGGTCAGCCCCACCTGGCGCACCGCGCCGTCGCCGACCAGCGCGCCGACCGCCGCGTACAGCACGGTGGTGCCCGCCGCGGCGACCGCGACCACGGCGATCGGCGCGAGCACCGAGCGTCTGGGGCTGCGCGAGACGAACAGCCCGGAGACGTACCCGGCCAGGCACAACACGAAGGCGTACCGGCCCGCCGCGTGGTCGGCGGGCGGCGCGAGGTCGGCGCACAGGCCGGCCGCGAAGCCGATCACGCAACCGGCGGTGGGCCCGTACGTCAGCGCGAGCCCGACCACCACCAGGAGCAGCAGGTCCGGCACCGCGCCGGGCAGACCGAGCCGGGCGAGCACGCTCACCTGGACCACGAGCGCGACGACGATCAGCAGCGCGGCGTAGAACACGCGGGAGATCCGCACCGTCTCAGTCCCTTCCGGTCGGTGGGGTCGCGCCGCCGGGCGGCGGTTTGCGGCGTGCGTCGGCGGCGTTGGCGTTGTTGGTCCGGGTCCCGCCGGCGGGCGGCTTCGCGGCCGAGGCGCCCTTGGGCGGCTCGGTGCTCGCGGGCGGTGCCGGCGGCGCGGGTGGCGTACTCGGCGGCGCGGCCGCCTCCTGGACCGGCGGTGGCAGCACCGCGTCGCGCGGGTCGGTGCGCGGCGGTTCGATCACCACGCCCACCGTGTCCAGGCCGGAGAAGCGCACGTACGACCGCACCTCGACGCTGCGGGTGAGTTCGCCCGGGGTGTTGCGCACCTCGGCGACCTCGCCCACCGGCACGCCCGGCACGAACGGCTTGCCGCCCTGCGAGCCGAAGGTGACCAGCCGGTCGCCCTTCTTGACCCGGGCCTGCCCGTTGAGCAGCTTGAGGTTCATCGGCTTGTCGCCGCGTCCCGAGGTGATCCCTATCTCCATCGACCCGGCCAGGCGCGTGCCGACCGCGAACCCGGGGTCGGTGGCGAGCAGCACCGTCGAGGTCATCGGACCCACCTGGGTCACCCGGCCGACCAGACCGTCGCCGTTGATCACGGTCATGTCCGGTTTGATGCCGTCGCCCGCGCCCGCGTCGAGGGTGACCGTCCAGGAGAAGCCCTGGGCGGGCCCGATGGCGACCACGCGCGCGGGCTTGATCTTGTACTGCCCGGCCGTGGAGACCTTGAGCAGTTTGTCCAATTCGGCCGCGCGATTGCGGTCGAACTCGATGTTGTCCACCTGTTGACGAAGCTTGGCGTTCTCGTCCTGCAGGCGCTTCTTCTCGCTCTCGTGGGATCCCGCGTCCTTGACCGCGTTCACGGCCCGGCCGACGGGGTCCACTGCGGCGGACACGCCGCGTTCGGCGGGGCCGAACACGGCCGAGGCCCAGTCGCGGACATTCGCGATGGGCGAGTTCCGGCCACCGCGGATGTCCACGGTGATGAGGGCGAAAGAGATCGCTAGCAGCAGCACGAGGACCAGCCGACCGTGCCGGGAGTCCCTCACGATGCGCGCCCGCCCCTTTCGTACGTTGCGGCGCTTGTGGGCAGTTGTGGGCAGTTGGGGTGTGTGGCCGCGCCGGACCGGTTCCGGGGGCGGTGGGCCGGCCGACCACCCCCGCGTCCCGGGTCAGCGGCGCGGTTGTGCGTCCAGTACCTGCTGGAGCTTCTCGTACTCCTCGACGCACTTGCCCGCGCCCAGGGCCACCGAGTCCAGCGGGTTGTCGGCGATGTGGATCGGCATACCGGTCTCGGTCCGCAGCCGCTCGTCGAGGCCGCGCAGCAGGGCGCCGCCTCCGGTGAGCACGATGCCGCGATCCATCACGTCGCCGGCCAGTTCGGGCGGACACTGGTCCAGCGTGCTCTTGACCGCGTCCACGATGGTGTTGACCGGTTCCTCGATGGCCTTGCGGACCTCGGAGGTGGAGATCACGATCGTCTTGGGCAGGCCGCTGACCAGGTCGCGGCCGCGAATCTCGCTGTGCTCGTCCTCGCCGAGGTCGAAGGCCGAGCCGATCGACATCTTGATTTCCTCGGCACTGCGCTCGCCCAGGAGCAGCGAGTATTCCTTCTTCACGTAGGCGATGATCGCGTTGTCCAACTCGTCGCCGGCCACCCGGATCGACTGCGCGGTGACGATGCCGCCGAGCGAGATGACCGCGACCTCGGTGGTGCCGCCGCCGATGTCGACGACCATGTTGCCGGTCGCCTCGTGCACCGGCAGACCTGCGCCGATCGCGGCGGCCATCGGTTCCTCGATGATGTGCACGCTGCGCGCGCCGGCCTGACTGGACGCCTCGACCACCGCGCGGCGCTCGACGCCGGTGATGCCCGAGGGCACGCAGATCACCACGCGCGGACGGGCCAGGTACCGGCGGCGGTGCACCTTGAGGATGAAGTAGCGCAACATCCGCTCGGTGATCTCGAAGTCGGCGATCACGCCGTCCTTGAGCGGTCGGATCGCCACGATGTTGCCGGGCGTGCGCCCGATCATCTTCTTCGCCTCGGCGCCGACCGCCAGGATGCCCCCGGTAGTGGTGTTCTTGGCGACCACCGACGGCTCGTTCAATACGATGCCGCGGCCTCTGACGTACACCAGCGTGTTGGCCGTACCGAGGTCGACCGCCATGTCACGACCGATGAACGACAAGTTGTTCGCCATATAAAGAACCTAGGGCCTTCCCGAGCTCGTAGCCATGAGGACATGAGCCGGCCGAGGGACGTCGCACCGACGACACCGGATCGACCGACCAACATCGTAGGCACGGTGTACCGGCGGCAGAACCACGACGTACCGGGGCACGGCTGCACCCTCCATCCACCATGACGTGATCACGGGGTGAGGGGTTGCGTGCCACGCGCGGCAAGTGGAGGGATTTCCCTCTAACAGCGCACGGTCGACGCCCGATCGGCGTCCCGGCAGGTCGTGCGGAGGTCCGCACGGCGTGGTCACGAAAAAAATCGATGTCCCGCGCGGCCCGCGCGCGTCGCGCGAGCTTCGCACTTCATCGCGACACGTTCGTCACGGTGGGAATCGACACGGACGGGTCCGGCACGGCGCGTGGGGTTGTCGAACACCCCGGGCGCCGCGACCGGACGCTCAGGCGTGCTCGGGGAAGAAGTTCTTGATCTCGCGCTCGGCGGATTCCGGCGAGTCGGAGCCGTGCACGATGTTCTCCCGGGTGATCGTGGCGAAGTCGCCGCGAATGGTGCCCGGCAGGGCCTTGATCGGGTCGGTGACGCCGGCGAGCACGCGGAAGGACTCGATCACCCGCTCGCCCTCGACGATCAGCGCCACGGACGGGGCCGAGGTCATGAACTCCACGAGCGGGGCGTAGAACGGCTTGCCCTCGTGCTCGGCGTAGTGCCGCTCGATCGTCTCGCGGTCCATCACCCGCAGATCGAGCGCGGCCAGGGTGAAGCCCTTGCGCTCGATACGGCCGATGACCTCACCGACGAGACCACGCCGGACTCCGTCCGGCTTGACCAGGACGAGCGTGCGCTCGGACACGTTGGCTCCTTGCTTCCTCGAAAAGGGGGTACGGGCACAGACCTCGCGACCCGACGAACGGTCAACGCCCCGAGCCTATCCGGGGTAACGCATCAACCTTTCGGCCGTACGCCCTCAGTCACTCGGCGGTAGCCATCCGGGCCGCCTTGGCGGCGTCGATGATCCGCCCGACCCGGACGCAGCCGTACCAGATGGCCGCGAACACCACACCGATCAGGAACATCATCGGGACCACGAAACCGGTCAGGAACAGGCCCAGTTGCAGCACCCAGCCGGCGGTGATCGCCCACGGTTCCTTGAGCTTGGCGCACAGCAGGACGCAGACCAGAGCGGACGGCCCGGCGACCGCCCACAACACGCCGGTGGAGATGTCGGTGAGTCGCATCGCCACCAGCGCGGCGAGGCAGATCACCATGGCCTGGCCGATCAGGTGGGTCGAACACAGCGCGCGCATGCTCAGGCGTCCCTTCCGTTGCGATGGCCGGCTCCCCCGGTGTCGGCGCCCTTGAGCAGCACCCGGGCCTCGCCGACGGTGACCACGGAGCCGGTGATCAGCACGCCCGCACCGCCGAGGTCGCCCTCCTCCTCGGCCAGCGTGACCGCGGCCTCGATCGCGTCCGGCAGGGCCGGTTGCACGTCGACCCGGTCCGCGCCGAACACCTCGACCGCGAGCGCGGCCAGTTCGTCCGCCGGCATCGCGCGTGGCTGCGAGTTCTGCGTCACCACGACCTCGGCGAGCACCGGTTCGAGTGCCTCCAGCACGCCTCGCACGTCCTTGTCACCCATCACGCCGACCACGCCGACCAGGTGCCGGAAGTCGAACGAGTCGGTCATCGCCTGCGCGACGGCCAGCGCGCCCGCCGGGTTGTGCGCGGCGTCGATCAGCACGGTGGGGCTGCGCCGGACGATCTCGAGTCGGCCCGGCGAGGTGACCGAGGCGAACGCCTCGCGGACCAGGTCCGCGTTCAGCGCGCCACCACTGGTGAGCCCGGGTCGATCGGCCACGCCGACGCCCATGAACGCCTCCACGGCGGCCAGCGCGACCGCCGCGTTGTGCGCCTGATGGCTGCCGTGCAGCGGCAGGAAGACGTCCTCGTACTCCCCCGCCAGGCCGCGCAGGGTGAGCAACTGGCCGCCGACCGCCAGGTCGCGCCGGACCACGCCGAACTCCATGCCCTCGCGGGCCACCGTCGCGTCCACCTCGACCGCGCGTCGGATCAGCGCCTCGGCCGCGTCCACCGGTTGTTGCGCCAGCACAACCAGGCTGTCCTTCTTGATGATCCCGGCCTTCTCCACCGCGATCTCGCCGGGCGTGCCACCGAGCCGGGCGGCGTGGTCCACCGCGATCGGGGTGACCACGGCGACCGTGCCGTCCACCACGTTGGTCGCGTCCCACGTGCCGCCCATGCCGACCTCGACCACCGCGACGTCCACCGGCGCGTCGGCGAACGCGGCGTACGCCATCCCGGTGATCACCTCGAAGAAGGACAACCGGTGCGGCTGGGCGGCGTCCACGATGTCGATATAGGGCTGGATGTCGCGATAGGTCTCCACGAACCGCTCGGCGCTGATCGGCTCGCCGTCCAGGCTGATCCGCTCGGTCATCGACTCGACGTGCGGGCTGGTGTAGCGGCCGGTGCGCAGTTGGAACGCGCGCAGCAGCGCCTCGATCATCCGGGCCGTGCTGGTCTTGCCGTTGGTGCCGGTGATGTGGATGACCGGGTACGCCCGCTGGGGTTCACCGAGCACGTCCATCAGCGCGACCACGCGGTCGGTGGACGGGTCGAGCTTGGTCTCGGGCCAGCGCCCGATCAGCTCGGCCTCCACGGCGCGCTGTGCGGCCGCTGCCTCGGCGGGGTCTGTCACTGGTGTCACCGGTTCCGATCGAGTTCTTCGGGGGTTCGGGGTCGAGCCGCGGGTGCCGGCTCGCCGATCGTCCGCGCGGCCCGGGTGGGTGTGCCCGGGCCGCGCGGCCGGTCGGTTCAGGCGGTGGGCAGCCGGTCGAGCTGGCCCTTGATGCGTTCGATGTCGGCCTCGGCTCCGGTCAGCTTGTCCCGGACCTTGTCCACCACGTCGGCGGCGGCCTTGGCCAGGAAGCCGGCGTTGCCCAGCTTCTTGGTGTTCACGTCGCGGACCTTCTCGGCCTCGGCCAGGTCCTTGGCCAGTCGCTTGCGCTCGGCGGCGAAGTCGATCGCGCCGGACAGGTCCAGCTCGATCACCGCGCCCGCGACCGGGAAGGACGTGGTCGCCGTGAAGCCCTCGCCGGCCGGTGTGCAGCGGGCGAGTTGCCGCAGCGCCGCCTCGTGCGCGGCGATCGCGGTGCCCGCGAGCGAGATGTTGGCCGGCACCCGCTGGCCGGGCTTGAGGCCCTGGTCCGAGCGGAACCGGCGAACCTCGGTGATCACCTGTTGGAGCGTGGTGATCTCGGCCTCGGCGGCCGGGTCGGCGAACCCGCTCGGGGTGGGCCACTCGGCGGGCACGAGCGACTCGCCGCCGGTGAGCGTGGTCCACAACTCCTCGGTCACGAACGGCACGATCGGGTGCAGCAGCCGCAGCGTCACGTCCAGGACGTGGCCCAGGACGCGCCGGGTGGCCTGCGCGGCGGCCTCGTCCTCGCCGTTGAGCGGCAGCTTGGCCAGCTCGACGTACCAGTCGAAGACCTCGTCCCAGGCGAAGTGGAAGAGCGTGTCCGAGAGCTTCGCGAACTGGTAGTCCTCGTAGTACGCGTCCACCTCGGCCACGACCGCGTCCAGCCGGGACAGGATCCAGCGGTCGGCCGCCGCGAGTTGCTCGGCGGCCGGCATCGGGCCCTCGACGGTCGCGCCGTTCATCAGCGCGAACCGGGTCGCGTTCCAGATCTTGTTGCAGAAGTTGCGCGAGCCCTGGACCCAGTCCTCGCCGATCGGCACGTCCGTGCCGGGGTTGGCGCCGCGGGCCAGGGTGAAGCGCAGCGCGTCGGTGCCGTACGCGTCCATCCAGTCGATCGGGTCGACCACGTTCCCGAACGACTTGGACATCTTCTTGCCGAACTGGTCGCGGACCAGGCCGGTGAGCGCGATGGTGTGGAACGGCGCCCGGCCGTCCATCGCGTACAGGCCGAACATCATCATCCGGGCGACCCAGAAGAAGATGATGTCGTGCCCGGTGAGCAGCACGTCGGTCGGATAGAACTTGGCCAGGTCGGCGGTCTGCTCGGGCCAGCCCAGCGTGGAGAACGGCCACAGCGCGGAGGAGAACCACGTGTCGAGCACGTCGGTGTCCTGCGTCCAGCCCTCGCCGGTGGGCGCCTCGTCGTTCGGGCCCACGCAGACCGTCTCGCCGTTCGGGCCGTACCAGACCGGGATCCGGTGGCCCCACCACAACTGGCGCGAGATGCACCAGTCGTGCATGTTGTCGACCCAGCCGAAGTAGCGCCCGGCCAGCTCCTGCGGGTGGATGGCCACCCGGCCGTCGCGCACCGCGTCGCCGGCGGCCTTGGCCAGCGGCTCGACCCTGACCCACCACTGCATGGACAGGCGCGGCTCGACGGTGGTCTTGCAGCGCGAGCAGTGCCCGACCGCGTGCGTGTACGGGCGCTTCTCGGCGACGATCCGACCCTGCTCGCGCAGCGCGGCCACGATCGCGAAGCGCGCCTCGTAGCGGTCCAGGCCCTCGAACGGGCCGTGCACGGTGACGATCGCCCGCTCGTTCATGACCGAGGGCATCGGCAGGTTGTGCCGGCGGCCGATCTCGAAGTCGTTCGGGTCGTGCGCCGGGGTCACCTTGACCGCGCCGGTGCCGAACTCGGGGTCCACGTGCTCGTCGGCCACGATCGGGATCCGCCGCCCGGTGAGCGGCAGTTCGATCTCGGTGCCGACCAGGTGCGCGTACCGCTCGTCGTCGGGGTGCACCGCGACGGCGGTGTCGCCGAGCATGGTCTCGGCGCGCGTGGTGGCCACCACGATCGCGGCGTCGCCGTCGCCGTAGCGGATCGAGACCAGTTCGCCCTCGTCGTCCTGGTGCTCGACCTCGATGTCGGAGATCGCGGTCAGGCAGCGCGGGCACCAGTTGATGATGCGCTCGGCGCGGTAGATCAACTCGTCGTCGTAGAGCCGCTTGAAGATGGTCTGCACGGCCTGGGACAGGCCCTCGTCCATGGTGAAGCGCTCCCGCGACCAGTCGACGCCGTCGCCGAGGCGACGCATCTGGTCGAGGATCTTCCCGCCGTACTCTTCCTTCCACTGCCAGACCCGGTCCACGAACTCCTCGCGGCCCAGGTCGTGCCGGGACTTGCCCTCCTTGGCCAGCTCGCGCTCGACCACGTTCTGGGTGGCGATGCCGGCGTGGTCCATGCCGGGCAGCCACAGCGCCTCGAAGCCCTGCATGCGCTTGCGGCGGGTGAGCGCGTCCATCAGCGTGTGCTGGAACGCGTGGCCCAGGTGCAGTTGTCCGGTGACGTTCGGCGGCGGGATGACGATCGTGTACGGGGGCTTGTCACTCTTCGCGTCGGCCTCGAACCAACCCGCGGCTACCCAGCGCTCGTACAGCTTCCCCTCTACCTCGGCGGGGGTGTACTGGGAGGGAAGGGCCTGCGGCTGCTCGGTGGCAGCGGCTGCGGGAATGGTGTTCTCGGTCACCGCCCCAGTCTACGGAAGGCGCGCGGGCGCCTTCGACGCGGCGGCGGTGGGGCGCCGGCGGTGGAGCGGGCGGGCGGCGACGGGGCGGCGGGCACGGCGGAGGCGGAGGCATATCGGGGCGAACGGCGGCGGGCGACCGGGCGGCGGTGGCGCGGCCGGCGCGGCGGCGGGCGCGGATCGCTTTCGCGCCGGAGACGTCCCGCCCTTGTCACCGTGCTGTCACCGCGACCCCACCGGTGGCCGGGCGCCGCTAGCTTGCGCGGTGGGCGGTATCCGGTTTCGACGATGGGGGCATCGGTCGAAGCGTCGGGAGCCGGCCCGATATCCGTGAAATCGTGAATCCGGGGGGATCTTCGTGCGCACTCGCACCTCGACACTGCTCACCACCATCGCCGCCGTCACCGTCTCGGTGCTCGGGGCATCCGTGCTGACGGGTTGTCAGGCCGACGACGACAAGGCCGTCACGAGCGGCCCGGCGGTCGCCACGACGGACCAACCGGCCAAAGCCGGGACGACCGCTGCCGTGACGCGCCCGGCGGAGTTGCCCGCCGACAAGGCCAAGCCGACCGCGTCGGCGCCCGCGACGTCGGCCCCGTCCGGACGGCCGTCGAACTCGACCGGTGTCCGCAGGCTCCAGGCCGCAGACCGGGCCGGCGGCCTGGCCCGGCTGACCGACGGGCCCACCGACGTTCCGGTCGACCCGGGCGAGGTGCGCGACCGCGTCAACAACGTGGTGGTCGCGGCGTACGGCTCGACCGGGACCGGCCCGCGTGCGGTGCTGTTCGTGGGCGTGGACGGGATGACCGGCGTCGACGGCAAGCGGTTGGAGCACATGCTGCGCGGCATGGTCGAGTACGTGAACGGCAGCGGCGGCAGCGTCCCGGACGGGGTCACGATGAAGTCCTACGACGCCGGTCCGCTGGGCGGCACGCTGGAGTGCATGCCCGGTTCGGCCGCGGGGCCCGCGGCGATCTGCGGGTGGGCGGACCGGTACACGACGGCCGTGGCGTACTTCGAACAGTCGTCGGCGGATCAGGCCGCAGCGAAGTTCAAGGCGATGCGCGCGGATCTGGAGAAGTAGCGGCGGGGCGGCCTCGCTGGAGAAGTAGCGGGCGGCGGGACCACCTCTTCGGGGAAGGAGCGGCGGCGGGCCCGCCTCGGCTTCGTCGGCGGGGCCGCGTTCGTCGGCGGGGCCGCGTTCGTCGGCGGGGCCGCGTTCGTCGGCGGGGCCGCGGCGGAACGCGCGTTCGCGCGTCGCCTCGCGGCCCTACCGTCGTTGTACCGGGTACCGATGACGTACGGCCGAGCCACGAGGTGGTGGGGGCGATGAGCGACGGGTACGGCGGCCGGCAGGGATCCGGGACGAGTGGCGCGGGATACCCGAGCGGCCCACCGACCGGCGCTCCGCATCCGAACGATGGCTCCCGGGACCGGGCCGCGCTGCTCGTGGGCGTGCTCGGCAGCGCGGCGGTGGTCGTGGTCGCGGTGGTGGTCGTCGTACTGCTGCTCGACTCGGGCGGCAGCGGCGGCGGTCCGAATCGGCCGCGTGGCCTGCCGACCGCGCCGGCCGGCGTACGCGTCGCCGGACCGCTCGTGATGCCGGCCACGATCGAGGCCCGAGGCCCGGTCGCGCAACAGGAGTTGCCCGGAACGGTCGGCGAACTCAACGCGACGATGGGGCGGACCCTCGCCGACGTCCGGACCGAGGTCTTCGGCGGCGGGCAGACCAGCGAGACGGTGCTGCTGACGCTGGCGACCAGGCGGGACACGGCACCGGCGGCGTACGTCCGGGACTTCGTGCCGGCGGTGTCGCTGACCGAGGAGCCGGCCGTACCCGGCCCGCCGGGGTTGCTCCGCTGCTGGAGCAACCCCACCACGGCGATGTGTCTGTGGGGCGACGAGCACGATCTCGTCTACGTCAGCGACGGTGCCGGTGTCGCACACGCCCGGCTGGTGATCGCGAACGTGTACGCGGGCACCGCCCGATAACCGTTCCGGGTGCCTCCGGCCGCCGTCCCGGGCGCTTTCCGGCCGCCGTCCGGTGCGGGTCGGTACGGGTCGGTGCCGGTCGGTGCCGGTTCGACTCAGGCGCTCTTGTCGCGCCGCTCGCGCTTGACCACGTCGCGCGGCACGAGCGTGGGATTGACGTGCTTGAGCACCACCTGGTCGGTGACCACGACGCGGGCCACGTCCTTGCGGGACGGGACCTCGTACATCACCGACTGGAGCACCTCTTCGAGGATCGCCCGCAGGCCGCGCGCACCGGTGCCGCGCATGATCGCCTGGTCGGCGATCGCCTCCAGCGCCTCCATCTCGAAGTCCAGCTCGACCCCGTCGAGTTCGAACAGCCGGCGATACTGCTTCACCAGCGCGTTCTTGGGCTCGGTCAGGATCTGGATGAGCGCCTCGCGGTCCAGGTTGTGCACCGAGGTGAGCACCGGGAGCCGGCCGATGAACTCCGGGATCATGCCGAACTTGAGCAGGTCCTCGGGCATCACGTCGGCGAACGAGTCGGCGCTCTCCACATCGCGCTTGGAGCGGATCTGCGCGCCGAAGCCGATGCCCTTGCGGCCGACCCGGCCCTCGATGATCTTCTCCAGGCCGGCGAACGCGCCGCCCACGATGAACAGCACGTTCGTCGTGTCGATCTGGATGAACTCCTGGTGCGGGTGCTTGCGCCCGCCCTGCGGCGGCACACTCGCGGTGGTGCCCTCGATGATCTTCAGCAGCGCCTGCTGCACGCCCTCACCGGACACGTCGCGCGTGATCGACGGGTTCTCGCTCTTGCGAGCGATCTTGTCGACCTCGTCGATGTAGATGATCCCGGTCTCGGCCTTCTTGACGTCGTAGTCGGCCGCCTGGATCAGCTTCAGCAGGATGTTCTCGACGTCCTCGCCGACGTAGCCCGCCTCGGTGAGCGCGGTCGCGTCGGCGATGGCGAACGGCACGTTGAGCATCCGGGCCAGGGTCTGCGCCAGCAGCGTCTTGCCGCAGCCGGTCGGCCCGAGCAGCAGGATGTTCGACTTGGCCAGTTCGACGCCGTCGTCCCGGGAGGCCTTGGCCGACTCGCCGGCCTGCACCCGCTTGTAGTGGTTGTACACCGCTACCGAGAGCGCCTTCTTGGCGACTTCCTGCCCGACCACGTAGCCGTCGAGGAACTCGTAGATCTCCCGCGGCTTGGGGAGCTCCTCGAACTTCAACTCGGAGGACTCGGAGAGCTCCTCCTCGATGATCTCGTTGCACAGGTCGATGCACTCGTCACAGATGTAGACACCCGGACCGGCAATGAGCTTCTTCACCTGCTTCTGGCTCTTTCCGCAGAACGAGCACTTGAGCAGGTCGCCACCGTCACCGATGCGTGCCACGAGGTGCATCTCCTTCGCCTGGGCCCCGGATGTCCCGGACCTGGTGCCTGGTCTTTCGACGGTACCCCGCCGGAATCTCCGATCCCCCGGTTTTGACCATCAACCGGTCACCGTTGTCCGGTCGGCGGCAAGCCGCCGACCGGGCGGGGACACTAGCCGACGACCTTCCGAGGTGCGGTGATCTCGTCGATGAGGCCGTACGCAAGCGCCTCTTCGGCCGTCAGAATCTTGTCGCGCTCGATGTCGTCGCGAACCTGCTCGATCGGCCTCGTGCTGTGCTGCGCGAGCATCGTTTCCAGCATGGTGCGCATGCGCTGGATCTCACGAGCCTGGATCTCCAGGTCGCTGACTTGCGCGCGCCCTGTTTCACTGTACGGCTGGTGGATGAGGATGCGGGAGTTCGGCAGCGCCATTCGCTTGCCCGGAGTTCCCGCGGCGAGCAGAACGGCGGCGGCGGAGGCCGCTTGGCCCATGCACACCGTCTGGATGTCGGGGCGCACGAACTGCATCGTGTCGTAGATGGCGGTAAGCGCCGTGAAGGAACCGCCGGGCGAGTTGATGTAGATCGAGATGTCCCGATCGGGGTCCATCGACTCGAGCGTCAGGAGCTGCGCCATCACGTCGTTCGCGGAGGCGTCGTCGACCTGGACACCCAGGAAGATGATCCGCTCCTCGAACAGCTTGGTGTAGGGGTCCTGCTCGCGGAAACCCTGCGACGTGCGCTCGATGAAACGCGGCAGGACGTAACGGCTCTCGGCGCTGCGCGAGGCCAACGGTGCCAGGCCCTCGGGCCGGTGGAACAGATTGTCATTCATGGAAATCTCAGCCCTCCGGGACTGCGGACTCGACTCAGTGGCTGGGCGACTGGAGGCCGACTCACGCTGTTTCCCAGCCGGGGTCGGCTGGCGGATCAGCGGTCGGCCGGCTGGGTTCAGCTGTGTACAGCCGCCGGTATCAGCTGGTGCTGCCGGTGTTGGGAACCTCGGCCGCACTGCGAACCACGTGGTCCACCAGGCCGTATTCCTTGGCCTCCTCGGCGGAGAACCAGCGGTCGCGGTCCGAGTCGTGCTCGATCTTCTCGGGGGTCTGCCCGGAATGGTGTGCGATCAGGCGAGTCATCTTGCGCTTGGTGCGCAGGAGCTGCTCGGCCTGGATCTTGATGTCCGACGCCGAGCCGCCGAGACCGGCGGACGGCTGGTGCATCAGGATCTCGGAGTTGGCCAGCGCGATGCGCTTGCCGGGGGCTCCGGCGGTCAACAGGAACTGGCCCATGGAGGCGGCCAGGCCCATCGCGACGGTCGCGACATCGTTGCTGATCCACTGCATCGTGTCGTAGATCGCCATGCCGGCGGTGATGGAGCCACCGGGCGAGTTGACGTAGAGCCAGATGTCCTTTTCCGGGTCCTCTGCGTTCAGCAACAGGAGCTGGGCGGAGATCGCGTTGGCGATCTGGTCCTCGACCACCGAGCCGAGGAAGATGATCCGCTCGCGCAGCAACCGGTTGTAGACCTGGTCGTCGAGCCCCATCCCACCCGGCTGAGATGCACGCGAAGTGGGCACCGCGAGCCCCGGAGTCACGATCTGCGGATTCGTCACGTATCCACCTGCTCGTTTCCGACGGCAATCCCGAGCCGTCACGAAGTCGACCTTGGGAGGCACCTGCGTTCGTGGCGGGTGACCCCCTTCGTACAGCGACCCTAACGCGCGGATCGTCGCAGGCCATCCCAGACTCAGGACTGTTCGCCCAGAGCGCAGCAAGGCGGCATCCGGGCGGTATCGGGGTAGTCGCGCGCGGATCGAGCGAGGCCGGGACAACCTTCCGGTCCCGGGGACCGTGCGAGCTCGGTGGGCAACCGGCCGCTCTGGTGGTCGCGACCAAGGGTCTCCGGCGCCAGGGCCAGTGTCCTCCGCCGCGCGGGCGGCAAGCGGGTCGCCGGGCGAGGGCGAGGGCGAGAACGGCTGCCACGGGCCGCCGATCGCACGAGCCCGATATCGGACATCGACTCGACTCTCGCGGAGGCTCCTCGGGGCCGTCGAAGGCGTCTTCGAGGCCGTCGGCAACCTGCCGACGTGCGCGCCCCGTACGAATCGGCGCGACACGGATCGCGACACCGGCCCCGCACGGTGGTTCGCCCGCGCGAACGCGTCTCCGCCACCGTCGCCGCACCACGCACCTGCCGCACCCACCGAGCGGACCGGTCTCCGAAACCCGGCCGGCGGCCCCGCGTCCACACCGACCGTACGACCGCCTCCAGGCGTACTCCGAGCGCGGGAGCCCTCCCCTCCCCAGCCCGCACCCGCCCGCGCGCCCCTCGACGTACCGCAGATCGAGGACCACGGCCGGACCCCAGCCCGCACCCGCCCGCGCGCCCCGCGCCCGAAACGCACTTCGGGCCCGGTCTCCGCCGAAGCGGGGACCGGGCCCGAAGCGTCGGGTCCTACTCCCTACACGTACTGCGTGCGCCGCGAGTCACCACGGCCGGCCATCGCGAGTCGCGAGGGCGTCGCGAGGGTGTCGCGCGGGTGTGGATCAGGCCTCGGCCTTCTCCTCCGCGGACGCGTCCGACGCGGGAGCAGCTTCTTCGGCCTCCGCGTGGTCGTGGCCCTCGTGGTTGTCCGCGTCGTCCGCGTGCAGGTCGACACCGAGGCTGACCTCGTTGCCGGACACGTCCTTGGCCTTGGCGCCCTTGGCGATGACCTCGAGGGCCTTGCCGCGAGCAACCTCGCCGACCAGGACCGGCACGTAGCCGGACTGCATGACCTGCTGCGCGAACTGGTCCGGGCTCATGCCGGACTGCTGCGCCCGCTGGATGAGGTGCTGGGTCAGCTCTTCCTGGTTGACGGAGAGCTGCTCCTTCTTCACGACCTCGTCGAGCACGAACTGGGCGCGCATGCCCTTGCGGACGCTGTCCTGGAGCTCGGTCTCGTACTCCTCGGCGGTCTGGCCCTGGATCTCCAGCCACTTGCCCAGGTCCATGCCCATCATGCCGAGCTGCTGCTCGAGCTGACCACGACGCTGCTCGATCTCCTCGGTGACGATGCTCTCCGGCAGCGGCACCTCGATCTGCTCCAGCAGGGCTTCCAGAACCTTGTCCCGACCCTCGTTCTGCTGGTCGTGCAGCTTCTGGTGGTCGAGCTTCTCGCGCAGGTCCGCCTTCAGCTCGTCCAGCGTGTCGAACTCGCTGGCGAGCTGCGCGAAGTCGTCGTCGAGCTCGGGGAGCTCCTTGGCCTTCACGGTGGTCACCTGGACCGAGACCTCGGCGGTCTCGCCGGCGGCGCTGCCACCCTGGAGCTCGGTCTCGAAGGTCTTGGTCTCGCCGGCCGACGCGCCGATGACGGCGGCGTCGAGGCCGTCCAGCATCGTGTCGCCGCCGATCTGGTACGACATCGCCTTCGCGACGCCGTCCTCCAGCACCTCGCCGTTGACCTTGGCCTCGATGTCGATGACGACCGTGTCGCCCTCGGCCGCGGCCCGCTCGACGGTGTTCAGCGCACCGAAGCGGTCACGCAGCTCTTCGATCTTCTCGGCGACGTCCTCGTCGGTGACGGTGATGTCATCGACCTCGACCTCGATGCCGGAGTAGTCCGGCAGCTCGATCTCGGGACGGGTGTCGACCTCTGCGGTGAACTTCAGATCGGCACCGCCGGCCAGCTCGGTCACGTCGGTGACCTCGGTGACCTCGGGCTGGCCCAGGACGCGCAGCTCGTTCTCCTCGACGGCCTTGCCGTACGAGGAGGAGAGGATCTCATCGAACGCCTCGACGAAAACGGCCTCACGGCCGAAGCGCTGGTCGATGATGCGAGCCGGGATCTTGCCCTTGCGGAAGCCCGGGACCGTCACCTGCTTGCCGATCTTCTTGTACGCCGCGTCGAGGCTGGGCTTCAGCTCCTCGGAGGGAACCTCGACGGTGAGCCGAACCCGGGTCGGGTTCAGCGTCTCGACGGCGCTCTTCACGGTAAGGGTCTCCTTGCTGCGGGCTGTTCTTCCGGGCCTGTGCATCTTGCCTGACGGCACACTGAAGGTTCAGAACCGGCGTACCGATCCATCCTGCAGCGAATCCATGATGTGGTGGTCGGGGCGGGGAGACTCGAACTCCCGATCTCCTGCTCCCAAAGCAGGCGCGCTAGCCACTACGCTACGCCCCGTGGCGCCCGATGAAGTCTAGAGGACGACACGCTAGAGTCTGCACTGGCCGCGCACCAATCCGCTAACCTAGGCGCCACGTGCACGCCACACCAGCTGCGGGTGTAGCTCAATGGTAGAGCCCTAGCCTTCCAAGCTAGTGGTGCGAGTTCGATCCTCGTCACCCGCTCCAAAGGTAAAGGCCCAGGTCAGAGGCAGGTTCTCTGATCTGGGCCTTTGTCGTGCCCGGGTGCTTGAGGGGCGTCGTGCCAGATTCGTGCCAGAAGGCCGGGACGTTAGTCCCCCGCCGCCCGACCTTGGTCCCGACTCTTCGAGCTCTTCGGAGTGGTTTTTTCGGCCCCCGCCGGCCTGCGAACCGCCCGCACCTTCGCACTGAGAGCGTCGGCAATCTCACGATCGCGTTCGTTTGTCGCGTGTTGGTAGATCAACGCGGCCCGGGGTGACGCGTGTCCCATGCGCGCCATCAGTTCCCGGGTGCTCGCACCGGTCGAAGCAGCGAGGGTGTTACCCGTGTGGCGTAGGTCGTGGAAGTGAACTTCCGTGACTTTCGCCTTGCGAAGCGCCCGCTTCCACACCCGATTGAAGTTGTTGCGCCGGATCAGGCCGCCGCGCGGACCGACGAAGAGCAGGCCGTCCGGGGTCTTCTCGGCGAACCATTCGAGATGACTCTTGATATCCGGAAGGATCACCTCCGGGATGGTGATCCAGCGCTTGCCGGCTTCGGTCTTGGGGTCCTTCTCGTACAAGGTGCCCTTGTTGCTCTGGGCGCCGACCCGCCGGACGCGGATGCGCGCGTTCTCCAGGTCGACGGCCTTGCGGCGGAGGCCGGCCAGTTCGCCGAGGCGGAGACCGAGGAACGTGGCGATCAGGACCATGGCGCGGTAGCGGGCATCGATGGCATCGGCGACGCGGAAGACTTCGTCGATGGTGAGAGTGGGACGTTCGGGAGTCTTCTCGTCGCCGGCGCCCTTGATCCGGCAGGGATTGCGCTTGATCGCGTCGTCCGCGACCGCCGTGTTGAGGATGCCGCGGAGGAGGCGGTACGACTTGGCGACGGTCGACTGACCGCGCCCGTTGTCGAGGAGGCGTTGGCGCCACGCCCGGACGTGCGGAAGCTTGATCTCCTGAAGCTCTCGGTCGTTGAACGTCGGCCCGATGTGCAGCCGAAGCAGGATTTCGTACAGCTCGCGCGTGCTCACCTCAAGCTTGGGGTGCTCGGCGATCCACGCGGTCGCGTACTTCCCGAACTTCTGCTTGCCGGCTTCCGGGTCGCGCCAGTCTTCGCGGCGGATGTCCGTACGGATCTCGGCGAGGTGGTCCTCAGCTTCGCGAAGGGTCTCGAAGGTGCGGTCGGCCGGGATCATCTCGCCGGTTTCCGGGTGTGGATAGCGAACCTGGAAGCGACCGGAGGGGAGCTTGCGGATAGCGCCGAAGTCGCGGCGTCGGCCCCTGTCGTTGGGCATCAGGCAGCCCTCCCCCACGGCCGAGCCGCGCGGGGCATGCGGGGTTCGACCGTGCCCGCCGCAAGGAACGCGTCCAGGACTTCATCCGGGATCCGGACGTATCGGCCGACGCGAACGAAGGTGATGCGCCGCTCGGCGATCAGGCGACGGATGTACCGCTCGCCGACGTTCAGTCGTTCGGCGGCTTGGGGGACGGTCAGGAGCTTGGTCTTGAGTGGCTTGACGGTCATGCGGCCCTCCCCCGGACAGTTGCCGAAACACCGAGCGCCCCGTCAGAGCGGGCTTTCGCGTCGTCCATCGCCTTGCGCCACCGCACCCGTTCGGCCACCGCCCGAAGGAGGCGATGGGACAGCGGTGCGACGTCCGGGTCGTCACGGCCGACCGGTTGCCACATGAAGCGATTGGGGTCGGGGGCGTCGGCGGCTTGGCCGATGAGGTCCAGGACCCAGGCCCGGCGTTCGGTCTTGTGGTCGGCCATGGTCTTGCCGGACCACTTTCGGGAGACCAGGACACGTCGGCCGCCGTAGCCGAGGTGGGTGCGGCGGTGTGCCTTCGACTTGCAGCAGCCGGGACGCAGGCCCGCGCGGGCGTTCTTCGGCTGGACTCCGTAGAGGAGCCAGTTGGCGCAGGTGGGCGAGCAGGGCTCGTAGCGGAGGGCTTCGACGAGTCGGTCCACGTGTGCGTGCTGGGCCCCGCTCTGGGCTTCGTGGGACTCGTGGGCGGACTTGTTGAGGTACTTGGTCAGGTAGCCGATGCAGCGGCGCGCGTCCGGGGAGCCGACCAGGACGCCTTTCGCGTCGACCTGGGTCCCGAATCGGGCGACGTGGATCGGTTCCGCGTCGTCGGCCAGGTCGTCCAACGCCTCATGCCAGGTGCGGAGTTCGACGCCCTTCGTCGGGTCGAGGTAGGCGCCGGCCTCCGTGTCCCAGACAGGTGGAAGGTCGGTTGAGTAGATCGGTTCGTCGCACGCAGGCCACCACACCTGGTGATAGGTGGCCGCCGCCACCTGGCGGAGTTCGGCGCGCGAGACCGTGCCGCGGATCGCCAGGTGGATATGCGGAGCCAGCCGCCGTTGGTACTCGACCGCGGCGAAGTACTGCACGTCGAAGCCGACCAGGCGCCGCAGGTTCTGTACGAACCGATCGACCAGCTTCGAGAAGTGCAGCGCGTCCCGGGCAGCCGCCCGGTAGTCGTACGCCGAGGCATCCACGGGCGTGCCGTCGCGGCGTACACGCCCGTACGACGGCAGCGTGAGGGTGACGAACAGAGACGGCCGGAAGACCTTGCCGTCGGGCGCGGTGTACGCCCTGCCGACCGTCCGCGAGTCGACCTCCCGGCGAGGCAGGTCCGGAGCATCCTGCCGCCGCCGCGTGGACCGCACCCGCCGCGAGACCGGGTCGGGGTCGATGTTGCCCCGTACGCCGGAGTCGGCCAACTCGGCGTCGACCGCCGCCAAGTCTTCGGCGAGTTCGTCCCGCTCGTCGCCGCGCGCCAGTTCGTGCTTCCTGGTCCAGTCGGCCCGCAGTTCGGCCAGCAAGCGCTGTTCGTCGGTCGGGTCGTCGGCTTCCTGAATCGGTTCCTCGGTCAGATGCCATCCTTCCCGACACTGCGCCATCCGGAGCCGCCGCTTCCGCTCAGCGCAGGTCGGGCACACGCTCGCCAGTGTTGCCCCGCAGGGCACGTCGACCACAGTCGTCTCACCGGTCACGATGTCGGTGCGTCGAAGCGTGATCGGGCGGACGCAGACGCCGTGCTCTTGGGCCACGGCCCGGACGACTTCGCGGGCGAGGGGCATTCGGGCGCGTTCGGCTCGCGTGCTCATCGGGTGCTCCCGTCGAGCGTGGTCCACACGATCACCGCGTGGCCGTGGATGGTGCCCACGACGTCGATCCGGGTGTGTTCGCCGATGTACGTGTTGTTGCCTTCGACGCGCGTGGTCACCGCGTCGTCCATGGCTGACGCCCACCGCTGCATGTCCTGTGCGGTCCCCCCGAACAGGTGGATCTTGACCGACCACGCGAGATTCGCGCACGACCACCCGAGATCCACCGAGGTGGCCGGTGGCAGGGTCGGCCGGCAGCCGATGAAGTCCGCGACGCACCGCAGCACGGTCACGCCCCGGGCCATGTCCGCGTCGTACTCGTTGCGCCTCATGCCGCGCCCCCGAAGCCACCGGCCGAACGACCGTAGTCGCGCACCATCGCGTCGATCGCGTCGTCGGAGACGAACGCCGCCCGCACCCGCACCGGTTCCGGCTGCGTCTCCCGCTTGACGTAGCCCACGCCCGCGCCGATCTCCGGGTCCGGGGAGATCAGGTCGGCCGCCGCACCCCGCTCCCTCGCGCCGTTGCCCAAGACCATGTCGACCTGGTTCGGCTCGTCCAGCCGCAGCGCGATCCGGTCCGGGAACAGGTTGCGGATGTTCATCACCTCCTTGCGCGGATCCTGCAACGCCCCGATCACGCAGAACCCGACCGAACGGCCCTGGGACGTCAGCGTGGCGATCGCGGCATCCGCCCGCTTCCGCAGGTCCCGATCGGTCTGATACGCCGTCAGGAACGCCAGTTCGTCCACGATCACCACGACGAACGGGCAGGACGCCGAGGGTTCGTGCTTGCGGACCTTGCCCGCGAAGGTCTGCGCGCGCGTGTTCATCTCGACCGCCGCTGCTTCCAGGAGTTCGACCATCGCCGCCGGCTCACAGGCGTACCGCCGGAACAGCGACCGGCCGTAGGACAGTTCCATGCGCTTGGGATCGCACGCCCACAACTGCACGATGCCCACCCGGGCCGCCGGCAGCAGCGCCCGCACGACACCCCACAGCACCGAGCCCTTCCCCGCACCGGTCACGCCCGCGACCAGGACGTGAGTGCCGTGCAGCCGCAGCCGCCACGGCGACCCGTCGTCACACCGCCCGATCTCCGCCGACGCGAACTCCGGCCGCCATGGGTCCTCCCTCTCGGCCCCGGCCTTCCCGTACCTGATCGAGGCCAGCGCCGCCGCGCGCTTGACGACGTCACCCAACCCCGGCATGGGCGGCGCCTCGAACGATTCGGCCAACGGATCCGCGAACCAGGCCCGCAGGACCACCACTCCACGCCCGGGGGACGATGCCTCGACCCGGAAGACACCCCAGGTGTGGGCGATGCCCTCCACGTGATCGCCGAGGTTCTTCGGGGTCTGCCCCGGCAACAGTGAGACCGTCACGTCGAAGCCCAGTTCGTGCCGGCGGATACGCAGGATCCGCGGGTACCGGTACTCGAACGTCTCGTCGATCCGCGATACCGGCTCCTGCTGCCACACCCCGATCGCCTTCGACAGGGCGGGCCAACCACGCCGCACCCGGGACGCGAACGAGAACAACCACCACCAGACGGACGCGACCCCGACCGTCACATAGACGAACAAGAGCAGGGACGAGGCGACGACGCCGCCCCGGGCCCGCACCACCTCGAACACGACATACAACACCGCAAGCAGTAAGGCCCCGAACCGCACCACGGGCCGCTGGAACACATGCATGATGGAAGAACCCCTTCGAAGATCACTTGTGTCATTCGGATGGGGAGCGGCCCCGGTGCGATCGACCCGCCAAGATCTGCTCGCACCAGGGCCGCGCCTGTCTCACACGACGAGCCGTCAGGCCGCCGTCGTCTTGATCGCGCTCTTCAGCGGCCCACCAGGAGCCCGCAGGCCCGACGCGCGGTAGGAGAACGCCACGCGGTTGGTGGACTGGTTGAGGTAGGCCGTCACCGTCAGGCCCTCGAACTCCACCGGCCGGAACGGCAGCCCCGGCAACGTGTCCGGCAACACCGGCTCCGCATCCGCCGCGACCTTCACCTTCACCGTGGACTCGTTCGCGTCCGGATCCCCGTCGACCACCGACACCGCCCACACCGGCAGCCCGGTCACCTTGTCCCGCGCCTGAACCTTCACCCCGCCCTTCGACGCGTCGAAGTCGGCCACCGGAGCCACCGACTTCGCGAACGCCCCGAACGGGAACACCGCCCCGAAGGACACCGGGATCGCACCCTTGATTGCCATTTCGGATCACCCATCACGAGTCTCGAGACACCCCTTCGATCGAAGAGGATGCCAGCCCGTACTACGGGCTGACTTCAGAGTGCTACCCGTACTACGTCTTGTCAAGCGCCATGTGCTGCGGGATGCTGCCGAGAGGAAGAACGAATCGCGCTCCCCGCAGCAGACCCGGAGGAAAGCCATGGAGCCCGCTCGCAAAAAGGCCCGTTACCACGAGATCGCGGACTATCTGCGCGACCGGATCATGGACGGCACGTTCCCGGCAGGGCAGCCGCTACCGAGCGAGGAGCAGTTGGCGAAGGAATTCGGGGTATCCCGCCCGACCGTCCGTCAGGGCATCACCGAGCTTCGTGCGGCCGGGTTGGTCGAGGTGTTGATGGGTCGCGGGATGTTCGTCCGCTCCCCGCACGCCAGGCCGAACACGACGCGTCCGCGGGGGGTCCGCCGGGACCGGGACGGCCGGTACGTCGAGGCCGACGCCATCCGCTGGACCACCCGGGACGAGCCGACCGCGACCCGCACCGACGCGCCCTTGGCGTTGGCCGACATGTTGCGCGTACCGCCGGGTGAGCCGATGTTCACCTACGACGAGTTGCAGACCGCCGAGCACGGCCGGCTGCGCCAGGCCCACCGGACGTACATCCCTTTCTCGGTCCTGGAGAACACGCCGTACGCCGATACCGCTCCCCCGCCCGCCCCGCAGCTCTACGCGGCACTGGAGCAGATCGGCCACGACCTGCACTGGACCGAGAACGTCCGTAGTCGCATGCCGCTCCCCGACGAGGCCACTTCGCTTCACCTGGCGGACGGGGTACCGCTCTTCCACGTTCTGCGACTGACCTTGAACCAGCACGAACGACCGCTTGCGCTTGAAGAGTTCAAGATCTCCAGTGACGATCTGGAGATTTCCTACGGATTCGGCCGCTCTTCATGAGCGAGCCTCGTCCCCTGTCGGAGGCTCTCCCAGAGCTTCACGCGGAATTGATTAGTCTCCTGCACAAGGAGGCCGAGCATTCGTTGGCCGATGGTCTCCATGCGGTGGAGTTCCACGGTTGGTGCGACTGTGGGGACGACTTCTGCCAAAGCTTCAGGACCGCGCCGGCTCCGGAAGGTCCCTACGGCCCGGGGCATCGAATGGTCTGCCTTCTTGGGGAGGACGACCGCGCCATGGTCAATCTCGATGTGGTCCACGAGTCCGTGGTCTATGTCGAGGTTCTCGGCCGACCGAAGCTCAGGACCCAGTTCCGGATACCGACCTGAAGTGCTTCGAACGTGCGAGAACCCCCGCCCAGGCCACTGAGCGGGGGTTCTCTATTTCGGCCGGAGAACAAGAGAGGAAACCGGCCGAGCTTGGGTCAGGCCGGCGTCGGCCGATCGTCGCGCGCCGGTTCCTGGACACAGGGAAGACGTTCGATTTCGATGCACACGCCGAAGAGCAGCGCGTCCTTGAGTCGAGTGGCGGCATCGCTGGTCACGCGGCCGAGCCGGACGTGCCCCTTGCCGACGATGTTCACGTCACCCTGCAAATAGGCGAAGTCGTCAGCCAGCCCCAGCAACCTCAACTCCTCCGCCAACTCGCGTGCGGCGTCCCGCGCTTCGGACCAGCCCCGGACGTACGGCACGCCGGGCCGCAGGACATCGGGGCGAGCGTCGTTCTTGTCATCCATGGTCTTGCTCCCCGTCGGTACCCTCCGTCACGAACGCCTCGTCGCCCAACGCCTGACGGGCCACCCGCAGCAACGCGGCCAGTCGGCGGGTCGTGGCCGGGGAGATCCGGCCGAGGTTGACGATCCCCCGCCCGAAGGCGTTCACGTCCGCCGTCAGGAACGTGAAATCCGCTTCCATGCCGGCCGCGATGAGCACGTCACGCAGTTCCATCACCGCGGAACGGGCCACGTACCAGGCGTCGCTGTCGTCGTCCCTGCCGTGTGGCTCATCCGAATCACGCACCGCTGCACCCCTTCATCGGTTATGGGCACGAAGGCGCCGGCAGCGCCGCATCGGTCGGTGGATAGGCAACGCCTTCTCGGGCGACTTCGGTCAGCTTCGCGGCCAACACGTCCAGACGGAACGTGTAGAGGCCGAAGTAGCCGGGTGGACGAAGCCAGTGGGTGATCGCCCTATCGATGTCCGGGTGGTCGGGCTCAAGTGGAGCCGATGCCAGGAGATATCCCTTGAGTCCGGGGCTGCGCGTCCGATACTTCGCGTCACACGCGAGCGCCACCGTGAGCGGCGGAGCCTTCGGGTTCCGGTACACGAGGAAGCCGATCTTGGCGGCTCGTACGTCGAGAACGGCGCCGCCCGTGGTGATGTGGTCGCGATCGTAGAAGGCCAACACCCGTTCCCCGACCCGGCGATGCACGGTCACCAGGTCGAAGAACTTGCCGATGGCCAGCGGACGCGGAACCAAAGGGGCCCGATCCCATTCGATGAGGCATCGCTGCGGGTCGTCGGCCGCTCGGGACAGCCACTCCAGTGAGTGCATGATCGTTCTACGCACGGTGTCGCCCCCTTCAGGGCTTTCTGTCGCCGGTTACTGTGCGTTCAGAGTTGACCGCAGGGTGCGGTGCGCGGAAGATGACACGAACCCGAGCAGGGGGACGCGTCCCCCTGTCCCCCTGGGGGCGACGATGGAGAACGAAGCTCTTCCGCTCTACGCACAGCGCTTGCGCCGAACCCGCAACGAACGGTCCTGGACACAGCGCGAACTCATGCGATGCATGCGGCAGACGGCCGCCCGCCGCGGCACGAAGCTGGTGAGCGACGACAGCTTGAAGCGCCGCATCTCCGACTGGGAGAACGGCCGGCAGCTTCCCGACGAGCGATACCAGGCGATCCTGTGCGCGGTGTACGAGGTCGAGCCGGAGGACCTGGCCTTCGACCAGCCGAGCACAAGCGCGTGGGGCAAGCCCGATCCGGGCGTGATCGAACTGATGACCCGGCTGGAGAGCGCCCGCGCCGTGGACGACGAGATGTTGGCGCTACTCAGGTTCCAGACGAACGCCATCCGGTTGAAGGACCGCCGGTTGGGCGCCGCCGTCGTGGCCGAGGAGATGAGCGCCCACATCAATCAGGTCGACCAGTTGCTCAAGCACGCCATGAAGCCGAAGCAACGGGCCGGCCTGGCGCACGTCCTGGCCGACGCATCCGCACTCGCGGGATGGCAAGGGGTCGACACCGAATCGCTGCACGACTCGTGGGAGCACTTCGAGCGCGCGAAGGCGGCAGCGAGCATCGCGGAGGACCCGAGCATCCTGGCCTTTGCCACCGCCGAACAGGCTTACGTACTGCTGGAGTTGGGCCAGGCCGAATCAGCGCTGGACCTGATTCGCTACGCCCACGGGGAGAATCGGACGAGGCTGCCGTCCCTCACCCGCAGTTGGCTCTACGGCGCGGAGGCCGAGGCACACGCCGCATTGGGTGACGGGGCGGCATCGATGAACTCCATGGACTTGGCCGCAGCAGCCCTCCCAGCGGACCCAGACGACCCGGACTTGCCGTTCCTGGCGCTCAACCTCGCCCACTTGGCCAGGTGGCGCGGATCCTGCCTCATCAAGCTGGGCGACACCGAGGTCATCGACAGCCTGACCGCGGCACTGACCAGCATGAGCGGCTTCGCCAGGGCGGAGGCCGGTCTTCGATGCGACCTGACCGAAGCCCTGATCGCTCACGGTCGCACCGAAGAAGCCCGCACCCACTGGAACGAGGCGAAGAAGCTAAGCACCGTCGCCGCATCCGCACGGGCCCGCCGCCGCCTCGTCCGCCTGTCAGAGCGTCTCTGACGACTCGTCGTCGAGCTTGGCACCACCGCGGGAGGCCAAGACGTGGAGTAGGCCGATGAGCACGCCGGAGTTCCAGATGCGCCCCTTGGCGATCAGGCCGGGGATGTCCGCAAGCGGCACCCACTCCATGCGCGCCATCTCAGTCGTCTCGGTCGGCTGAGCAACCTGCGTCGCCCCCTCCCCCACGAACACGTCATGCCACGAGTCAACCATCCCCACCATGGGCTGAAACCGAGCCACGTGCCGGAAGGTCGTCGGCCGATAGCCCGTCTCCTCCAACAGTTCGCGCAACGCCGTCTCTTCAGGGTCCTCCCCGGGATCGACCAGGCCGCCCGGGATCTCCCATCCCCACCGATCCGACACGAACCGATGCCGCCACATCATCAGGACCCTGTCCTGATCATCGATCAGCACCGTCATCGCTGCCGCATGCAGCTTGATCACGTGATGCTCGAACCGCTCCCCATCAGGCAGTTCGACGTCCGTCAGGAAGACGCGCATCCACTCGTTGTCATAGATGATCCGTTCGCCATGAACGACCCAGGCCGAGGAAGTGTCATCGTCAGTAGCCACACGGCGACGCTACCGGCCAGACGATCTACAGGCCGGCCCTCGTACGGATCAACCCGCCCTGATCACTGCCGAATTGAGCTGTACTGGATCAAGGGCTCGCCCTGACGAGCGCTCGGCCGTCTGGCCGGTGGGCCCCGCCGCGCGTGCGGCGTGGCCGCCGGTCACGGCGGGGCCCACCGGCCAGACGGCGAAACCAATCGTGATCGTCCCCAACATAACGTGATGCGACCCTAGCCAGAGGGAAAAACAGAACGCCCTATCAAAGATTCACGGATGAATATCATCCTGAATGAAAATCGAGTGTCCTTGACCGCCTCAAGAACTCCTACCGAAGACCCTTCGACCACGATCTCTCCCGAATCAGCAAAAAGGATCCGGTAGTGAGATTTCAGAACTTGCCCTTGACGAATCAGGAAGCGGGCGGCAAACACCTCCCGGCCGGGCACTGAAAGTCCAAAATTCCACTCTAGGGCGAACCTACGTTCCTCCGATCCGATCACTACGCACAGGACCAACCCTCGTTCATCCAAGGGCTGTATTGCAGCCCGGAAACCCTCATCCGTAAGAACGCCACCGCCGCTCTGAAGA
The DNA here is from genome assembly GCF_053594475.1 of Embleya sp. NPDC001921. Taxonomy (NCBI): domain Bacteria; kingdom Bacillati; phylum Actinomycetota; class Actinomycetes; order Kitasatosporales; family Streptomycetaceae; genus Embleya; species Embleya sp. NPDC001921. The sequence continues at coordinate 63,453 of NZ_JBSFEO010000027.1, forward strand.
CTTGTCAGTCGCCTGCATAGTTCACTATAGAACCTACGAAGCTCTTTAAAATCTACGATCAACTGCGAGAGAGGTTCGCTCAAATCGGGCTCGCCGATATTCTTCGAACGCTTCGAATGGAAAAGAGTATTTCGTCTATTGTCGTAAAAACGACGATAGAATCGCTGAACCAACTTTCCATGAATCCCATGTTGGCCATTTACTGCATTAATAGCAAGCAAAGAATCCCAAGCATGGCCGCGCGAGAGCGCTTCGCACAACCAAACCTTTTCAGGCTGTCCGGTCTGCTGTGGACATTGCAAGTCAAGCAAGGACTCGACAGCTAACCAAAGTGCCCGGTAAGCATCCTGCGCATTATCTGCTAAGTGTGCCGACCGGTAGTAGCGGTAGGAAGGGTCCCAACGATGCAGGGTTTTCACGGTCTCAATCAGCTTGCCTTGCGCGTCTCGGCGTTCCCCATGCGCAACGGCATCGAATCTCATCAAACAAGAGGACGACACGATCCCACTTAGAGTGCCACCCCTCTCCATCCACCACATAACATAATCGTCGAACGACTCGACAGCATAGTGCCCTTTTCCAAGAATGCTTGCCATATCCAGGGCACGGCGCGCGAGTAGCCCTACCGTGTCATTTAGGTGCCAGCCGCCAAACGAGGTCGTACAAACCAGGTCTACTCGTTTCTCCGAAGGCAATGTACGGGTTAACCAAGAGCCGTCATATTCAAATTCCCCTCTCTTTCGCCCTTGTCCTCTCACAGAAAAAGAAACTCCACCAGTCCCGCTAGCACCGAGTTGAATACTCGACTCTTCTTCCATCTCATTCCCCCAGATAGGCTTCCTAGCTAGGAAGCGGGTCTTGAAAATCAGCCGTTTGATACATCAGCGGAACGCTTAGTCGAGCACTAAAGTCATCGGCAAATGCTCGGGCAGCGCGCCAAGCCCATTCAGCGCAACCTGCGCCTAAGGCGTATTTAGGGAGCCACGGCCCTCCTCCCGGAACCACAAGCGTGTTATCCGGGAATCGACCACGAAGGATCTTTGTCAGCTTGTGTTCAGCTTCACTCGAAGAATCATGCGGCCTATAATGGATCAAGTAGTTCCTCAGCCGGATCAGGTCACGTGCGCTTTGATATGGATCACGTCCGCGATCAAAATCCGGATGATCGGCCAAATTCAGAACGAGGCTAAATTTCTCCAGGATCTCCAGGTAGCCTCCATTGCTCGCCTTCCAAATCGCGGCGAGCCTTCCCAAAACATCAGCACCAAGCGCGCCTACGTAGGCAGACTGTGAGTCTGCGGCATCCTGGTAGATTTCGTTGACTGTCGCTTCCATGAAAGCTACAGACTCAACAATTGCCGAGATCACCGCCCCCTGATGGCGAATATCGTACGCCGGGGAAATTATTGATCCCTCGATCTTAGTCGCAACCTCCGTACTATATCTCGCGGCATAGATATGTACCGCAGAAAGATAAGTCCTCATAGTCCACCCCACGGAGTCGCTGAGGCCCACCTGATCGGAAATACTCTTATTCGCGGTCACGAGCTTTCCCCTTCTCGATTAAATCCCTGTCCGAGCGCCCCAAAATTGACTTGCGGCACCGTCCCTCCGCTCGGGCGCTGGCCGCGCACCTGTCAAGGACGCTATCGCCCAAGGATCCAGTCCCAAGTGCGGGCTATGCGATGTCGCCCGGCGCGTCTCGTGTCCGATGTCTCCTTAGCTCTCAGCGCAGTGACCAATTCCTGATACTCGGCGACCCGTTGAAACTGATGCCGTCCCTCGATCCCGATCCGTGCTGCACGCGTCAGAACTGAATGACGCAACCCCAGCGAGCCGATGACCTGCAACGTTGCATCCATGTCAGCAATGCCGACCGAATGCTGCTGACGAAGCAACCTGTCCAAGATCTGGTAGGCGCGACCCAGTTCCGCCGCCCCGGCGGCACCCGTGACCTCGTCAGCGAAAAGCCTGCGCAGCTCGTCAACGAACGCCCCTTCCGCCAGCAGGATTGCCACTACACCATCAGCCGTAAGGGGATCGCCGCGACCGTGAGCGCGGCCCATTAACGACGCAAACGAACCCGTGATGCGAGTGTCAGCCTCCATGACCGCCAGCTCAGCCAGGCGCTTCTCTTCTCTCGCCTTGCCCGCGAAGGCTAGGCAGGCAGTGACGGCTGCCGCCGACACCGAGGCGGCACCGCCGAGAACAGCCACTGCTACAAGGGTTTGCACGCCGCAGAAGCTACAAGCGAACGCTGATCTCTCGTGGCGTTTCCCGATATCTGCATTCTTCATGGTGCTTCACCCCTCCCTTGGAGGGGAGGGTTGTGTGCCGTGTGAAACATGGATGGGGTTCCGCCTCAAGCGTCAGCCCTCTCTCGGAGGGGTGGGTAGGGCACGGACGCTGCGGTTCGTGGGTGGTCTTGGGTCTGGGGGTTCCCTCCTCGATCGGGCACCGGGGGCGTACCCGGAACCCGGAGGGGCGCAACGGCCGAGCGCGAGCGTCACGGTGTGAGCCGTTGCGCCCCTCCGGGAACCCGGGTCCGTGCAGGCATGCCCGATCGAGGAGGGAACCCCCAGACCGACCACCCACTTGTGGGACGGGGGCGGGCCCGAGTTGCGTGCCAGGTGCGTGCCAGAACGGGGCGAGGCTCAGGGGGTCTGACGGGTACTCAGGGGTGCGCGAACGCGTTGTGCCACGTGGGGACTTGGCGAGGTCGGGATCAAGATCACGGGCTTGGCTTCCAAGCTAGTGGTGCGAGTTCGATCCTCGTCACCCGCTCCAAAGGTAAAGGCCCAGGTCAGAGGCAGGTTCTCTGATCTGGGCCTTTGTCGTGCCCGGGGTCTTTCGAGGGGCGCGTGCCGGATGTGCGTCGGAAGGTTCCGGTGGTCCGGCTCCGGCGGGTGTGATCCGAGGGTGGTTTCTTGGCTCGGTTGCCTGCCGGTTTTCGAGGGGGCCTGGGGGCGAGACCGGCTTTCTGGGCGTCTGGGGCCTGGCGCTCGCGGCTGCGGTGGCCTCTTTGTCACGTTCTGGGGTCGGGTGCTGGTGGATGGCGGCGCACGGGTCGAGGCGTGCCCTATCCGTGCCCTTCGACGCACGCGGGCTCGCGTCGGTAGAGGCGGGCGGATTGTTCTCTGTGTGCCGAAGGTCATGAAAGTGGACATCTTTGGTCCCGGACTTGTGGAGGGGAGGCTTCCGGATCCGGTTTGGTTGAAGTTGAGCCGGCGGATCGTGCGGCCGCGCGGAGCCAGGGACAACAGCACGTTCGGCTTCTTGTCGGTGAACTCGTCCGGGTGAAATTTGATCTCCGGGAGGACGTCCCCGACTGAGCTTCCGGCTGCGGGGCGGTCGGGTTATGGGTGGTGGGTTGTGAGGAGGGGGGCTACGGCTTCGAGGTGGGTGCGGTCGGTTTCGGGGGGCTGGAGGCGGGTGGGTTCGCGGTAGCGGGGGTCGAGGAGGACGTGGGCGATGCCGAGGGTGGCGAGGTCGGTCTCGATTTGCGGGAGGGTGCCCTCGCCGGGGAGGCGGTCGGCGTCGGGGATCGGGGTTGTGGTGACTCGGAGTGGGGTGCGCAGGGCGACTGTGGGGGTTGGGCGGGCGGCTTGTTCGGCGGCGGCGCGGAGGGCGGGGAGGCCCTGCTTTTCGAGCCATTGCGGAGTGACGCCCAGGGGGTGCCAGGTGTCGCCGTGGCGGGCCGCGCGGCGGATCGCGGCGGGGCTGTTGCCGCCGATCCACAGGGGTGGGCGTGGGGATTGGAGTGGGCGCGGGGCGGTGTGCACGTCGTGGAAGGAGGTGTGGGTGCCCTCGAACGACGCGACGTCCTCGGTCCACAGCGTGTGCAGCGCCGCGAGGTATTCGTCGGTGATCCGGCCACGCTCGGCGTACGGGATCTTCAGCGCGGCGAATTCCTCCTCGGCCCAGCCGACGCCGATGCCCAGGACCAGGCGACCGGCGCTGTAGCGGTCCAGGTTGGCGGTCACTCGGGCGGTCAGCAGCGGGTCCCGGTAGGGCAGGATCAGGACGGTGGTGCCCAGCCGGATCCGCTCGGTGCGGCCGGCCAGCCAGGCGAGTGCGGTCAGCGGTTCGTAGAAGGGCGCCGGGTATTGGGCGGCGACGTCCGAGGTGACCGCGATGTGGTCGGACAGCATGGCCAGGTCCAGGCCGAGATCCTCGGCCTGGCGGACCGAGGTCGACATCGCGTCGGGGCTCGCGGTGGGACCGTAGTTGGGAATGTTCACGCCGAATCGCATGTACGCCTCCGGGTTGGCCTCGATCGGTCGGCAACGTCGGACTGTCGGCAGCGCTGACTCGACCGTAGGGCCTGGCACTCGACTCGGGGCCGGATCGAAGGAAGCCGACGCGACACCGGAATCGGGAGGGCGAACCCGAAGGACCGATGCGGTGCCGGGCGCCGCGGAACTCCGCAGGGCGAACCCGAAGAGCCGATGCGGTGCCGGGTGTCGCGGAACTCGGCGGCGGGGGTGGAGGAAGCGCCTACGGGAGGTTGATTGCGGTTATGCCGGTGAGGACCAGGATGGTGGCTGCTATTCGGTGGCGGCCGTAGGTCTCGTGGAAGATCAGGGTGCCGATGATCGCGCCGAAGACGACCGAGGTTTCGCGGAGGGCGGCGATCGTGGCCAGGGTGCCTCGGGTCTGGGCCCAGATGACGAGGGTGTAGGCGGCGAGGGACATCGCGCCGCCGAGTAGGCCCCAGGCGCGTTGCGGGTTGGGGGTGGCGGTGGGGTCTCGGCGCGCGCGGAGGCGCAGGACCAGGATGGTCGGGGCCGATTCGAGGACGAACAGCCAGGCCGCGTACGACATCGCCGAGCCCGAGGAGCGCGCGCCGAGGCCGTCCAGGACGGTGTACAGCGCTATCGCGCAGCCCGTGGCCAGTGCGGCCAGGACCGCGATCGCCTCGGTGCGGCGCGGGATGCCGCCGGCCAGGGCGAGGACCAGCATGCCCGCCGAGATCACCACGACGCCGACGGTCTGCGTCACGGTCAGGTACTCGTGCAGCAGGGTCGCCCCGATCAGCGCGGTGACCCATGGGGAGGTGCCGCGCGCGATCGGGTACACCTGGCCGAAGTCGCCCAGCCGATACGTCTCCAGCAGGAGCAGGTTGTAGACCATGTGCAGGGCCGCCGAGCCGAGCAGCCACGGCCAGGCGCCGGCGGCCGGGACGCCGACGAACGGCAGGCAGGACAGGCCGATGGCCAGGCTTGCCACCTGGATCATCACCATCGTCCCGACCCGGTCCTTGAGCCCGTGCGCGAGCGCGTTCCAGGCCGCGTGCAATCCGGCCGAGCCCAGCACCGCGACGGTGACGGCGGGCGTCACGGGCGCTCGCGCGGCGGCCGGGCGGGCGTACGGAAGGGGCCGGTCGGAGCGCCGTCCCCGGTCGGAGCGGCGGCGTCCCCTAGGAGTCGGACGGCCCGCTCGGGCGCCCGGGAGCAGGTCATTCGGGGCATCCAAGCACGAGACATCCAAGCACGGAGAGCGGAATAATGACCTCCCATATGACGCACGCTTCTTCCGAAAACGCCTCCCCGGCCCGCACTCCCTCCACTCCCTCCACTCCCTCCATCCGCCGTACGCCCGCCGCCCGCGCCGTCTCCGCCCTCGCCTCGTTGCGCGGCCTCGCGCTGGGTGACGCGCTCGGCGCCCAGTTCTTCGTCCCCGACAACCTCCCGCACCTGGCCGATCGCAGCCTGCCGCCCGGCAGTTGGCCGTGGACCGACGACACCGAGATGGCCTGCGTCCTGCATGCCGAGTTGACCCGGCGGGGCACCGTCGACCAGGACGCGTTGGCCAAGTCCTTCGCGCACCGGCACGACTTCGACCGGGGCTACGGGCCGTCCACGAACCGGATGTTGCGACTGGTGCGCCAAGGCGCTGACTGGCGCGAGTTGGCCGCCGAACCCTTCGACGGCCAGGGCTCGTGGGGCAATGGGGCGGCGATGCGGGTCGGGCCGCTGGGCGCGTGGTTCGCGGACGACCTCGACGTGGTGGCGGAGCAGGCCGCGTTGTCGGCCCAGGTCACGCACACCCATCCCGAAGGCGTCGCCGGCGCGGTCGCGGTGGCCGTCGCGGCGGCGGGCGCGGTGACCCTGGACCGGCCGGCCGCGGGGGACTTCGTGAGCTTCGTCCGCGATCGCACGCCCACCGGCCTGGTCCGCGAACGACTGGGCGCGGCACTGGATCTGGTGGACCGTCAGGACTCCCGCGCGGTCGGCCGGATGCTCGGCAACGGTCGCGAGGTGAGCGCGCCGGACACGGTCCCGTTCGCGGTGTGGTCCGCGTCCCGGCATCTCGACGACTACCCGGCGGCGTTCTGGTCCACCGCGAGCGCGGGCGGCGACGTGGACACCACATGCGCGATCGTCGGCGCGATCGTGGGTGTCCGGACCGAGTTGCCCGCGGTGTGGACGAAGCGAGTGGAAGCGCTGCCGACCTGGTGGCGGGACGCGGTGACGAACTCCCCGCTCAATTAGTTGGCAAAGTTCGCCGGGGTGCACGATGATGAGCGCGCTCTCGTCGCGACGCGCCGATCGGCACCAACTTGCCGTCGAGGCAAGCCGGTTCGCGACGCGTCGCGGAGAGCCCCGACTCGTTCGTCGCCGGTTGAACCGTCTTGTGGGGAGACGCGCTCCGGGCTGCGGGTAGGTGGCCGACTTCCTGATGGCCCGTCACACTCTCTCCGCGGCCCGCCGCGTCGTGCTCCCGCGACGATTCGAACCGGCATGGGGCGTGGGAGCGAGCGGGCCCGCATTCCTCGGAGGAACCCGTTCCATGCGCACATCCATGTCTCGGCTGGGCTCGATCGTGATCACCGGTGCACTGCTCGTTGCGGCGACCGCGTGCGGTTCCGACGACGACAAGAAGGACGGCGGGAAGTCGGCGGCAGGCACGCCGAGTTCCACCGCGTCGTCCGCACCGGTTCCGGGCACGCCGGCGGCCGCCACGCCGCCGCCGGCTGCCCCGTCCCCGGCCGCCGGCGCGGTTTCCGCGTTGACCGGCCCGCAATTGGAGAAGGCCGTACTCACCGCCGCCGACCTCCCGCAAGGCGTCTACCTGACCCGGCCCGCGGCCGGGTCGGCCGACCGCGCGACCGCGACGCCCGCCGACTGCCAACCCCTCGTGGACCTGTTCCTGCCGAGGCAGGGCGCCACGAAGCCGGCCGCCGCCGCACAGGCCTTCGTGTCCATCGGCGCCCCGATCCCCACCGGCGTGATCGGTAGCGAGTTGTTCTCCTTCTCGGGCACCGACGCGGAGAGCGTGATGGCCAAGGGGCGCGCGGCCCTGAAGAACTGTGGGTCGGTGTCGATGAAGGATCCCGAGGGTGAGACCTCGACGATCAAGCACACCGAGGTCGCCCACCCGAAGCTGGGCGACGACACGTTGGCGATCACCAGCTCACCCGAGGACGGTGGCGCACGCGCGTCGATCGCGGTCCGGGTCGGCTCCACGCTGATCGTGATCAGTTCGGCGGACCTTTCCGGCGACACCGTCAAGGTGCCGGATCTCGCCCTGGTCACCAAGCAGGTCGAAAGGATCACGGCAGCGGCGAAGGCGTGATTCCCGACCGGGTCGGCGGTGAATGGTTGGCAAATGCAAGCAGGTTCCAGCATGATGTTGCCGCTCTCGTTGCGCCCCCTGTCGACGGGGCGGCCGCGCCCGGCCGGACACCGGCCGACGCTTCGGCTCCGGGACGGCGAACTCCGCCCGCTCCGGCGCCGGATGCCCTGCTCGTGGGTGGGATGAGCGTGCGGCCGGTCGGCCGCTGTTCCGCTTCCTGATGGCCCATCGGATCCCGATCGGCCCGATCGCCGTCCTCGTTTCCGGCGTTCGGGCCCCAGGGGAACGACCGAGCTTCTCCGAAGGAACCCTCGTATGCGCGCAATGGTGATTCGGGTGGGAACGGCGGTGATCGCCGGGACCCTGCTCCTGGCGGCGACCGCGTGCGGTCGCGACGAGGAGGCGCCGGCGCGCGAGTACGCGAGCACGGCCGCGCCCGAGGCGACGGCGGCGCCGTCCCGGACCGCGCCCGCAGGCTCCGCGCCGCCGACTGCCGGGCCGCCCGCCTCCGGCCCGCCGACCGCGAACTCCTCCCCCGGGGAGCCTCCGCCCGCACAACCCCCCGTCGACGAGTCGGCCGACCCGTCGAAGAACGGGAACGGAAACGGGACCGGCAACGGAACCGGCTCCGACCCGACCGCCCAATCCCGCCTCGATGCCGCCCTGTTGACCGCGGCGGAGATGCCGCCCGGTGCCTACGAGGCCGTCTCGAACGACCGCACCGAACTCCGGGAGACCGCGCGGGACGCCGCGTGCCGGCCGCTGATCGACCTGCTGCGCCCGGCCCAGGCCGCCCCCGCGCCCACCGCGTCCGCCCAGGCGTCGGTGTCCAGGGGCGAGCCGACACCGACCGGCTTCACCATCGTCGAGTTGTTCGCCTTCACCGACGCCGGCGCGGTGCGGAACCTGTTCGCCCAGGGCCGGAACGCGCTGAAATCCTGCGCGTCGATCACCTCCACCGACGCCGAGGGCGAGACGAGCACCAACGCGTACGCCGAGATCGCGCACGCCACCCTCGGCGACGAGTCGTTGGCGGTCGGGATGACCCCCGAGGCGGGCGGCGCACTGGGCCAGATCGTGGTCCGGATCGGCTCGACGGTCGTGGTGGTCAGCAACGCCGACCTGTCCGCGACCACACCCAAGCTTCCGGCCGACGACCTCGTGTCCCGCCAGATCGCCAAGCTCACGGCCGCCCCGCGCCTCTGACCCGGCCGGCGGCATCCGGCACCCGGTGGGCGCGCCCAAGCGTCGACCGGCGCCCACTCGACGCCCACCGACGCCCACCGACGCCCACCGGCACCCACCACCGCGTACGACACGCTCTCGACGCGGGCGCCGAGCACGGTCAGCTCGAGTCGCGGGCCCGCAACGTCATCCGCCACATGTCCAGATCACCCTGGATCGCCCCCTCGCCGACCGCGACGATGGCCGCCGCCACCGCGCTCATCGGCTTCAACTCCTCGAAGGCCACCGAGGTCAGCCGGGGCCGGACCATCTCGCACAGGCTCAGGTCGTCCGTCCCGACGATGGCGAGTTGCTCCGGGATCGCGACGCCCACGTCGGCCAACGCGCCCATGAGCAGCGCGGCGTATTCGTCGTTGTAGCCGTACACCCCGTCGGGGCGCCCCTCGGCCCGCCACTCCCCCGCGATCCGCGCGGCCTCGGCCGGATCCTCGGCCATCTCCACGACCCGCACCGTGCCACCCGCCGCCTCGGCCGCGGCCCGGAAGCCGTCGAGCCGTTCCAGGCCCATCGCGGCCAGGCCCGGCTCGCGCGGCACCACCACGGCGAGGTCACGCCGACCCCGTTCGATCAGATGCTCGGCGGCCCGGCTGCCCGCCGCCTCGTGATCGGCCTTCAAAGTGAGCGCGACCGGCGCGGGGCTGTGGCCCAGGGCCACCACGGCGATCCCGCGCGAGGTCAGGTATTCGACGCCGTCGGCCGACATCCGCTCCGGCAGGACCAGCACCACCGCCGGGTTCAGCGCGCCCCACGCCTTCGCCGCCTCGATGCCGTGCGCGGCGGGATTGCCGTGGATCACCAGGGTGTACCCCAAGGCGTGCAACTCGCGGGCGAGGCCGTCCAGGAAGCGCTGGATCAGTTGTCCGAACGGCACCACGTAGGTCGGCACGATCACCAGATCGGTCCGCCCGCGCCGCAGCGACCGCGCGTCCGAACGCGGCTCGTAACCCAGCCCGGCGGCGACCTCGCGGACCCGGCGCCGGGTCTCCTCGGGGATGCGGCTGTCCAGGACATCGTTCATCGCGTACGACACGGTCGCGCGCGAAACGCCTGCGGCGCGGGCCACATCGGCCCCGGTCGGGGGGCGTCTCGTTGTGCTCATGGGGCGATTGTCGCCCAGGTCGGGGCCGCACCGGGCATGTGGCCCGCCGCGCCGGTCCTCGTGTCGGCGTACTCGTCCCGATTGGCTGATTATGCGTCAGGAAGGCCCGGCCGCACCGCGACCGGGCCTTCCGAACCACTCGGCAAGACTCACCCCGACAACGATGACGAGGAGACTCACCCGACGAGCCTCACCCGACAACGATGACGAGGAGCCCCACCCGACGAGCCTCACCCGACAACGATGACGAGGAGCCCCACCCGACGAGCCTCACCCGACAACGATGACGAGGAGACTCACCGACGACACCCGACGAAGGTGACGAGGAACCTCACCCGATGAAGGTGATCCGGTCCGCCGCCGGCGGCGCCAGCGGCGCGCTCGCCGACGAGTGGGCCGCGAAGTAGGCCAGCAGCGCCTCCAGATCGGAGCCGCCGACCAGCTTGTTCGTACCGGTCTTGAAGGCGGCGAAGCCGTCGCCGCCACCGGCCAGGAACTCGTTCGCGCTGACCTTGTAGGTCGCGGCCGGGTCGATCGGCACGCCGTTGAGCTTGACGCTGCCCGCCACGATCTTGGCCGCGCCGGTCTGCGACCGGTCGGTCGTGTAGGTCAGACCCTTCGATATCTGCAACACCTTCGGGTTGGCCGCGTTGCCACCGGTGTACTGCTGCGCGAGCAGGTCGAGCACGGCCTGACCCTTGAGGTCCAGGGTCTGCATCATGTTGGTGAACGGCTGCACCGTGAACGCCTCGCCGTAGGTGACGACGCCGTCCCCTTCGCTGCCGGCCGCCGCGTATTGCAGGTCGGACCGGATCCCGCCCGGGTTCATGAACGCGATCTGCGCACCGCCCTTGTCGGCCGGCGCGGTCGCCTCCAACTGCGCGTCGGCGATCACGTCCCCGAGCGGCGACTCGGGCGTGGTCGCGCCGCGTCCGCGGATGTCGCCGGAGATGTAGCCGATCGAGCGGTTGGACACCGGGGCCGCGAGCTTCTGCCAGTCGGCCAGCAGTCGGGTCAGGTCCGGGGCCTTCGGGGTGTCCCGGCGCACGACCGTGTTCGTCGCCTTGACCGACGTGCGCACGATGTCGCGGGTGCGCTTGTCGTAGGTGGCGTCGATCTTCGTGTACACCTTGCCGAACGAGGACGCGCTGGTGACCATCCGCGGCTTCCCGGCCGGGTCCGGGATGCTGCACGAGTACGCCTGGTGCGTGTGGCCGGTGACGACCATGTCGATCGCCGGGTCCAGGCCCTTGGCGATGTCCACCACCGGGCCGGACAGGCCCAGGTTGCCGCCCGCGTTGCAGTCGTAGTTGTACGCGTTGTTCGCGGGCAGGCCGCCCTCGTGCAGCAGAACCACGATCGACTCGATGCCGATCAGCCGTAACCACGGCACGATGTTGTTCGCGGTCTGGATCTCGTCCTTGAACTTCAGGCCCTTGACGCCCTCGGCCGTGACGATGTCCGGCGTGCCCTCCAGGGTCATGCCGATGAAGCCGACCCGCGCGCCGCCCACGTTCTTGACGGTCACCGGGGCCAGGATCGGCAGGCCGGTGCGCTCGTCGAGCACGTTGGCCGCGAGGTACTGGAAGTCGGCGCCCTCGAACCTGCGGCCGGGGGTGTAGCAGCCCTCGGTGGGGTGGCAGCCGCCCCACTGCATGCGCTGGAGTTCCTTCCTGCCCTCGTCGAACTCGTGGTTGCCCACCGAGGCGACGTCGAGGCCGACCTTGTTCAGTGCCTCGATGGTCGGCTCGTCGTGGAACAGGCCCGACAGGAGCGGGCTCGCCCCGATCATGTCGCCGGCCGCGATGGTCAGCGAGTTGGGGTTCTTCGCCCGCTCCGCGCGCAGTTGGGTCGCGAGGTGCTCGATGCCGCCGGCCGGGATCGCGACGGGCTTGCCGTCGGGGCCGATCTCGGTGACGTTGCCCGCGGAACCCTGCGGTTCCTCCAGGTTGCCGTGCAGGTCGTTGAGCGCGAGGAATTGCAGTTCCGTCGTGCCGGAGGGCCGGCCCTGGCCGGCGCGTGCGTCGGCGGTCGCCGTACCGCCCATGGCGAGCAGGCTCGCGGCGACCAGGCCGGTGAGGGCGAGGCGACCGCGGCGTCGTCTGATCAAGAGCATGGGATCCCTTCGGATGGCGCGCGGTGGTGACGCGCGTAGAAACGGGGACTGAAGGTGTCACGAAGCCAGAGATTAGGGGCAGTTCCCCGACCGGCACGAGACCTCACGCGAAACCGTTTCGTGAAACCGCAATGAACTCGGGCGACCCCCGCGCGCACAGGGCATGATCAACCACCGTTTCCCACCCCCGGGCACTGGGCAGCCGTACGGCGTGGCACCTAAAAGGGAGGGATGTCCGCGATGCGCGTGGAATTCGCGACCGAACCGGGTCATCCGGGCAAACCGAACGAGGACTTCGTCGTCGCCGGGCCGACGACGCTGGTGCTGCTCGACGGTGTGACGTCGAGTTCGGACAACGGCTGCAAGCACGGTGTCCCGTGGTTCGTCGAGCGGTTGGGCACCGCCCTGTTCACGCACAGCGGCGGTCGGCCGGACCGGTCCCTGGCCGAGTGTCTGCACGACGCGATCGAGGACACCTCGGCACTGCACGCGGACGGCTGCGACCTGGCCCGGCCGGACGCGCCCGCCGCGACGGCGGTGGTGGCGCGCGTGGTCGAGGACCGCTTGGAGTACCTGGTGTTGTCCGATTCGACGCTGTTGATCGAGCGGGACGAGGACCTGACGGTGATCACCGACGATCGCCTGGACGTGGTCGGCGTGGCGGCTCGGCGGCGCCGGGACGCGCATGCGATCGGCACACCCGACTACCTGACGGCACATCAGGAGTACGCGGACACCCTGCGGGCGGCGCGGAACGTGGCCGGCGGCTACTGGGTCGCGGCGGCCGATCCGGAGGCGGCGGGCGAGGCGTTGACGGGCGGACTGGACCTGGGCGAGGTACGCGCGCTCGCCGTGTTGAGCGACGGGGCCAGCCGGCTGGTCGACCGGTTCGGGCTGAGCGACTGGGATCGACTGATGACCACGCTGCGGCACTTCGGGCCGGCCGAGCTGTTGGCGCGGGTCCGGGCCGCGGAGGCCTCCGACGCGGACGGCACGCGCTGGCCGCGCGGAAAGCCCTGCGACGACGCGACGGCGGTGTGGGCTCTGGTGTAGCCCGGCCGGCGAACGCGCCCCGAACGCCGTACGCCGGGCCGTCTCGCCCCGTACACCGGCCCGAACGCCGGACGAGCCCCGACGCCCCCGACCCCAGAACGGCTTCCGGCCCCGAACGCCGGGCGGGCCGTCGACGACCCGACCGGCGTTCGACGCGCCGCCGGACTATTTCGGCAGCACGCTCTCGATCGCGGCGATCAGGTTCGGGTCGTGCGGGTCGGTCTGCGGCCGGAACCGGCCCACGATCGCGCCGTCGGCGGAGAGCAGGAACTTCTCGAAGTTCCACTGCACGTCACCCGCGCCGCCCTCGGCGTCGGAGGCCGCCGCGAGCACGTCGTAGAGCGGGTGCCGGTCCGGTCCGTTGACGTCGATCTTCTCGGTCAGCGGGAACGTGACGCCGTAGGTCGTGGAGCAGAACTCGAGGATCTCCTCGGCGCTGCCCGGCTCCTGACCCATGAACTGGTTGCAGGGCACGCCCACGACGGTGAAGCCGCGCGCGCCCAGTTCCTTCTGGAGTTCCTCCAGGCCGGTGTACTGCGGTGTCAGGCCGCACTTGGACGCGACGTTGACGACCAGTGCGACCTTGCCCTCGGTGACACCGCCCAGGGTCGTACGCTTGCCCTCCAGCGTGGCGATGGGGGTATCGAGGATGCCCATGATCGTTGTCCTTCCTGCGTGGTGCCGCTCGCAGCGACGCGATCCGATGACGTGGAGCGCTCCGAGACGGCGCGAGTAAGACCTGAAGACTCGACGCTATCGAGCACAGCCGTAGGCTGCCCGACCGCGTCAGGCCGAATCACCGCGCCGTGTGGCGTACACATCCGCCAGTCCCGCGCGCCAGCCCACCGCGCACGGACCGGTGATCGCCGCTCGCTTGCCGGTGTCCTGTACCTGACCGCGCAGCGTGCCCGGTTGCTCGCGCACCACCACCTCGGCCGGCAGGCCGCTCAGATCCGCCATGTGCGCCGCCCAGTCCTGTACGCTCACCGGCTCGTCGCCGCCCCAGTTGACCACCGTCGCGGGGGTGGACGCCGCGTCCAGAAGGGCGGCCGTCTGGCTGTTGATGTCGTCCTGGTGGATCGGGCTGTACATGCACGGATCCCAGCGGGTGACGATCGCCTGCCCGGCCAGCACCGCGTCCAGATGCATCGTCGGCAGGCCGCCGCCCGGGCCGTAGGAGGCGTTCATCCGGGCGATCACCACCGGGAGGTCGAACGCGCGGGCGCAGTAGCGCGCCACCGCCTCCTCGGCGGTCTTGGAGACCGAGTAGGTGGGCGCGTGCGAGACGTTGGCGTCGCCGAGCGGGTCGGTCTCGCGGAAGACGTGCATCGGGTCGGGATGCGGCTTGAGCACCGACGCGGTGGACATCACCAGCGCCGCCTTGGCCCGTCGACAGTGCTGGAGCAGCAGCCCGGTGCCCTCCGCGTTGACCCGCAGCGCCTCGTCGTAGTCCGACCCGGGTCCCTGGAAGGTGGCCAGGTGCAGGACGTGGGTGAAGTCCTCGGGCAGGTCGCCGAAGTCGCCCGACCCCAGGTCGACGGCGCGCGTGGTCACGCCCAGCGCGTCCACCCGCTTGCGGTCCTCGGCGTTCGAGAAGCGGGCGATGCCCCATACCTCGTTGTCCCGGGCCAGGTACTCGGTCAGCGGGTAGGCGATCTGGCCCGCGGGACCGGTGATCAGGATCTTCTCGCCGGACAGCATGCGGCTCCTCGGGGGACTCGGGTACGCGTTCCGTAACGGATCCGGCTGCGATCCGTACGCGAAGTACGACGTCGAGCTTCGACGGTACATCTGACGTACCGTCATATCCGAGACGGAGCAGGGAGACCAGAGCGGTCGCACGTGTCCCCGGACACCCGCGCGGGTGTCCCCGAACACCCCGATGGCGCCCACCGCACGGGGGTGGCGGGGGCGCCAGGGGTATCGAGGATGGGCCTGCGGGCCCCGACGGCGGGCCTCGAACGCGCCGTCGGGGCGCGAACTCAGACCTCGATCTCCTCCTCGATACGCTTGAGGCTGTGTCGGGCCAGCGCGAGATTGGCGCGGTCCTTCATCAGCACGATGTAGAGGAACAGGCCCTTGCCGGCCCGGCCGGACAGCGGCCGGATCACGTGGTACTGCTTGCCGAGCGTGATCAGGATGTCCTCGATCTGGTCGCCGAGGTGCAACATCTCCATCGTGCGCATCTTCGCGCGCATCACGTCGGTGTTTCCGGCGGCGGCCACGTTCAGGTCGAGTTCCTTGCTGCCGCCGAGAATTCCGAGCGCCATTCCGCTCGTGTAGTCGACGAGGGCCACACCCACGGCGCCCTCGATCGTCATTGCTTCCTTGAGGGCCGTTTCCATATTGGCCATGATTGCCTCCGGGGCGATCGGCGGTGCGGCTTTCCGGTGGACTCCGACAGGCTCGTCCTCGGGCACGGCTGCGACACCCGGGGTCGGCGGCCCGACCGGGATCACCTCGATCGGGTCGGCGTCGACTGCTGCGTTGGGATCGGCCTCGATGGTTTCGATGACATCCGCCTCGGTCACAGGGGTCCGCTCGGTGTCGGACCCGGTCGGCAGGTCGCCTGATCTGCGCCGGGACGGCCTCGACCGCCGCGGGGGTTGTGCCATCTCCGCCCAGCTCCTCGCGATCGGGCTCCTCGACGTCGAAGCCCGGGCGGGTGAACTCCGCCGGCCCGCGTCCGCCTTGGCCCGCACCGGCACCGGATCGCCGCGGCCGAACACGGGCGTCACCGAGGGCGCCCGTGCGCCGATACTCACGACCTCCGTCGAATTCACGCCCCCGCCGCTCACGTCACGCGCCCCTTCCCCCTGTGTACGCCCGTTCTTTCCGTGCGCGCCCGTACTTTGCGCGTTGCCCGTATCTTGTGCGTCTGTCGCGGGTCCGGTAATTCGAGTTCGACTGCTTCGAACTCGATGTTCCGGACTCGCTGAACGGCAGCGTAGGAGCAGCTCGAAGAGCCTTGCGGGCAATATTCGATTAATTTCCGGAAACCCGACCCCGAGGCGGTCCGGGCGCTAAAATCCGCGACCTCGCACGAACGGCCGGCCGCCGGGGGCTGTCCTGGGAAGTGACTCGCCGGTAGCGTCGGCCGCGGTCCCCACGTCCCGGGTCCCGGACCTGGTCCGCGTCCGGCTCCCGGCACCGGACCCGGCACAAGGGCCAGGATCCGGATCCGGATCCGCAGTCCCGGCACCAGTCCGAGTCGAGTTCGAGGAGACGCACATGTCCGGCACCGATGCTCCGCAGGCCCAGGACGTGCAGGGCCGGCCGCCGACCCCGCCGCAGCCGGTGTCCCCGGCCGACCTGAGCTTCGCGCTGCCGCCCACGTTCGAGACCGTCGAACAGGAGCGCCGGCACCGCAAGGAGCGGTTGACCGCGGCGCTGCGGCTGTTCGGTCGGTTCGGCTTCGAGGAGGGGGTGGCCGGCCACATCACCGCGCGTGACCCGGAGCTCACCGATCACTTCTGGGTCAACCCGTTCGGGATGTCGTTCAAGCACATCACCGTGGACGACCTGATCCTGGTCAACCACGAGGGACAGGTCGTCGAGGGCCGATACCACGTCAACCAGGCCGCGTTCGCGATCCACTCGCAGATCCACGCGGCCCGCCCCGACGTGGTCGCGGCGGCGCACAGCCACTCCGTGCACGGGCGGGCGATCTCCGCGCTCGGCATCCGGCTCGAACCGATCACCCAGGACGTGTGCCCGTTCTACGAGGACCACGAGCTGTTCGACGACTACGCGGGCGTCGTACTCGACGCCGAGGAGGGCCGCCGCATCGCCAAGACGCTCGGCCCGCGGAAGGCGCTGATCCTGCGCAACCACGGCCTGCTCACGGTCGGGCAGTCGGTCGACGCGGCGGCATGGTGGTTCATCACCATGGAGCGCTCCTGCCAGGTGCAACTGCTCGCCCAGGCGGCCGGCGAACTCAAGCCGATCACACCGGAGAACGCGCGGCTGACCCGGGAACAACTGGGCAACGACACGGTCGCCTGGATCAACTACAAGCCGCTGTACGACGTGATCAGCCGCTCCGAGCCGGACCTGTTCGGCGCGGACGGCCCGATGACGACCTGATCGCCAGACGACGCGATCGCGGCGGTCGGCGCCGGATCCGGGCGATCCGGCCCCGACCGCGGCCCGGATCCGCCGACCGGGCGCAATCTCGGTGATATCCGGCCGCGTCGGGAGTCAAATCACCCGGTTGCGGAAAGTACAACAGCATGTACGAACGCAGCCTTCCGCGGCACTTCGCCCGCTCGGCGCGGCCCGCCCGCCCGCGCAGCCGGGTGTGGCCGCCCGAGGTCGCGAGCCCCGTCGACCCCTCGGTGTTGTGGCGCCGGGTCGGCCAGTTCGTGGTGGACGTGCTCGCGTCCGCGCTGTTGCCCGGCGCCGCGATGTTCCTGTTCGTCCTGTTGCCCACACATCCCGACGGCTCGATCCGCAGCGGCCCGCTGACCGCGGCGATCACCGTCGGTGTGCTGACGGTCGCGCTGGCGATCCTGTTCTGGTACTGGGTGTTGCGACCCGCCGAGCACGACGGGCGCACATGGGGCATGCAGATGTTCGGCATCCGGGTCGTGGACGTGTCCGGCGGGCGGGCGGGACGACGTCAGCTCGGGATCCGCTGGCTGCTGCTGTGCGTCGACGCGTTCGCGCTCGGCGCGGTCGGCCTGGCCGCGGTGCTCACCAGCGAGCGGCGCCAGCGGGTCGGCGACCGGGTCGCGGGCACCGTGGTGATCCGGGGCCGAGGACCCGGCCTGCACTGAGCACCGCGCGGCGCGGCTCGACGCCGCACCGAGCCACCGCCGCGCCGCCCCACATCGCGCCGCCCCACACCGCCCTGCGCCGCATCGCGCCGCGCCGTCCCGCACCAAGCCGCACCTGTCGACGATCACGCTCCGGAATGCGGCAATTGCTCGACCGCTCCGCCCGCATTGTGGTCTTGCGCACGGTTTGCAAAAGCCATCTTGTCGCCATGTCCATCCGACCACTAGTGTCGGCTCGCCGTGGTGCTCGGGAAGCCGGTTCGATGCCGGCGCGGCCCTCGCCACTGTGATCGGGAAGTTCTCCTCCACCCCGCGGAAACGTTGATTCGTCGCCGCGGGAAGCCACTGGGACCGCTCGCGCGGCCCCGGGAAGGCGGAGACGTGAACGTACGACCCGTCAGCCAGGAGACCGGCCACGGCGATCGTCCGTCCACGAGGTGTTGGAGAGGGACCCTTCCTCATGCATATCGCAGAGGGCTATCTGCCCTGGGAACACGCAGCCGCCTGGGGCGTCGCGTCGGCCCCGTTCGTCGTCCACGGCGCCCGCGCGCTCACCCGCGAGGTCCGCGACAAACCCGAGAACACCCTGCTGCTCGGCGCGTCCGGCGCGTTCTCGTTCGTACTGTCCGCGCTGAAGATCCCTTCCGTCACCGGAAGTTGCTCGCATCCCACCGGCACCGGCCTGGGCGCGATCCTGTTCCGGCCGCCGATCATGGCCGTACTGGGCACGATCACCCTGCTCTTCCAGGCGCTGCTGCTCGCGCACGGCGGGCTGACCACACTCGGCGCGAACGTGTTCTCCATGGCGATCGTCGGCCCGTGGGCCGGCTACGGCGCGTATCGGCTGGCCCGTTCGCTCCTGGACGGACGCGGCGGCACCACACCGCTGGATGTCGCGGTGTTCGTGGGCGCGTTCGTCGCGGACCTGAGCACGTACTGCGTCACCAGCGTGCAGTTGGCCCTGGCCTTCCCCGACCCGGACAGCGGATTCGCGGGCGCGTTGGCCAAGTTCGGCGGCATCTTCTCCCTCACCCAGATCCCGTTGGCGATCAGCGAGGGTCTGCTGACCGTCCTGGTCGTGCGCTTGCTGCGGCAGTCCAGCCGAGGCGATCTGGTCCGGCTCGGTGTGGTCACGGACGCGCGGATCGCGCGCGAGGAGGAGAAGTCCAAGTGAAGCGCTCCACGAAGATCAACCTGCTGATCGTGCTGGCCGTGGTGCTGCTCGCGGTGCTGCCCGTGGTGTTCGGCATGGGCGACCACAAGGACGAGCCGTTCACGGGCGCCGACACCCAGGCGGAGACCGCGATCACCGAGAACGACCCGGATTACGAGCCGTGGTTCAGCCCGCTGTACGAACCGCCGTCCGGAGAGATCGAGTCCGGCCTGTTCGCGTTGCAGGCCGCCCTCGGCGCGGGCGTGGTCGGCTACATGTTCGGGGTCAAGCGCACCCGCCGCCGGCTCGCGCCGGATGCATCGGACACGCCCGACGAACCGACCACCGCTTCGGCGCGTGCCGCCGAGGCGACACCGCCGGACCAGACACCGGCATCGGTCCCGGGCCACTGATCCCGTGCTGCCGATCGACGCGGCGGCGCACGCGAGTTCGTGGCGTCGCCGCCATCCGGCCGACAAAGCCGTGCTCTCCTTCGGGCTGCTCGGGTGCGCGGTGGCACTGCCGCCGTGGCCCGGCGCGGTCCTGGTCGCGGCGACCGTCCTGGTCGTCGCGTTCGGCTTCGCGCGCGTGCCCGCCCGGCGGTTGTGGCGGGCCGCCCGCGCGCCGCTCGGGTTCGCCGCCACCGGAGCGCTCGCCCTGCTCGTCACGATCGGCGCGGACGGCGTCGGCTGGGCCCCGGACGGGCCGCGCCACGCCGCCGAGTTGCTCGCCCGCTCCACCGCGGCGGCCCTGGCGATGCTGCTGTTCGCGTTCACGACACCGCTGTCGGACGTACTGCCGAGGCTGACCCGGGTGGGCGTGCCGGCCGCCGTGGTGGACGTGGCCGCGGTGATGTACCGCATGTTGTTCCTGCTCTACGACACGACCACGCGCATCAACCAGGCCCAGGCCGGCCGGCTCGGCCACCGCACCCGACGGGCCAGGTGGCGCTCGGTGGCCGGGCTCGGCTCGGCGGTCTTCGTGCACGCGTTCGCCCGCGCCCAGCGCCTGGAGGCGGGCCTGGCCGGGCGCGGCTACGACGGACGCCTGCGGGTGCTGGTGGACGAGGTACCCATCTCGCGGGCGTTCGTCGCGGGCTCCCTGTTCGTCGTGGCGGCGGTCGTCGCCGCCACCCTTCTCCTGGTATCGGTGGTGCCGTGATTCCGTTGCGGGTACGAGAGATCGGCTACGCCTACGAGGACGGGCCGGCCGTGTTGAGCGGGCTGTCCCTGTCCGTTCCGGCCGGGCGCGCGCTGGCCCTGCTCGGGCCGAACGGCAGCGGGAAGACCACGCTGCTGCGGTTGTTGACCGGCGGCCTGACACCGGACTCGGGGCGGGTCGAACTGCACGAGGTGCCGATTCGGCACGACCGCAAGGGGCTCACCGCGCTGCGGCGGGCCGTGCAGCTGGTCGTCCAGGATCCCGACGACCAGCTCTTCTCGGCGTCGGTGGTCCAGGACGTCTCGTTCGGGCCGCTCAACCTGGATCTGGACCCGGTCGAGGTGCGCTCGCGGGTGGCCGAGGCACTGGCCGCGCTCGGGATCACCGAACTGGCCGAGCGGCCCGTGCACCTGCTGTCCTTCGGCCAGCGCAAGCGGGTCGCCATCGCCGGCGCGATCGCGATGCGGCCCGAGGTGCTGGTGCTGGACGAGCCGACCGCGGGCCTGGATCCGGCCGGGCAGGAAGCGCTGCTGCACACCCTCGACCAACTGCGCGCGACCGGGACGACGGTGGTGATGGCCACCCACGACGTGGACCTCGCGCTGCGCTGGGCCGACGACGCGGCGGTCCTCGCACACGGACGCCTGCACACCGGTCCGGCGCACGAACTGCTCGCGGACACCGAGTTGCTGGCCGCCGCGAGCCTGCGGCCGACCTGGGCGCACGCGGCCGCGGCCGTACTGGCCGCACACGGGCTGGCCCCGGCGGGCACTCTGCCGCGCACGCCGGCCGAACTGGCGGCCCTGGCGGTACGTCCGGCCCCGACCACCGCGGAACCCGCTCTCTGAGCGCACCCCGGGCCGGCCTCAGCGCCGGCGCAGCAGCACCACCGCGCGGTCGTCGCCCACGTTGCGCCCGGCCGCCGCCACGATCCGGCGCGCCGCGTCGTGGAAGTCGTCCCGGACCAGCCGCTCGGCCTCGCCGAGGAAACGGTCGATGCCGGTGGCGATGTCCTCGCCGGGCATCTCCACCATGCCGTCGGTGAACAGCAGGAGTGCGTCGCCGGTGCCCAGCCGGCCCTTGACGCCCTCGAAGGTCGCGTCCTCGATCACCCCCAGGAGCGGGCCGACCGCCTCGATCACGTGCCAGCGCCCGGAGCCGGCGTTCCAGTGCACACCCGGCGGGTGGCCCGCCGAGATCAACTCGTACTCGCCCGACTCCAGGTCGAGCACGACGTGCACGGCCGTCGCGAAGCCCTCCGCCCACTCCTGGCGCAGCAGGTAGTCGTTCGCCGCCGGCAGGAAGCCGTGCGGGGGCAACGATCCGAGCAGCCCGCCGAACGCGCCGGACAACATCAACGCGCGCGTGCCCGCGGCCAGCCCCTTGCCCGAGACGTCGACCAGCACCACCTCGAGCACCCGCCCGCCGCCCGCGCCGCGGGAGGCGACCAGGAAGTCACCGGAGAACGACTGCCCACCGGCCGGTCGCAGCACCACCTCGGTGTGCCACTGCGGCGGCAGCACCGGCATCTCGCCCTGGGCCCGCAGCCGGTCCCGCAGGTCGAACAACATCGACTCGCCCCGCGTCCACTGCACGCCCAGGCGGGTCCGCATCCGGGCCATCAGCAGCACGATGCCCGCGATGGCCCCGACCACCACGATGGTGCCCGCGGTGACCTCGTCGGGGTCGTGCACCTGGTGCTGCGCGACCAGTACGCCGGCGGTCGCCGCGTACAGCAGGAGCAGACTGGGCATCCGCAGCACCAGCCCGCCGACCAGGATCGGCACCGCCGCCATCGTGGCCGGGAACCACGACGCGTTCACATCCGAGAGCAGGCCGCACACGGTGACCGCGGCCAGCAGTCCGGCCAGGGCGAACCCGTCGGAGGGGAAGACCCGATGCCGCAGCCAGGTCACGACGCGCCGGCCCGAGCGCGCGAGTGCCGCGCGCCTCCCGGTCCGGCTTGCCCGGTTTCCTCTGCTTGTCGGCGCGGCCACCCCGCGACACTACCGAACGGTCACCAATCGGAGGTTACGCCGACGGCTGACAGGTGGGACACCAGAACAGATTCCGGCCGACCAACTCGGCGGTCTTCACCGGGGTTTCACACACCAGACACGGCATGTCGGTGCGCCGGTAGACGTACACCTCGCCACCGTGGTCGTCCTTGCGCGGCTCGCGGCCCATCGCCTCGGGGGTGTGCTCGGGGCGCACGGTGTCGATCCGGCCCAGCCGCACGCCCTCGCGCATCAGCAGCACCAGGTCGGCCCACATCGCGTCCCAGGTCTCCGGCGCGAGCCGGTTGCCCGCCAGCCCGGGGTCGACGCCGAACCGGAACAGCACCTCGGCGCGGTAGACGTTGCCCACGCCCGCGAGCACGTTCTGCTCCATCAGCAGCGCGCCGATCGGCTTCGTGCTGCGTCGGATCCGCTGCCACGCCGCCGCCGGGTCCGCGTCCGCGCGCAGCGGGTCGGGGCCCAGCCGGGCGTGCACGGCGTCCTTCTCGGCCCGGTCCAGCAGTCGGCAGGCGGTGGGGCCGCGCAGATCCGCCCAGGCCGCGCCGCCCGGCACCTTCGCGGCCAGCCGCAGCCGGACCTGGCCGACCGGGTCGGGCAGCTTGTCGCCCTCGCCGAAGGAGAACTGTCCGTACAGGCCCAGATGCACGTGGATGTAGCGCTCGCCGGAGAACTCCAGGAACAGGTGCTTCCCGTGCGCGTCGGTGGCGACCAGGGGCTCCCCGTCGAGCAGCGCCGCGCTCTCCGCGAATCGGCCCTGCGGGCTGCTCAGGCGCAGCGGCAGCCCGCCGAAGCGCTCCTGGTGGGCGGTGGCGAGACGGTGGATGGTGTGGCCCTCGGGCACGCGGCCTCCAGTGCGGCGACGAATGCGGAGTGATGGATCCGGGCGATGGATCCGGATGAAGGATCCGGGGGGTGGAACCCGGTGATGGATGCGCGGTGGTGTGACGCCTCCACGCTACCGATCCGCACCGACATGGCGGCGCCCCCGACCGGACGGACCGATCGGGGGCGCCGGCGGAGCGGCCTCGGGCTACGGCAGGGTCGGCAGTTCGCCGGTGTTCTCGTACTTGGTGAGCATGTTGATCCGGCGGGTGTGCCGCTCGGCCTCGCTGTACGGGGTGTTCACGAAGACCTCGAGGAACTTCGTGGCCTCGTCGAGCGAGTGCATGCGCGCGCCCATCGAGATCACGTTCGCGTTGTTGTGCTCGCGGGCCAGCGACGCGGTCTCCTGGCTCCACACCAGGGCGCAGCGCACACCCTTGACCTTGTTCGCCGCGATCGCCTCGCCGTTGCCGGAGCCGCCGAGCACGACGCCGAGGCTGCCCGGGTCGGCGGCCACCCGCTCGCCGGCCCGCAGGCAGTACACGGGGTAGTCGTAGGAGTCGGCCTGTACGGCCGGGCCGCAGTCGACGGCCTCGTGGCCGTTGGCGTCGAGCCACGCGATGAGGTGCTGTTTGAGGTCGTAGCCGGCATGGTCGGAGCCGAGGTAAACGCGCATGGGCCGCAGTCTCTCAGGCTCGGTCCCGAACGTCCCATCAGGGCCGGTATCCACCGGGTGGCGTGTCCGGCGCGCCGCTCGGCCGAGGCGGCGCGGTGGGCGGCGGTCCGGCGGGCCGGATGGTGGTGGGCGCGTCGTACGGCGACTGCTGCGGGAGGCCGAAGGCGAGGTTGCCGGGGGCGCCGGGGGCGCCGTACGCGGTGGGTTGGCCGTACACGCTCATCGGCGGCGGCGGGTAGCCGACCGGGTTCGCCGCCCCGCGCGCCGCGACGTAGCCGGCCGCCGCGGCCAGGCCCACCAGCCAGCCGGTGAGCAGCCCGAAGTAGGCGCCGGCCTGGATCGTGGTCATCGCGTCCTGGAAGCCCGAGATGCCGCGCCGGCGCCCGGCCTCGTCGTGCACGATCGTGAACACGGTCAGCGAGTGCAGCGCGCCGCCGAGCACCAGCGAGAACCAGCCGAGCACGAACGCCATGAAGCCGCCGGCGCGCTCGCTCAGGCCGCGCGCGCCGAGCGCGAGCACCGCCGCGACCACCACGAACAGCACCGCGATGCCGACATAGCCCGCGGTGACGTCCTTGGTGGTGAAGCTGACCCGGAACTCGTCGCCGAGTTCGCCCTTGTCCGCGATCCACAGCGGATGGCCGACGATCCGCAGCAGCACCATGTACCACTTGCCGCTGTCGCTGCTCTCGCCCCACGACTCCTTGAACACCCACTGGTTGCCCAGCCCGGCCACGATCAGGAACGCGACGACGGTTCCGCTGACGGCGATGCGCTTGGTTGCCCCCGGTCTCATGGGACGAGAGTAGGCGTCCGCGGGTGCCGCTCGCCAAAAAATCGGACCCCGCCTCCCCTGTGCGGGAAAACGGGGCCCGACCGGTGATGGGGCGTCAGCCGCGCCGGCCGACCAGCTTCCAGGCGGTGGGCAGCAGCGCCGTCGCGAGCAGGATCTTGACCGCGTCGCCGAAGAGGTAGTTCTGCATGCCGATCTCGTACGCCTTGGACATCGAGATGCCGAGGTCGTGCGCGAGGTAGGTGAGGCCGGCCGCGTAGATCACCGCGTTGCCCAGCACCATCGTGCCGACCGTGCGCAGCGGGCTGCGGTCGGTGCCGCGCTGGGCCAGGAAGCCGGCCGCGGCGGCGGCGAGCACCATGCCGAACACATAGCCCAGGGTCGGGAAGCCGGTGCCGGAGGTGCCCTCCGCGAACCACGGCATGCCCGCCGCGCCCAGACCCAGGTAGAGCACCATCGCGGCGAGCCCGCGCCAGGCGCCGAGCGCGCTGCCGGCGAGCAGCACGGCGAAGGTCTGCGCGGTCACCGGGACCGGCGAGCCGGGCACCGGGACGGAGATCTGGGCGGCGAGGCCGACGAACGCGGACGCACCGACGACCAGCGCGGCGTCGCGCACGGCGGCGCCTTTGAAGACCCGGGCCGGAACCAGGTCGGCCAGGACGGGGCGGCGCGCGTCGAGAAGGGCAGTACTCACAGCTGACTCCACACTCTTGTGTTGCGGGACCCTGTGAACTTAACCAATCGGACATCGAACGATCACGGCGGTGCCCGACAACGTATCGATCCGAACATTGTCGAGCGCCATCGAAAGCACAGTGTCGAGCGCCACCGAAAGCGTTCGGCCGCGCGTCACAGTTGCAGCGACTTGACCTCCAGGTACTCCTCCAGGCCGAACCGACCCAGCTCGCGCCCGTTGCCGGACTGCTTGTAACCGCCGAACGGGGCAAGCGGGTTGAACGCTCCGCCGTTGATCTCCACCTGGCCGGTGCGCATCCTGCGGGCGAACGCGACCGCCGCCTCGCGGCTGGGCCCCCACACCGCGCCGGCCAGACCGTAGGGGGTGTCGTTGGCGATCCGCTCGGCCTCCTCCTCGGTGTCGTAGGCCAGGATCGACAACACCGGGCCGAAGATCTCCTCGCGCGCGATGGTCATCTCGTTGGTGACGTCGGAGAAGACCGTGGGCCGCACGTGATAGCCGCTCTCGACGCCCTCGGGCAGTTCCGGGCCGCCGGCCACCAGGGTCGCACCCTCCTCGATGCCCTTGGCGATGTAGCCGCGCACCCGCTCGAACTGGGTCGCGTTGACCAGCGGGCCGAGCTTTCCGGTCATCGCCGTCGCGGTCTCCGCGGCCAGTTCGACCGCGCGCGGCAGGTCGTCGCGGTGCACCAGCATCCGGGTCGGCGCGCTGCACGTCTGCCCGCTGTTGAGGTACGCGCCGCCCACACCCGCGCGTACCGCCTTCTCCAGGTCGGCGCCGGGCAGGATCACGTTGGCGGACTTGCCGCCGAGTTCGAGCGCGACCCGCTTGACCGTCGCCGAGGCGAGCTCGGACACGCGCGTGCCGGCCCGGGTCGAGCCGGTGAACGAGACCATGTCGACGTCCGGGTGGGCCGCGATGGCCTCGCCGACCACCGGTCCGGTACCGGAGACCAGGTTGACCACGCCCGCCGGGAAGCCCGCGTCGTGCAAAATCTCGAAGAACAGGTGGGCGGCCTGCGGCGCGACCTCGCTGGCCTTGAGCACCACGGTGCAGCCCGCGACCAGGGCCGGGCCGAGCTTGTTGGTGATCTGGTGCAGCGGGAAGTTCCACGGGGTGATCGCGCCGACCACGCCGACCGGTTCGCGCACCACCAGCGAGGAGCCGATGCTCTCCTCCCACGGGAACTCGTCGGCGAGCTTGACGTAGCTGCCCAGCACGACCAGCGGCAGGCCCAGGTGCACCCGCTCGACCAGTGCGGCCGGCGCGCCCATGTCCGCGACGATCACCTCGGCCATCTCGGCCGAGCGCTCGGCGAGCAGGTCCCGCGCCTTCGCGAGCAGCGCGGCCCGCTCGGCCGGCGGCGTCGCCGCCCAGCCGGGGAAGGCGCGCCTGGCCGCGGCCACGGCCAGGTCCACGTCGACGGGCGTGCACTGCGGCACGGTCGCCACGACCCGCTCGGTGTTCGGGTCGACGACGTCGATGGTCTCGCTCGACGAGGGAGCCGTCCACGCGCCGTCGATGTAGATCGTGTCGTAAGCCTTGGTCATGCCGCCGGACTCCTCGCCGCTCGTCACTGGGACGCAGCCGAGCGTACGTCGACACGTGTGCAATACACAGAGCCGGCCCGAGAACCCGAGTACCCGGGCGGAATCGGCCGCTCGACGGGCCCGCTCAGAGCGTGGACGGATCCGTGCGGCCGTGGGGGCCGTTCGACGTCCACACCAGGTCGCCGCTGCGGCCGGTGACCGGGAACTCGCGGGCCAGGCCGACCTCGTGCAGGCGCGCGAGCGGCGTGAAGGACACCCCGTACTCGCCCTGGCCCTTGTCGAAGCCCCAGTCCTTGTAGACCTCGACCCGGTACACCAGCCGCACGTCGGGCAGCACCGGCGAGCCCGGGATCGAGGTCGTGCCGGGCAGCACCTCGATCCGGCCGGTGATCCGGTACTGGAGACCGCGCATGGCCAGCCACCAGTCGGTGTCGTCACCGCGCCGGATCAGCACGCCGTGCCAGTGCGTGGTGGTCTCGAAGACGCTCTCCAGGCCCCCGCTGTCGTGCCAGCGGATCGCCGCGAGCGCCCACCACTCCTCGAAGTGGGTGAGCGCCGCGCGGCGGAACGGCTTGGCCCGCAGCGGCTGGGTCGGGTCGATCACGAACGGCGCGCCGCGCCCGATCAGGTAGTGCCGCAGCGAGGCCGCCCCCATCCGCAGTCCCACGCACCGCCACAGCGGCACGACCGCGCGCAGCCCGAAGGCGAGCGCGCGGTCGCGCAGCCGCGGCATGCGGGACCCGTAGGGGGCGTTGCCGTTGGGTGTGCGTGGATCCGGCCGCCCGGTACGGGAGGTGTGGATCACGCTGCTCTGGCGTTCCGGAGCCGTCATTTATCCAGATTAATTAGCTTTGCTTCGCTTTGTAGCGGTTTCCCGGTCGGCGCCGGCAGGTTTCATCCGGTCAGTCGAAGCCGGTCGAGCCGGTCGAACCCGTCGAGCCGGTCGAGCCGGTCGGTCGAGCCGCTCCGGCCGGTCAGTCGAAGATCGGCCCCTGGTCCCGGGTGCGCTTGATCTCGAAGAAGCCCGGCGTGCCCGCGACCAGCACCACACCGTCCCAGAGCTTGCCCGCGTCCTCGCCCTTGGGCGCCGGCGTCACCACCGGGCCGAAGAACGACACGCCGTTGACGCTGATCACCGGGGTGCCGACGTCCATGCCCACCCGGTCCATGCCGTCGTGGTGCGACTTGACCAGCGCCTCGTCGTACTCGGTCGAGTCGGCGGCGTCGGCGAGTTCGGTGGGCAGCCCGGCCTCGGTGAGCGCGGCCTCGATCATCTCGCGCGTGAACTCCTCGCCGCCCGGGTGCCGGCGGGTGCCCAGCGCGGTGTACAGCGGCAGCAGCACCTCGTTGCCGAACCGCTGCTCGGCGGCGATGCACACGCGCACCGGCCCCCAGCCCCGCTCCAGCATCTCCTTGTACGCGTCCGGAATGTCGTCCCGGCCGCTGTTGAGCACGGACAGGCTCATCACGTGCCACTGCACGTCCACAGGGCGGATCTTCTCCACCTCGAGCATCCAGCGGGAGGTCATCCACGCCCACGGACACAGCGGGTCGAACCAGAAGTGCGCTATGTCGCGGGCGGATCCGTCGTCCTTGGTGGTCACAGCGGGGTTCCTCTCGATCCTGATACCTGGTGCGCGGTGCCTCGCGCCCGACCGCGCCGTGCGCGTGGCCGAACGTCGGACGGCGGGCGGGCCGTCGATGCTGTGCAACCCGCGAGCGGACCGTGCCATTCCTGCCGACCAAGACAATCCCGCGGCGCCTCGCGTCCACCCCGACCGACGGCGTCCCCGCCGCCGCGGATCCGGCCGGGAAACCGGGCCGACACCGTCGCCCCCGCCGTGAAAGGATCGGCCGGGACCGCAGCCAACCAGGGAGTGATCCAGTGCCCGGCAGGAACCTGACCCGCGAGGAGGCCCGCACGCGGGCCCGGATCCTGAGCGTCGAGGACTACGACGTCAGGCTCGACGTCAGCACCGACAGCACGGAGACGTTCCGCTCCGAGACGGTGCTCCGTTTCGGATGCCGAGAGGCGGGTGCGGCCACGTTCGTGGACCTGCTCGCCCCGCACGTACACGAGGTCGTGCTCAACGGCCGCGAGCTCGACCCCGCACAGGTCTTCGACGGCACCCGGGTGCTGCTGGACGACCTGGTCGAGGGCGCCAACGAACTGCGTGTGCTCGCGTCGTGCGCCTACAGCCGCACCGGCGAGGGCCTGCACCGCTTCGTCGACCCCGTCGACGAGCGGGTCTACCTCTACACCCAGTACGAGCCGGCCGACTCGCGCCGGGTGTTCGCGAACTTCGAACAGCCGGACCTCAAGGCCTCGTTCCGGTTCTCGGTGACCGCGCCGGCCGACTGGCACGTGGTCTCGAACTCGACCACCCCGGACCCGGTGCCGGTCCGCGACGGGATCGCCCGCTGGGACTTCGCGCCGACGCCGCGCATCTCCACCTACCTGACGGCGGTCGTGGCCGGTCCCTACCACGCGGTCTTCGACACCTACACCGGCCCCGACGGCCTGGTCGTCCCGCTCGGCGGGTTCTGCCGCGCGTCGCTGGCCGACACGTTCGACCACGAGGAGATCTTCGAGGTCACCCGGCAGGGCCTGGACCTGTTCCACGACCGGTTCGACTTCCCGTATCCGTTCGGCAAGTACGACCAGCTCTTCGTGCCCGAGTACAACCTCGGCGCGATGGAGAACCCGGGCGCGGTCACCTTCACCGAGGACTTCGTCTTCCGCTCCAAGGTCACCGACTCGGCGTACGAGAACCGCGCCAACGTCATCCTGCACGAGATGGCCCACATGTGGTTCGGCGACCTGGTCACCCCGCGCTGGTGGGACGACCTGTGGCTGAAGGAGTCCTTCGCGGACTTCATGGGCTCCTACTCGCAGGGCGCGGCCACCCGCTGGACCGACGCGTGGACCAGCTTCGCCGCGCGGCGCAAGGACTGGGCGTACCGCCAGGACCAGTTGCCCACCACCCACCCGATCGTGGCGGTGATCAACGACCTGGAGGACGCCAAGCTCAACTTCGACGGGATCACCTACGCCAAGGGCGCCTCGGTACTCAAGCAACTGGTCGCCTACGTGGGCGAGGACGAGTTCTTCGCGGGTGCCCGGTCGTACTTCAAGCGGCACGCGTGGGGCAACACCACGCTCGCCGACTTCCTCTCCGCCCTGGAGGAGACCTCCGGCCGCGACCTCAAGTCCTGGTCGGCGGACTGGCTGGAGACCTCCGGCGTGAACACCCTGCGGCCCGCGATCGAGACCGACGCGAACGGCGTGATCACCTCGTTCGCGGTGCTCCAGGAGGCCGCCCCGGGGTTCCCCACCCTGCGTCCGCACCGGATCGCGATCGGCCTCTACGACGGCGCCGAACGCGTCGCCCGGATCGAGGTGGACGTGGTCGGCGCGCGCACCGAGGTGCCCGGGCTGGTCGGCCGCGCCCGCACCCCGCTGATCCTGCTCAACGACGACGACCTCACCTACGCGAAGGTGCGCTTCGACGCGCGGTCCTGGCAGGCCGTGCTCGACTCGCTCGGCGAGCTGGACTCCTCGCTCGCGCGCGCCCTGTGCTGGGGCGCGGCGTGGGACATGACCCGGGACGGCGAGCTGCCCGCGAGCGAATACCTGGCGCTGGTGCTGCGGCACGCCGGCCGGGAGAGCGACGTGGGCGTGGTGCAAAAGCTCCAGGTGCAGGTCAAGACCGGCCTGGACCGCTACACCGACCCGGCGTTTCGGGCCGAGGGCCTGCGCCTGCTCGCGGCCGGTGCGCTGGCCGAGCTGCGGGCCGCACCGGCCGGCGGCGACCACCAACTGGCCTGGGCCCGCTGCCTGGCCTCGGCGTCCTCGACCACCGAGGAACTCGCCTTCCTGCGCGACCTGTTGACCGGTGACGCCGAGATCGCCGGGCTGGCGGTGGACACCGAGCTGCGCTGGGTGCTGTTGCGCGCGCTGTGCGCGGGCGGCGCCGCCGACGAGCCCGACATCGCCGCCGAGGTCGAGCGCGACGGCACCGCGGCGGGCCGCCGGCACGCGATCGAGTGCCGCGCCGCGCGACCCACCGCGGCGGCCAAGGCCGAGGCGTGGCGGCTCGTGGTGGAGACCGACGAACTGCCCAACGCGATGCTCAACGCGGTGATCGTGGGCTTCGCCACGCCCGGCCAGGAAGAGCTGACCGAGCCGTACACCGACCGCTACTTCGCCGCGCTCGCGCCGGTCTGGCGGGACCGTTCGATCGAGATCGCCCGCCGGATCGTGGTCGGCCTGTACCCGTCGGGTCGGGTCGACGCCGACACGCTGCGCCGGACCGACGACTGGCTGGCCGCGGTCGAGCCGGTGCCGGCGCTGCGCCGGCTGGTGCTGGAATGCCGCGACGACGTCGCGCGTGCGCTCAAGGCCCGAAAGCGCGACCAGCGGAACTGAAGAACCCTCGCGGACCCCGCCGTCATCCCCGGCGGGGTCCGATCCGTCGGCCGCCCTTTCCCGGCGGCGCCCATCCCACAAGGAGCGCAGCGTGCCCGGTACCAATCTGACGCGTGACGAAGCCCGCGAGCGGGCCCGGCTACTGTCCGTCGACTCGTACGACATCACCCTCGACCTGACCGGCACCGGCGCGACGTTCCCGTCCACGACCGTGCTGAGGTTCGGGTGTACCGAGCCCGGCGCGGCGACGTTCGTCGATCTGGTCGCCCCCGAGGTGCACGAGATCACCCTCAACGGCAAGGCGCTCGACGTCGCCTCGGTGTACGCGGACAGCCGGATCGCGCTGACCGACCTCGCCGAGAGCAACGAGCTGCGCGTGGTCGCGTCCTGCGCGTACATGAACACCGGCGAGGGCCTGCACCGCTTCGTCGACCCGGTGGACGACAAGACCTACCTCTACACCCAGTTCGAGGTGGCGGACGCGCGCCGGGTGTTCGCCAACTTCGAACAGCCGGACCTGAAGGCCACCTTCGCCTTCACGATCAGCGCCCCGAGCGACTGGCACGTCATCTCCTGCTCGCCCACCCCCGAGCCCTCGGCCGGCGCCGACGGCACCTCGGTGTGGGCGTTCGAGCCGACCCCGCGGATCTCCACGTACATCACCGCGCTGGTCGCGGGCCACTACCACGCGGTCCAGGACAGCTATACGGCCCAGGACGGCACCGTCGTCCCGCTCGGCGTGTACTGCCGGGCCTCGCTCGCGCCGTTCCTGGACGCGGACAACATCTTCGACGTCACCAAGCAGGGCTTCGACTACTTCCTGGAGCAGTTCGACTTCCCGTACCCGTTCGCGAAGTACGACCAGCTCTTCGTGCCCGAGTACAACGCGGGCGCGATGGAGAACGCGGGCTGTGTGACGATCCTGGAGGACTACGTCTTCCGCTCGAAGGTCACCGACACGTCCTACGAGACGCGTGCCGAGACCATCCTGCACGAGCTCGCGCACATGTGGTTCGGCGACCTGGTCACCATGCGGTGGTGGGACGACCTGTGGCTGAACGAGTCGTTCGCCACCTACGCGTCGGTGCGCTGCCAGGCCGAGGTGACCCGGTGGTCGCACGCGTGGGCCACGTTCGGCAACCGGATGAAGACCTGGGCCTACCGGCAGGACCAACTGCCGTCCACGCACCCGATCTTCGCGGACATCCGGGACCTGGAGGACGTCGAGGTCAACTTCGACGGGATCACCTACGCCAAGGGCGCCTCGGTGCTCAAGCAACTGGTCGCCTACGTGGGCAGCGAGAACTTCTTCGCGGGCGTGCGGGCGTACTTCAAGAAGCACGCGTGGGGCAACAGCCGGCTGGCCGACCTGCTCGGCGCGCTGGAGGAGACCTCGGGCCGGGACCTGAAGGCGTGGTCGCGCGAGTGGCTGGAGACCGCGGGCGTGAATACGCTGCGGCCCGCGATCGAGACCTCCTCGGACGGCCTGATCACCTCGTTCGCGGTGCTCCAGGAGGCTCCGCAGGAGTGGCCGACGCTGCGCTCGCACCGGATCGCGATCGGCTTCTACGACCGCACCGACGCGGGCCTGGTCCGCACCCACCGGCTGGAGCTGGACGTCACCGGCGCCCGGACCGAGGTCGCGGACCTGGTCGGCCTGACCCGGCCGGACGTCGTGCTGCTCAACGACGACGACCTGACCTACACCAAGATCCGACTCGACGAGGAGTCGCTCGCGTTCGTCACCGACGCGATCGGCGAGTTCGTCGACCCGCTGCCGCGCGCGCTGTGCTGGGCCGCCGCGTGGGACATGACGCGCGACGCGGAGATGGCGACGCGCGACTACCTCAAGCTGGTGCTGGCCGGTGCGGGCGGCGAGAAGGACATCAACATCGTCCAGTCGCTCCAGCGCCAGGTCACCAGCGCGCTGGAGTTGTACGCCGACCCCGCGCACCGCGAGCGCTCGCTGGCCGAACTGGCGGTGGCGGCCGAGCGGTTCCTGCGCGCGGCCGAGCCGGGCAGCGACCACCAGCTCGCCTGGGCCCGCTGCCTGGCGTCGGTGGCCGCGCGGCAGGACCACCTGCGACTCCTGCGCGGTCTGCTGGACGGCGAGGAGCGGGTCGAGGGCCTGGCCGTCGACGCGGACCTGCGCTGGGCGCTGCTGCTGCGGTTGTCCGCCACCGGCGTGGCGACCGACGCCGACGTGGACGCCGAGGTGGAGCGGGACTCGACCGCGGCCGGACAGCGGCACGCGGCGGCCTGCCGCGCGGCGCGCCCGACCGCCGCGGCCAAGGACCAGGCCTGGGCGTCGGTGGTCGAATCCGACGCGCTGCCCAACGCGATCCAGGCCGCGGTGATCGGCGGCTTCGGCCAGCCGGCCCAGCGCGACCTGCTCGCGACCTACACCGACCGGTACTTCGCCGCGATCGCGGACGTGTGGAAGACCCGCACCAACGAGATCGCCCAGCAGATCGTGATCGGCCTGTACCCGACCCTCCAGGTCGGCGCCGACACCCTGGACCGCACCGACGCGTGGCTC
Source organism: Embleya sp. NPDC001921 (assembly GCF_053594475.1). Taxonomy (NCBI): domain Bacteria; kingdom Bacillati; phylum Actinomycetota; class Actinomycetes; order Kitasatosporales; family Streptomycetaceae; genus Embleya; species Embleya sp. NPDC001921. The sequence goes on from NZ_JBSFEO010000027.1 coordinate 97,160, forward strand.
GCGGCGGCGGAACACCCGGCCGGGCTGCGGCGCCTGGTGGTGGAGAGCCGCGACGGGGTGGCCCGGGCGCTTCGGGCGCGGGCGCGCGACGCGCGTTAGCCGTGCGGCGCGGGTTGCCGGCCCGCGGCCTGGCCCTGGCCCTGGCCTCGAGCGCCGGCCGGGCTGCTTGGCCTCGACCGCCGGCCGGGCTGTTGATCAGCCCGGCCGGCGGTCGAAGCCGGCGGGTGGCGGTCGAGGCCGGCGGTGGTCGGTTTGCACGGAAGGGTCAACCCGGTGCGCGGGTGTGTGCGCGCGCCCGGTAGCGTGGGTTTCGTGGTGAACAGGAATGCACTTCGCGCCGGGGCCGTGTCGGCCGTTGTCACGCTCATGTCGCTGATTTCGACGCCGGCGTTCGCGAACATCCGCGACGACGGCGACGACCCGGGTTCCGGGATGGGCATCGGCGCGACGATCGGGATCTTCGTCGGCATCCCGATCCTGTCCTTCGTGATCATCGCGGGCCTCGTGATGCTTCCGGACATCATCAAGAAGAAGCACTGACGTTCGACCGAAGCCGCCGACCGGGTCCACACCCGCTCGGCGGCTTCGGCGCGTCCGCCCTCTAGAGGCCGCGAAACGCCCGGGCCAGCGACACCGCGCGCGGGTCGGCCGGCAAGTCCTCCAGGTAGACGTGCCGCCCTTCGCCGTCGGCCACCGGCAACAGCCAGTTCGGGTACTGGTCCCAGGTGCCCGGCAGGTTCTGCGGACGACGATCGCCCACCCCGTCCGGCAGCCACACGCCCAGCAGTCGGCACGGCGTCGCGGCGAGCAGTCGGTGCAGGGCCTCGACCGTCTCCCGCTCGCCCGCGCCGGGCCGCAGGTAGCCGCGCCGGCGCAGCAGTTCGAGCCACTGCTCACGGTCGGCGAGGTCCTCCGCGCGTTCGGTCTCCGCGTCCCGCGCCAGCAGGTGCAGCCGCTCCCACAGGTCGATGTGCTCGCCCGCGAGCCGGGCCGCGGTGGGGGGCAGGTCGTGCGTGGTCACCGTGGCCAGCGAGCCGGCCCGCCACTGCTCCGGCGACAACGGCCGCCCCTTGTCGTCGCGTTCGAACCACAACACCGACGTGCCCAGGATGCCGCGCTCGGCCAGGTAGGTGCGCACCCACGGCTCCACCGTGCCCAGGTCCTCGCCGATCACCACCGTGCCCGCGCGGTGCGCCTCCAGCGCCAGGATGCCGACCATCGCCTCGTGGTCGTAGCGCACGTAGGCGCCCTGGGTCGGGCTGTTGCCCTTGGGCACCCACCAGAACCGGAACAACCCGAGCACGTGGTCCACCCGCACCGCGCCGGCGTGCCGGAACACCGCGCGCAAGAGTTCGCGATACGGCGCGTAGCCCACCTCGGCCAACCGCAGCGGGTGCCACGGCGGCTGGTTCCAGTCCTGGCCGATCTGGTTCATCGCGTCCGGCGGCGCACCGCCGGTGGCGCCCAGGGCGAGCACCCGGCCGCCGCGCTCGGAGCCCAGCACCCACGCGTCCGCGCCGTCGGGATGCACGCCGACCGCGAGGTCGTGCACGATGCCCACCGCCATGCCCGCGGCGGTGGCCGCGTCCTGTGCGGCCCGCGACTGGTCGGCCAGTACCCACTGGGTCCACCGGTGGAAGTCGATCGCGCCGGCGAGCCGTTCGCGCTCGGCGTCGACCTCGGCCGCGTCCGGGTCGTGCAGTTCCTTCGGCCAGGACCGCCAGGACGGGCCGTACTCCTCCACCAGCGCGCACCACGTGGCGAAGTCGGTCAGCCACTGGCCCTCGCGCGCGATGAACGCGCGGTAGTCGGCGTCCCGGCCCAGGCCGCGCGGCACCTTGTGGACCAGCGCGAGCGCCTCCCGCTTGGCCACCCGTACCGCGTTCCGGTCCAGGTGCTCGGCGCCGTCGTGCCCGTCCCCCGCCGCGGCCCTGAGCTCCTCGGCGACCGCGCGCTCGACCGGCGTCAGGTAGGCGAACTCGGGGATGGCCTCGACCCGGACGTACATCGGGTCCGGGAAGCGTCGGCTCACCGGCAGATACGGCGAGGCCTCCACCGGCGGCACCGGCGAGGCCGCGTGCAGCGGGTTGACCAGCACGAAGCCGGCGCCCTGGGTGCGCGCCGACCACACCGCCAGGTCGGCCAGATCGGCCAGATCGCCGATCCCCCACGACCGGCGCGAGGGCAGCGAGTAGAGCTGGACCATGTATCCCCACGAACGCCGGTCGGGCGTGGGCAACACGGCCGGGGTGATCGCGACCGGGCACGAGGCGCGGACGCCCTCGCCGCCCGTGCTCGGCACGCCGCCCGAGCCGAGCGACTCCTCGGGTTCGGGGGAGCAGCGCGCGTGCAGGGTGTGCCAGCCCAGGGGCAGGTCGCCGGGAATCCGATGCCCGCCGACCGGGTCACCGAGCGGTCCGCGGTCCGGTCCGGGGCCGAGGTCGCGCCGGACCCCGCCGTTCTCCAGTTCGAGCCACATGTCGACGCGGTGTCCGGCCGGCACGTTGACGGTGAAGCCGGCCGGCCGGCCCGAGCGCAGTACCAGGACCGGCGGCAGCAGCCGGGTTCGGCGCAGGTCCTCGTGCGCGGCGAGCGCGGACCGGGCGCTCTCGGGTGTCGACGCGTCCACCCCGAGCGCGCCGAGCACCGCTGTCACCGTCGCCGGGTCGGCGTGCACGACCTCGCCGCGCCACCCCTGGTACTCCGTGGCCACTCCGAACGCGGAGGCGAGCCGGACCAATTCGGGAGACAGTTGCGATACGCGTGGTTCCTCCATGCCCGCGAGCATCGCACCCGAACGGCTCCGGTGTCGGCGTGTCCGGCCGACACGCGAGGTGGTGTGTCGGGTTCCGGACCGCGGCTCCGGGGGAACCCGTCGAAACAAAAACGGCGACGGGCTCCCCTGAGGAAATCCGCCGCCTTCTAGGCGCTCGCGACCTGGTCGAAATGATCGAAGCCCGCTTCCTGTGCACCGTACGGCGCCAGGTATGGCTCCCAGCGCGGATCACGGAACCCGGTTCCGAGGATCCGCCAGGCCAGGCCGGTGGGTTGGGATGGTGGGCGCGGCATTCGCCAGCCCAGCTCGGCGATGTACCGGTCGCTCTTGACGTGATTGCAGCGACGACACGCCGAGACGACGTTGTCCCACGTGTGTTGCCCGCCCCGGCTGCGCGGGACGACGTGGTCGACGCTGGTCGCGGCGCTTCCGCAGTAGACACAACGCCCTCCGTCGCGAGCGAACAGCGCGCGGCGGGTGAGCGGTACTTGGCCCCGAAAGGGGATACGGACGAAACGGGTCAACCTGATCACACTGGGTACGGGAATCTCGGTGGTGGCGCTGTGCAGGATGGTGCCTGTCTCTTCCAGGCACATTGCCTTGTCGTTCAGCACGAGGATCAGTGCGCGGCGAACGGGCACCACGCACAGGGGCTCGTACGACGCGTTGAGGACCAGCGAATGCGGCACGTATGCCTCCCTGTGACGCCGACAGCGCGTGGCTCGCGCCGGGGACGATCGGCCTCCAGTGTCCATGCCGGGATACCCGCCGCGCTACCAGGAATCGACACGGTCACAGAGCGTTCACCTGCACGAGTGGCCCCGCGTGGCCGAGTGGTGACCGTGCGCACCGAAGGGCCCGGACGTCTAGGGTGCGCCCATGACGCGCTCTGTGCAGCCTGCGGAACACGCCCCCCTCGAGACCCCGCGCGCACCCGCCGCCGCCCGTGGGGACACGGTCGACGTGCTGTTCGGCCGCCCCGTCCCGGATCCCTATCGCGCCCTGGAGGACCCGGACGCGCCGGCCACCCGCGCGTGGTCCGCCGCGCAGGACGCGTGGTTCCACGCCCATGTGGACCATCTGGCCGGACGCGACGCGCTGCGCGCGCGGCTGGCCGAACTGCTCGCCACCGGCCTGACCGGGCTGCCCTGTTGGCGCGGCGACCGGCACTTCCGGATCCGCCGCGACCCCGGCCGTGAGCACGCGGTGCTGTTCGTGGTCGAACCGGACGGCGCCGAACGGGCGCTGGTGGATCCGATCGCGATCGACCCGACCGGCACCACCACCCTCGACCAGTGGGTGCCCTCGGACGAGGGCGACCGACTCGCCTACCTGCTCTCCACCGGCGGCGACGAGGAATCCCGCCTGTACGTGCTCGACGTGCGCACCGGCGCCCGGATCGAGGGTCCGATCGAACGGGTGCGCGACACCTCGATCGCCTGGCTCCCGGGCGGCGACGCCTTCTATCTGGTGCGCCGGCTGCCGGCGGAGCAGGTGCCCGCGGGCGAGGAGCAGTACCACCGCCGGGTGTACCTGCACCGGGTCGGCACCGACCCGGCCGCGGACGTCGAGGTGTTCGGCGCGGGCACCGAGCCGGCCACCTACTTCGGCGTCGGGGTCAGCCGGGACGGCCGCTGGCTCACCGTGTCCGCGTCGCTCGGCACCGCGCCGCGCAACGACCTGTGGCTGGCCGACCTGCGCGCGGGTTCGCCGGAGCGGCCGGTGCTGCGGCCGGTGGCGGTGGGGCTGGACGCGCTCACCGGTGTGCGGGTGGGCCGGGACGGGCGGTTGTACGTGTTCACCGACCTGGCCGCGCCGCGCGGTCGGCTGTGTGTGGCCGACCCGGCGGCGCCCGGGCCCGAGGGCTGGCGCGATCTGGTCGCGGAGGAACCGGACGCGGTGTTGACCGGCTTCGCGATCCTGGACGGCCCGCACGCGCCCACGCCGACGCTGCTGGTCACCCGGACCCGGCACGCGGTGGGCGAGTTGACCGTGTGCGACCTGGCCACCGGCGAGGTGCTGGCCCGGCCGGCGACACCCGCCGGCTCGCCCGGTTCGATCGGCGGTCTGGCCGAGCACCCCGAGGGCGGGCACGAGGCGTGGTTCGGCTGGTCGGACTACACCGCGCCGTCGGCGGTGCTGCGCTACGACGCGCGCACCGGCGCGGTCGACACATGGGCCACCGCACCGGGCACCGCGACACTGCCGCACGTGCACGTGCGCCAGGAGTGCTACCGGTCGGCGGACGGCACCGAGGTGCGGATGTTCGTGATCGCGCCGACCGCCGAGCCGGACCGGCCCCGACCCGCCGTGTTGTACGGCTACGGCGGCTTCGGCATCTCGCTCGGCCCGGCCTACTCGGCGGGCGCGCTCGCCTGGGTGGAGGCCGGCGGCGTGTACGCGATCGCGAATCTGCGCGGCGGCGCCGAAGAGGGCGAGGAGTGGCATCGTGCGGGCATGCGTGGGCACAAGCAACGCGTGTTCGACGATTTCCACGCCGCCGCGGAGCACCTGACCGCCCGGGGCTGGAGCGCGCCCGACCGACTGGCCGCGTCCGGCGGCTCCAACGGCGGGCTGCTGGTGGGCGCCGCGCTGACCCAGCGGCCGCGGTTGTACGCCGCCGTGGCCTGCTCGATGCCGCTCCTGGACATGGTCCGCTACGAGCGGTTCGGGCTCGGCCGGTTGTGGTCCGACGAATACGGCAGCGCCGAGGTGGCCGAGGAACTGGACTGGCTGCTCGGCTACTCGCCCTATCACCACGTGCGCGCGGGCGTGCACTACCCGGCGGTGCTGTTCACCGTGTTCGACGGCGACAGTCGGGTCGACCCGCTGCACGCGCGCAAGATGTGCGCGGCCCTGCAGGACGCGAGCGCGAGCGGGCACCCGGTGCTGCTGCGCGCCGAGGCCGAGGTCGGCCACGCGGCCCGTTCGGTCTCGCGCACGGTCGAACTCACCGTGGACACCCTGTCCTTCCTGGCCGACCGGACCGGTCTGGATCTGAACGCGCGCACGGACGAAGACGGCAGAGGTGGGGATTCGGTGAGATAACCGTGATCAACGACAGAAGGTACGAACAAGAGGTATCGCACGAGCGCCTCCGGCCTCGTGGCTACTGTGGGGAGCCGATCCCCCGTCGCGGGGGCAGTGTCTCCCGCTCGTCGTCCGAAAGGTCTCGTACGTGTCCGCGCCCGTCCCCGGAATCCTGCTGTCGTACGACGTCGCCAAGAGCGACGGCAAGGTGTCGTCCTGGTTCGACCGGCACGGCGAGTCCCTCGTGGTGACGCCGATCCGGATCCTGGTGATCATCCTGATCGCGCTGATCCTGCGCGCGGTGACCAGGAAATTGATCACCCAACTGGTCGGCCGGATGGCCAACAGCGGCACCGACAGCAGCGGGCGGCCGGTGACCGGCTTCCTGTTGAACGCCGAGCGGCGCCGCCAGCGCGCCGAGACGGTCGGCTCGGTGCTGCGCAGCACCGCGTCGTTCGTGATCCTGGGCATCGCCGGGCTGATGGTGCTCGGCGAGTTCAAGGTCAACCTCGCGCCGCTGCTGGCCAGCGCGGGCATCGCCGGCATCGCGCTGGGCTTCGGCGCGCGCAACCTGGTCACCGACTTCCTGTCCGGGATGTTCATGATCCTGGAGGACCAGTACGGCGTGGGCGACCTGGTCGACGCGGGCCCCGCGACCGGCACCGTGGTCGAGGTGGGCCTGCGGATCACCAAGCTGCGCGACGTGGACGGCACCGTCTGGTACATCCGCAACGGCGAGATCAAGCGGATCGGCAACAAGAGCCAGGGCTGGGGCACCGCCAAGGTGGACGTCCAGGTCGGCTACCACGAGGACGTGGACAAGGTGCGCGCGGTGATCGCCTCCACCGCCGAGGCGCTGGCCGAGGTGGAGCCGTGGAACGAGCGCGTGTGGGGCTCGGCGAACGTGGTCGGGATGGAGTCGGTGACCGCCGACTCGGTGGTCCTCCAAGTCCAGATCAAGACCATGCCGGGCCAGGAGTTGCCGGTCGCGCGTGAGCTGCGCGGCCGACTCAAGCGCGCGTTCGACGACGCGGGCATCCGGATCAGCGAGCCGATCGCGAGCGCGACGGGACCCGGCACGGAGGACGGCCCGGCGCCCGCCCCGGCCGAGCCGGCACCGGTTCCGGTGAATCCGCCGCCGGCCCCGCCGACACCGCAGGCGCCGGGCGCGCCGGGCTCCTGAACCAGGGCCGGACGGCGGGCACGGGCGGGTGGTCCCGCAGATGGCGGGCAGGGACGGGATGCTCGCCGAAGACGGCGGGCGCGGGCGCGTGGTCGCCGGGGACGACGGGCACGCACGAATGCTCGCCGGGCCGCACGGCGGGCGCGGGTAGGTGCCGGGCCCGCCCGCGAACGGGTTGCCGCCGGCCCGTCCGGCGGACCGAACGGGTTGCCCTCGGGCGCGTCCACACCGGATCCGCGCGTGCCGTCCCCGAGACTGGGCCGGGTGGACTCCCTCTTGTGTCTGGTCACCGGCGCCACCGGCTACCTCGGTGGCCGGCTGGTGCCCGAACTGCTCGCGGCCGGCTACCGCGTCCGCTGCATGGCGCGAACCCCGGACAAGCTGCGTGATCACCCGTGGGCGGACCGGGTCGAGATCGTCCGCGCCGACGTGCTCGATCCGGCCGCGGTGCGCCGCGCCCTCGACGGCGTGGACGTCGCGTACTACCTGATCCACGCGCTCGGCAGCGGACCGCGCTTCGCCGACACCGATCGCGAGAGTGCGCGCACCTTCGCCGCCGCGGCCGAGGACGCGGGCGTGGGCCGGTTGGTCTACCTCGGCGGGCTGGGCCCGGCCGCCGGGTCCGCCGCCCGCGACTCCTCGCCGCACCTGCGCTCGCGCGCCGAGGTCGGCGAGATCCTGCTCGCGTCCTCGGTGCCCGCGGTGGTGCTGCGCGCGGCGGTGATCATCGGCTCGGGGTCGGCCTCCTTCGAGATGTTGCGCCATCTCACCGAGCGGCTGCCGGTGATGGTCACCCCGCGCTGGGTCACCTCGCGGATCCAGCCGATCGCGGTCCGCGACGTCCTGCACTACCTGGTCGGATGCGCCGAGCTGCCGCCGGAGGTGGACCGCGCCTTCGACGTCGGCGGGCCCGACGTGCTGACCTACGAGCGGATGATGCAGCGCTACGCGGCGGTGGCGGGCCTGCCCCGGCGGCACGTGTTGCCGGTGCCGATGCTCACGCCGTCGTTGTCCAGTCACTGGGTGGGCCTGATCACACCGGTGCCCGGCGCCCTGGCCCGACCGCTGGTGGAGTCGCTGCGCAGCGAGGTGATCTGCCACGAGCACGACATCGCACGCTGGATCCCGGACCCGCCGGACGGCTTGACCGGCTTCGACCGCGCGCTCGAACTGGCCCTCAAGCGCATCCGCGACGCGGACGTGGCCACCCGCTGGTCCTCGGCGGGCCTGGCCGGTGCGCCGAGCGATCCGCTGCCCACCGACCCGGACTGGTCCGGTGGTTCGCTGTACGAGGACGTCCGCGAGGCGGAGCCGGCCGCCTCCCCGGCGGCCGTGTGGCGGGTGATCGAGGGCATCGGCGGCGACAACGGCTGGCACTCGTGGCCGCTGGCCTGGTCGGTACGCGGTGCGCTGGACCGGATCGCGGGCGGGGTCGGGCTGCGCCGCGGGCGCCGGGATCCGCACCGCCTGCGGGTCGGCGACTCGCTGGACTTCTGGCGGGTCGAGGAGGTGGTGCCCGGTGAGCTGCTCCGGCTGCGCGCGGAGATGCGGCTGCCGGGACTGGCCTGGCTGGAGTTCACCGTCGGTAGCCGGGACGGCCGCACGCACTATCGCCAGCGTGCGCTGTTCCACCCCCGGGGCCTGCTCGGGCACGTGTACTGGTGGGCGGTGTTCCCCTTCCACGGCGTCGTCTTCGGCGGCATGCGCCGGGGCATCGCCCGGGCCGCGGAACGATCGGGCTGAGCCCGCCCGGCCCGCCGGGCCATCTGGGAGGATGGAACGGTGACCGAGATGCGAGAGCCGGAACCGAGTCTCTACGAAGCCGTGGGCGGCGAGGAGACGTTCGTCAAGCTCGTGCACCGCTTCTACCAGGGCGTGCGCGAGGATCCCCTGCTGCGCCCGATGTATCCGGAGGAGGACCTCGACGGTGCCGAGGACCGGCTGCGGATGTTCCTGGTGCAGTACTGGGGCGGTCCACGCACCTACAGCGACCAGCGCGGGCACCCGAGGTTGCGGATGCGGCACGCGCCGTTCGCGGTGACCGAGGAGGCCCGTGACGCGTGGCTGCGGCACATGCGGGCGGCCGTGGAGGACATCGCGTTGCCGGCCGAGCAGGAGAACACCCTGTGGGACTACCTGGTCTACGCCGCGCAGTCGATGGTGAACCGGCTGGACTGACGGGGCGACAGCCACGATCCGCGGGACGTGGACCCGCTGTTCGGCACCCTCGACGACCGGACCGGGTCTTCGAGCGCGCGCACGAACTCGGCCTGAAGGTCGTGGTGGACGTGGTGGACGTGGTGGACGTGGTGCCCAACCACACCTCGTGCGAGAGCGCACCGGTTCGGTCCACCTCTACCGGGGCGAGGAGTCGGGCCTGCCCGAGGTCGAGGACCTGCCCGCCGCGGCGCGCCGGGATCCGGTCTTCGCCCGCTCGGCGCTGCTCGCCTCCGGCCGGTGGAATCGGGCGAGGGTGATCAGCTCGTGCTGCCGCCGGACACCGCGGTGTGGTGGTCGGACGGGGACTGATCGGGTTCGGACTCCCGCACCGGGTGCCGGTACAGCACGCTGGGCCACCACATCACCCGGCCCACGTCCAGGGTGAGCGCGGTGACCAGGATCGAGCGGACCACGATGCTGTCCAGGAGCACGCCGAGCGCGACCGCGAAGCCGATCTCGGCGAACGTGACCACCGGCAGCGTGCCCAGGACGCCGAACGTGCTCGCCAGCACCAGGCCCGCCGAGGTGATCACGCCGCCGGTGGCGCGCAGCCCGATCAACGCCCCCGGCCGCGCGCCGTGCCGGGCGGTCTCCTCGCGCACGCGGGTCATCAGGAAGATGTTGTAGTCGATCCCGAGCGCGACCAGGAAGACGAACACGAACAGCGGCAACGACGTGTCGGCGCCGGCGAAGCCGAAGACGTACTCGAACACCAGCGCACTGGCCCCGAGCGCCGCGGCGAAGGACAACACCACGGTGGCCACCAGGATCACCGGCGCGGCCACCGCGCGCAGCAGCAGCGCCAGGATCACCAGGACGGCCAGGAGCACGAGCGGGATGATCCACTTGTCGTCGTACCGCTGGGCCCGGGCGATGTCGATGTTCACCGCGGTGGTGCCGCCGACCTCGGCCGCCGCGTCCGGTACGGCGTGTGCCAGGTCGCGCAGCCGCTCGACCGTGCGTTGCGCGGCGGTACTGTCCGCGCCGTCCTTGAGCGTGGCGTCGATCTCCACGAGCCCGTTCCGGGCCCGGACCTGGTGCGCGGGCAGCACCCCCGGGTCGGTGGACAGCGCCGCGACCACCGCGCCGGCCGCCGGTTCGCGGGCGATCACCACGACCGGGGCGCCCGAGCCCTGCGGGAAGTAGCGGGCGGCGACCTCGGCGCCCTTGATCGACTCCGGGTGCCCGATGAAGGTGTCCTTGTTGCTGAGCCCGTCGGCCTCGAGCGCGAACAGGCCGAGCGAGAGAGCGGCCAGCGCGAGGCTCGTGCCGATCCACACGATCCGCGGCCGGCGGGCGATCCCGGTGCCCATCCGGGCCCACATGCCGGTGGCGGCCGGGTCGGCGGTGCCGTGCCCGGGGCGGACCGGCCAGAACACCCATCGCCCGCAGATCACCAGCAGGGCGGGCAACAGCGTGACCATCGCGACCAGGCCGACCAGGATGCCCAGGGCGCACACCGGACCGAGCCCCGAGGTCGAGTTCATCCGCGCGGCCAACAGGCACAACATGCCCACGCCGACGGTCGCGGCGCTGGCGAGCAGCGCGGGCCCGGCGCGCAGCAGCGCGTGGGCCATCGCCTCGTGCCGGTCCTGGTAGCGGCGCAACTCCTCGCGATAGCGCGCGACCAGGAGCAGGGCGTAGTCGGTGCCCGCCCCGAAGATCAACACGGTCAGGATGGCCGCGCTCCGGGCGTTGACCACGACCACGTCGTGCTTGGCGAACAGGTAGACGAAGGCCTGCGCGCCGAACAGCGCCGCCACCACGGTGAGCACCGGCAGCAACCACAGGACGGGGCTGCGGTAGGTGAGCAGGAGCAGCACGATCACCACGGCGAGCGCGCTGTACAGCAGTACGCCGTCGATGCCCTCGAACGCCTTGCCCTGGTCCGCGCCGATCCCGGCCGGGCCGGTCACGTAGGCGCGCAACCCCGGCGGCGACCCCTCGGTGATCGTGTCCACGTCGTCGACGACGTCGATGAACTCGCTCCAGCCGACCTTCGGGTCCATTTCGATCGGTGCCAGCACCTGGGCCGCCCGGCCGCCGGGCTCGAAGGTCGGATCCGCGATCGGCCCGACGACGCCCGGGGTCTTTCGGATCCGCTCGGTCTGCGCCAGGATCGCGGCGCGGTCGGGCTCGCTCAGCCCCGCGGTGCGCTCGTAGACGACGACCGCGGTGACCGTGTCGACGTCCTGGAGCCGACTCTGCAGCTTGATCACCTTGGTCGACTCGGCCGCCCCCGGCAGCCACGCGGACGCCTCGTTGCGCTCGACGTCCGGCAGCTTGCCGGCGAGCGGGAACGCCCCGACCAGCAGTGCCACCCACACGATCAGCACAACCCACTTGGATCGCCGCCCACAGGGCCAAGCGGCCATCGCCTTGACGCGCTCCATGGTCCGGTCCCCTCGCCACGAACAACGCTGGTCACACAACGCCGGTATGTGTCTCCCGAGACAAAGATCGACACACCACGTCGCCGAACATGACGGAGCGTCAAGAAAACCTGACGAGACGTCAGGGGACGCCGGTGCGACGTCGGTTCGCCCCGAACCGCGGTCTCGGCCGGCCGCGGGCGGCCGGTCGGGGCGAGTGGGCCGACGCGCGCGGACCGACCGGGACGGGCGCCTCGGGTAGGTCGAGGGCCCGGCCCAAAGCGGCGTCAGCGGGTGAAGAGGATGCCCGGGGCGCCTTCCCGGCGGACGGAGACCGAGCCGTAGCGGGCCTCCAGGCGCAGCCAGGCGCCGCAGGCGAGGACCGCCGCCCGCCCCTCGGGGTCGGGCGGGCCCAGGAAGCCGAACGACTGGGCGGCGTGCGCGGCACGCAGCGGGAGCCGGCCGGTCATCGGTCGGGTCCAGATGTCGGCGGCGATCCGGTCGAGTTCGGCGCGCGGCGGGCCGGACTCGGTGCGGGCTCGGAACTCGGCGACGCCGGCGGCCACTTCGCGGGCCAGGTCGAGCACGGCGAGCTCGGCGACCCGCTCCCAGCCGGTGCGCGGCGGCAGCAGGCCGGCCCACCCGGGACCGGTCACCGACGGCGGCAGACTCACGCTCGCGTCGTCGGTGATCGCGTCCAGGAGTTGCCCCGCGGACACGGTCGCGTCCACGCTCGCCGGCCCGGCCAACTCGCTCGCGCGCAGCGTGATCACGCCCGACGCGGCCTCGCCGAACGGCGGGTGGCCGAACGTACCGAGCACGGAGCCCTCGGCCCGCACCCGCACCACCGCGCGGCGGTCGTAGCGCAACAGTCGGCTCAGGTAGCCGCCCAGGTCCGCGGCGGCGGCGGGATCGGCGAAGCGCAACACGGTCATGGGCGGACCCGCCGCCCCTCCGGCTCGTCCTGCGGTTCGACGAAGCGCTCCAGGTAGGCCCGCTCCTCCCCGGTCAGCCGCCGGGGGCGCTGCTCGTCCAGCGAATAGGGCACCAGCACGGACAGCGCCGTCGCGTACACCTGCTCGTCGTCCTTGACCTCGTAGGCGAGCGTGAACCGGGCGGCGCCGATGTGGGTCACCCACGTCTCCACCCGCACCGGCTCGGCACGCCACACCAGCGGTCGTTTGTAGTCGATCTCGTGCCGGGCGATCACCACGCCCTCGGAGAGCGTCTTGGCCCCCTCGCGTTGCCCGAGGGTGAACATCATGTCCACGCGCGCCTCCTCCAGGTAGCGGAGGTACTGCACATTGTTGATGTGCCGGTAGGCGTCCATGTCGGACCACCGAAGCGTCGCCTGGTAGATGTGCCTGGCCACGTGCCAGTCCTCTTCTCTGTTCCTGTGTCGACGCGACCCGGGCGCCCGAGCGCGTACCGGCCGAAGGACGCCGGTGGCCTGCCGTATGCGGGCATACGACAGGCCACCGGTTACGCCGTGCCGACCGGGTGGGTCAGTTGCGCTTGAGCTTCTTGTACGTCGCGCGATGCGGCCGGGCCGCGTCGGCGCCCAGGCGCTCGATCTTGTTCTTCTCGTACGACTCGAAGTTGCCCTCGAACCAGAACCACTTCGAGTCGCCCTCGTAGGCGAGGATGTGCGTGGTCACCCGGTCCAGGAACCAGCGGTCGTGCGAGACGACCACGGCGCAGCCCGGGAACTCCAGGAGCGCGTTCTCCAGGCTGGACAGGGTCTCGACGTCGAGGTCGTTGGTCGGTTCGTCGAGCAGCAGCAGGTTGCCGCCCTGCTTGAGCGTCAACGCCAGGTTGAGGCGGTTGCGCTCACCGCCGGAGAGCACGCCGGTGGGCTTCTGCTGGTCCGGGCCCTTGAACCCGAACGCGCTGACGTAGGCCCGGGACGGCACCTCGACGTTGCCGACCTTGATGTAGTCCAGGCCGTCGGAGACGACCTCCCACAGGTTCTTCTTCGGGTCCAGGCCGCCGCGCGACTGGTCGACGTAGGAGACCTTGACGGTCTCGCCGACCTTGATGTCGCCCGAGTCCGGCGTCTCGGCGTCGATCAGCATCTTGAACAGCGTGGTCTTGCCCGCGCCGTTCGGACCGATGATGCCCACGATGCCGTTGCGCGGCAGCGTGAAGGACAGGTCGTCGATCAGCAGCTTCTCGTCGAAGCCCTTGCTGAGGTGGTCCACCTCGACCACGACGTTACCCAGGCGCGGACCCGGCGGGATCTGGATCTCCTCGAAGTCCAGCTTCCGCATCTTGTCCGCCTCGGCGGCCATCTCCTCGTAGCGGGCCAGGCGCGCCTTGCTCTTGACCTGGCGGCCCTTCGCGTTGGAGCGCACCCACTCGAGCTCGTCCTTGAGCCGCTTCTGCCGCTTGGCGTCCTTTTGCCCTTCGACCTTCAGGCGGGTGGCCTTGGTGTCCAGGTAGGTGGAGTAGTTGCCCTCGTAGGGGTGCAGCCGACCGCGGTCGACCTCACAGATCCACTGGGCGACGTTGTTCAGGAAGTACCGGTCGTGGGTGACCGCGACGACGGTGCCGGCGTACTTCTCCAGGTGCTGCTCCAGCCACTGCACGCTCTCCGCGTCGAGGTGGTTGGTCGGCTCGTCCAGGAGGAGCAGGTCGGGCGCTTCGAGGAGCAGCTTGCACAACGCCACGCGGCGCTTCTCGCCACCGGAGAGGTTCACGATCGGCCAGTCGCCGGGCGGGCAGCCCAGCGCGTCCATGGCCTGTTCGAGCTGCGAGTCGAGCTCCCAGGCGTTCGCGTGGTCGAGCTGGTCCTGCAGCTCGCCCATCTCGGCCATCAGCTCGTCGGTGTAGTTGGTCGCCATCTCCTCGGCGATGGCGTTGAACCGGTCCAGCTTGCCCTTGATCTCCTTGACGCCGTCCTCGACGTTCTCCAGGACGGTCTTGGACTCGTCCAGGGGAGGCTCTTGCAGCAGGATGCCGACGGTGTAGCCGGGGGACAGAAACGCGTCGCCGTTGGACGGCTGTTCCAGCCCGGCCATGATCTTCAGAACGGTCGACTTACCCGCGCCGTTCGGGCCGACGACGCCGATCTTGGCTCCCGGCAGGAAGCTGAGCGTCACGTCGTCGAGGATCACCTTGTCGCCGTGCGCTTTACGCGCCTTGCGCATGGTGTAGATGTACTCAGCCATGCGTCCAAGCCTATGGTCTGCCGGGCAGTGCCCGTGCATGGGTGCCCGAAGGGCGCGCGATCCTCGGCGCCGCGTCGCGGGATTTCGGCGCCGGGCCGCGCGATCGTCGGCCGCGGGACTCGTCGGCCGGGCAGGCGGGCCACTCGTCCTCGAACGCCGGGCGGCAGGCGACGGTGGTGCCGGGGACGACGTCGGGCCCCGACGCGCCGGCTGCGCGTCGGGGCCCGACGGTTATCGGTGTGGTTCGATCAGCGGCGCCCGAATCAGGCGGCGACGCCGTCCGAGCCGTTGTTGCGGCGGCGCATGTAGAACACCAGACCGCCACCCGCGAGCAGGAGCGCACCGGCGCCGCCCAGGATCACGGGGGTGTTGCTGCTGTCGCTACCGGTGGCGGCCAGGTCCGGACCCTTCGGGTTCACCGGAGCCGGCGTCCCGCCGGTGCTGCCGCCCGAGGTACCGCCGGTGACACCTTCGGTGGCGCCGGCGGTCTTGCAGTCGAGCGTGCCGGTGAACTCCTTGGCGGTCTTGCCGTCGGGGCCCACGATGGTGATCTTGTAGGCCTGGTCTTCGGCGACCTTGACGACCTGGTCGACCGACTTGCCGGCCTCGACGGTGGTTTCCTTGCCGTCGAGCTTGAACTTGTACGACTCGTCACCGGTGTTCTTGACGGTGACCTTCACGCCGCCGTCGACGCAGTCCTTGGTGGCGTTGATCTCCGGGAGCGGGCCCTTGCCGGGGTTGCCCCACTTGGCGATCGCCTTGTCGGAGGTCTGCACCTTCTGCTTGTCGGCGACGATCAGGAGCTGGCTGGTCGACCCGTCCTTGTTGACGCCCTGGAAGACCCGACCCGCCTGCACGGTCGACTCACCGGAGACCTGGAAGGTCTGGCTGCCGGCCTTGGTGGCCTTGGAGGCGTTCACGTAAAGCTTGTCGCCGTTGCCGACCTTGTCGACCGCCTTGCCGTCGGCGTCCACCAGGGTGGCCTTGGCGTCGGCGTCGCCCTCGAGCAGCTTGGCGTTGATCGACTTGCCCTCGGCGTTGGTCTTGACCTCGAACGGGCCGATGCCGGGCTTGTCGTTGATCTTGCCGGCCTTCTCGCCCGGGGTCACCGAGAGCGAGACGGGGGGCTCGGTGACGTCGCCCTTGTTGGCGTCGCCGACCAGGTACTTGTAGAGCTTGACGATGTCGCCGTCGTTCTTCTTGCCCTCGTCCAGCTTCTGGCCGTCGGTGAAGTGCCAGATGGCGGCCTGCGTGGCGGCGGCGGCCTCGCCCTCGGTCAGCTCCGGAGCGCCGACCTTCGCGCGAACGGCCCCCAGGTCCACCGTCGGGAAGGAGTTCAGGAGCACCCACTTGACCTTGGCCTTGTCGGCCTTGGTGCCGAAGGAGGTCTCCTTCCAGCCCGACTCGTCGTACTTCGCCTCGTCACGAACGAGGGTGTGGAAGTCGATGCAGTAGGTACGCAGGATCTTGCCGTCGACCTCGAGCTTCAGGATCGAGGCGCGCTGCGACTTGTCCTTGCCCTGCAGGTAGATGTCCGCACCGACATCGCCGCCCTTGTAGACGCCCTTGGCGCCTTCCGCACTGGCCGCACCCGCGAAACCGATCACGCCGGCCGCCGCCAAGCCGCCGGCAATGACCATGGCCGACAAGCGGGTGGCCGTCCGTCCCGGTGTACGGAACATGTGGTGGTCCCCTCGAAAATGTATGCCGACTCGCGCGGCGCATGGTTCCCCCGAGCGGGGCGCGAGTAAAGAACCGTTGAATGGTATGAGCAGTCGGGCCACCTCTCGCGACCCGGGGTACTCATTTGTTTCACGTTCTTTACCTCGGGAGAAGATCCACGTCGAGGATGTCAATTCGCATATCGGGAAGTCGACAAGTCTTCGACGGATATAGCCGCCTATGGGGTATGGCAAGCCGCATAGGCGCTGATCAGGGCCATCTCATCCGCTATTGATTTGTCAAGGTTCACAACCGACCGAATCGGTCCTTTCCGTGACCAATGCCTTTTCTCGGGCGCTATTCGCCCCCACGATCCGGCTTTTTCCACTCTCCCACCCCACCGGTTGAGGGGCATGCGGCGGTTGGTCCGGTTTGGCGCGGATCGCACCTGCCGCGAGTCGTCACAATTCTGTTCCAGATTCGTTCCCGAAACCGCCTTGAATTATCTCCGCCATCAACAATGAATGGCTTTCCCGAACACGCGATCATCCGCCGGGACAATTCACGCGGCCTCCTCCGTGCCGACGGATCCGGACTCGGCCCCGATCGCGAGGGTGCCCTGCTCGGCCGCCGAACCCGTCGCGACGCCGTCCGCCACGACCGACAGGCGCGCGGGCCGACCCACCCGCCGAAACTCCGCGACCCCGCGGGCGAGGTCGTGTCCCACCGAGGACGCGTCGATCTCGGTGACGGTCCACCACCGCCCCTCGCGCTCCCACTCGCGCACCCGCAGCCGACCCGTGACCACCAGCGGGTCGCCCTTGTCGATCGAACTCGTCACGTTCTCCGCCAGGCCCCGAAAGCACACGACCGTGTAGAAGGACGCGTCCCCCGACACCCACGTCCCCGTCTCCCGATCGAAGCGCCTGGGCGACACCGCCATCCGGAAGCGGGCCAGGGGCACACCCGCCTGGGTCATCTGGACCCGGACATCGCTCGCGGCGTTGCCGATCACCGTCACGTACGTGTCCACGCTTGCCTCCTGTGTCGCCGCGGGTCACGGCGTGCCCCGCGACATCGCCGTCCGCCCTCGACGATCCGGCACGCGGCGGTCGACCGGCGACGGGCCGGGACGGGCTGTGGACAACGCGCCCCCTGTGCACGACACCACGTCACCCACGTGAGGGACGCCCCGCCACCCGTCACCCCCATGGGTGACACAGTCCCCGCCGCACCCCGCCGCACCCCCGCCCCGCCCCTCACCCCCGCCGCATCGGCTCCCGAGCCGCCACGAAATGCCCGTGCGCCTCCCGATACCGCGCCAACTCCCCCTCCGCCGGCCCGACCAGCAACCGATCCGCCACCTCCCCCACCCGCGACCGCAACTCCGCCGCCACCTCCGCCGTCCGCCGATCCGCGGCCGTCCGCGCCACCCGGCGCGCGCACCACACCCCCGCCACCACCAGCACGAGCCCCGCCACCACCACCCACCACGAGGCCGGCATCCCGAGCCCGCGCGCCACCGGCCCCCCGGCCCGGGCCGACCCCGCGCCGACCACGCCGGCCACCACCGCGATCACCCCGACCCACTGCGCGCCCACCGCGACCCGCACGCCGAGCGCCGGCGGAGCGGCCTCCGGCGCGGCCCCCGTCAGCACCGCGTCCACCTCGTCCGACAACCTCCGCAACCCCTCGGCCAACACCCGATGCACGCCACCCGCCCACTGCGCGGGCAGCCCCCGCGTCCACGTCGCCCCCGCCCGCCGGATCACCCGCTCGGCCCGATGCATCTGGACCGGCGCGGGCCGCGTCGCCGGCCGCCGCACCCGACGACCCGACAGCGGCCCTCGCGGCAACCGCGGCTCCTCCCCGGCGGCGGCCGCGAGAACCGCCACCCCGGCCGCGTCGCACAACCCGTCCACGAGCGCGTCGCGGTCCTCGGCGGTGAACGCGTCCACGCCGGGCGCCGCACCGGCGAAGTACGGATCGAGGCGTTCGGTCAACGTGTCCAGATCCGCGGCCAGCCGGGTCACCGAAGCCTCGCCGGGACCGGCCGCGGCCACCACCACCCGGCGCAGCTCGGCGATCCCGATCCCGGTCTCCGGCGACGTCGCCAGCACCCGGACCTCGGCGAGCCCGTCGGCCGCCAACAGCGCCCGCACGTCGGTCAGGCAGGCCGCGAGGTCCCCCGCCGGCAGCCGGTCCGCGTGGTTGAGCACCACCGTCATGCCGGGCCCGTGGTGCCGCAACGGCCGCAGATAGCGGTCGTGCACGATCGCGTCGGCGTACTTCTGCGGATCGAGCACCCACACGATGTGATCCGCGACCGCCACGACCGCGTCCACCTCCGCCCGGTGCGCGAGGTCGATCGAGTCGTGATCGGGCAGGTCGAGCAGCACCAGGCCGGCCGGCATCCCGCCGCCTCGGCGCGCGTCCAACGAGCCGTGCCGGGCCACCCGGTGCGCCGGCTCGATCCCGAGCAGGTCCAGCAGCGGCGCCGCGCCCTCGGGATCCCACGCGCACGCCAGCGTGGTCCGGGTGGTCGGCCGCCGAGCGCCGGTGTCCGCCAGCCGCAGCCCGGTGAGCACGTTGAACAACGACGACTTGCCGCCGCCGGTGGCGCCCGCGAGCGCGACCACGGTGTGCCACGTGGCCGTACCCAACCGGGTCTCGGCATGGCCGAGCAGGTCCTCGATCAAGGCGAGGTCGGTGCCGGGCAGCCGATCCCGGGCCAGCGCGGCGGTGCGATCGAGCGCGGCCAGCCGAGCCATCAGTCGCTCCGCCTCCTCGGTCCCGATCGCGTGCCGGGCCCGACGCACGGCGAACCGATCGACGTCCTGCCCACCGGCGGTCACCCGAGCCTCCGCACGGAACCGGGCCGCACCCCGACCCGCGTCTCGCGGCGGCGCACCCCGACCCGCGCCTCGCCGCGGCCCACCCGAGCCGGCCCGCCGCACCGCGTACGACCCGGCTCCCGCGCGAGAGCGGTACGAAGCCCCCGCCCGCACCCGGACCGCACCCCGCCGCCCCTCACGCGCTCCTCCGCACCGCGTCGAGCGCCTCGATCAACCCGGCGTCGGCCCGGGCGGGCAGGAGCGCCACCGCCGCCACCCGCCGCGCGCGCTCACCGTCCAGCGCCGCCGCGACCACCGCGCGCAGTTCACGAGCGAGGTCCGTGATCAGCCGCGCGGCCGGCTCGGATCCGATCCGGACGCCGAGCCGCCCCGCCGCCTCGCGGCCGATTCCGGGCCCGAGCGCGGCCCCGCCGACCGCGGCGATCAGCGCGAGCGGCTCGCCCCGGTCCGGCCACGCGAGCGGCCCGGGCCCGAGCCGACGGACCCCGTCGCGCGGCAGGCACCCCGCCGACCGCTCGGCGCCCCGCGCGAACGCGTCCGCCACCAGCGCGTCCAGGCTCTCCACGACCGCCCGCGCGGCCCCCGCCTCGTCCCCCTCGTACCAGCGTCCCGCCGCCGCGCCGCGCAACAACGACCCGTCGTCGAGCGCCCGAAGCGCCCATCGCGAGGTCGCCGCGTACGCCCGATCCACGCACTCGCGCGTCCGCCCGGCCGCCTCGTACTGCCGCCCCGCCGCCTGCGCGAGCGGCGGCACGCGCCGATCCAGGCTGTGCAACAGCCCGCCCAGGGTGCGCCGGACCACCGCGGCCCGCGCGTCCGGATCCGCGCCGCGCTCGGCGAGCCACGTGCGGATCGGCACCACGTTGCGCTCGGGCAACCCGGCCCCCTGCTCGGTCTCCACGATCGGGTACAGCGGCACGTCGCCCAACCCGGCGTGCCGCAACAGCCGGACGAAGTCGGGCCGGACCTCGTCCAGTACCTCCGCCGGCACCCGGTTCACCACGATCGCCAGACGGGTGTTGCGATCGCGCGCGAGCCGGAGCAGGTGCCACGGCGCGGCGTCGGCGTAGCGCGACGCGGTGGTGACGAAGATCCACAGGTCGGCGGCCCCGAGCAGGCGAACCGCGATCCGCCGGTTGTCGGCGCGGACCGAGTCGATGTCGGGCACGTCCAGCAGCGCCATCCCGGGCGGCACCCGCTCGTCCAGCCTCAGGTCGATCCCGGGTTCGGCGGCGAACCAGTGCCGGTCCCCCGACCGACACACCAGGACCGGCACCCGGGTGGTCGGCCGGAGCGAGCCGGCCACCGTGATCTCGCGCCCGACCAGGGCGTTCACCAGGGTGGACCGACCCGCGCCGGTGGACCCGCCGACCACCGCGAGCAGCGGCGCGCGCGGCACCGCGAGCCGGGGCAGCACGTAGTCGCCGAGTTGGTCGATCAACTCGCGACGGGCCAACCGCGCCTGCACGGCGCCGGGCAGGTCGAGCGGGAAGCACGTCGCCACGACCTTGTCCCGCAGGTCGGCGAGGGCTGCGGACAGGGTGTCGCTTCCCATGATCACCACGGGCGAACAGTGCCCGAATTGTCCGCATTCTCAACGTGCCGCCGCGGTTACAACGCGACGGTCACCCCGTCGGCGGAGGACCGCCGCGCCGCCTCGATCGTCTCCAGGACGGCCACCGCCTCCTCGATCGCCACCGGCGGCGCGCCCTCGCCCCGCACGGCGCGCGCGAACGCGGCGTAGTAGTCCTGATAGGCACCCGGCTCGGTCTCCACCGGCACGGTGTCCCCGGGCGTACCGAGCCTTCCCCACGCCGTCGGCGGCTCGGTCCCCCACCCGGGCGTCTTGACCTCGGCCCCGGCGCGCAGCAGTTCCTCCTGCGGGTCCATCCCGAACTTCACGTACGACGCCTTCGCACCGAGCACCCGAAAGCGCGGTCCGAGGTCGGCCGCCGTCGCGCTCATCCACAGGTGCGATCGCACCCCGCCCGCGTGGGTGAGCGCCACGAACGAGTCGTCGTCCACGAGCGCCCCTGACCGCCGGGCGGGCAACTCGGCGTACACGTGGGTGGGTCGCCCGAACAGCGTCACCGCCTGGTCGATCAGATGGGTCCCGAGGTCGTACAGGATCCCGCCCAGCGCCGCCGGGTCGGCCTGCTCCTTCCACCCCGAGGCGCGCACCTGCGGACGCCACCGCTCGAACCGCGACTCGAAGCGGTACACCTCACCGAGCCGCCCCTCCTCGACCAACCGCCGCACGGTCCGGAAGTCGCCGTCGAACCGACGGTTCTGGTACACCCCCAGCACCCGCTCGCACCGCGCCGCCGTCGCGGCCAGCGCCCGCCCCTCGGCGGCGGTCCCCGCGAACGGCTTGTCCACCACCACGTGCAGCCCGGCCTCCAGCGCACGCTCCGCCAGCGGCACGTGGAACCGGTTCGGCACGGTGATCACCACGAGGTCGAAGTCACCCGCGCGAGCGAACATCTCGTCGGTCGTCCCGATCACCTCGGCCTGCGGATGCCGCTCGCGCGCCGCCGACCGCCGCTCCGGATTCCCGGTCACCACGGCGGCCAGCTCCAGCCCCTCCGTGGCCTCGATGACGGGTGCGTGGAAGGCCGAGCCCCCTACGCCGTAGCCGACAAGTACAGTCCTTGTGGGACCCACTGCGCCTCCCTCTGCCCGATTCGGCCCTTCTCTGATCACATTCTGGCCGCCAACTGCGTCTGATCAGGTAACGGTGACCGCCGGAACGTCGGTGAGGCATGCACACGGCCCTATTCTGTTGTGCCGCGACCGGATCCAGTGCAAGATCCTGATTCGCCCACGCCCTCGTAGCTCAGTGGACAGAGCAGGTGCCTTCTAAGCACTTGGTCGCAGGTTCGAGTCCTGCCGGGGGCACAGCCACGCCGCCGTCCGCCGCCCGCACCCCCGGGCGGCGTCCGCGCAGGTCAGCCCCTTGCTCGGGCATGCCGTGCCGTGCCGAACCGCTTCGGCACAGGCCCTCGGCGGGCCGATGGTGCCCGACCGTGACCAGGCTTGCGCGAGCGGTGACGGGACACGTGCGGCACCGAACCCGCGCGCCGATATGACCTCTTCACGCTCTTTGCGCGGCGTGGGCCGCCGGCCGAAAACACACCGGCCCGGAGCGTGCGCGACACGGCCGGACGGGCCGCTCAGGCCGCCGGGCCGTTCTGGCTCAGGGCGAAGGCGGTGGCCTGGAGCGCGATGGCGGCGAGGGACAGCGGCAGGGTGATCGCGACGCGACGGCCGCCGGGTCGGCGGGGACGGCGGACCAGGGCGATCAGGGCCGTCACGAAGCTGAGCGCGAACAGGCCGAAGACCCAGGGAAGTCGGGTGCCGTACCAGTCGCGGCACGTCTGGTTGGCGCAGGACTCGGTGGCGCCGCCGAAGCCGATCAGGATGAACAGGTCGACCATCGCGACCACGACGAAGAGGAACAGGCCGACGACGAACGCCGCCGCGCGGGCGAAGCCTTCGCCGTTGCTGCCCGGCGTGGGAGGCGTGTAGGTCATGCGGGTCACGCTAGGCGGCGGGTCCGACGCGAACATCCGTACAACTACTCACTTCCGCGTGCCCGCCTACTCCGCGACCAGGATCTCCAGTCCCGCGTCGCGCAGCGCGTCGAGCGCCTCCGGGTCGGCCGCGCCGCTCGTGATCAGCAGGTCGATGTCCGCCAGCGGGCACACCTCGGCGAGTTCGACCCGGCCCAGCTTCGAGCCGTCCGCGACCACGACCCGGCGACCCGCGGCCCGCAACATCGCGCGTTTGGCCTCGGCCTCGGGCAGGTTCACGTTGGTGATGCCGCCGGTGGGATGCACGCCGTTGCAGCCGATGAAGACCGTGTCGGCGTGGATCCGCTCCAGGATGTGGTCGCCGAGCGGATTGATCAGCGAGTGCTGCAACGGCCGCAGCGTGCCGCCGGTGACCACGACCGAGAACCGCGGGATCGCCCGTTCCAGTTCCAGGGCGATGGTCAGCCCGTTGGTGAACACCACGAGGTCGCGCAGTTCCTCGCGGTCCACCAGCGCCCGTGCCACGAACGTGGTGGTCGTGCCCACGTCCAGCACCACGCTCTCGGACGGCGATACCAGTGCCGCGGCCGCCCGCCCGATCAGCGTCTTCGCGGGCGACGCCGAGGTCAGCGCCTCCTCGAAGGACGGCTCCACCCGGGGGTCGCGGCCGGTGAACATCGCGCCGCCGCGGACCCGGCGCAGCCGGCCCTGCCGCTCCAACACCTCCAGGTCGGCCCGGACCGTCACGCGCGAGATGCCGAACGCCTCGGCCAGGTCGGTGACCTTGGCGAAACCCCGGTCCGCGATCGTCGCGGCCATCCGGGCGCGGCGGCCCTCGGCGGGCAGTCCGTCGGTGTCGTCGTCAGGCATGGGCAGCATCTTGCGGACACCTTTCGAAACTTGTCAAACCGCAGGTGATCCCCCATCGATCTCGCCAAATGACAAGCCATTCAGGCACTTTTTCTTTCTCATTGACAAGTTTTGGAAAGCTTCGCAAAATGAATGTATGAAGAAGACGCAGGCCGTCATGGCCGACGGTCGCGAGATCGTCTACTACGACACGCGGGACGACGCGGTGCGCACCGCCGTCGACCATCGCGATCTCGCGCCGGTGGTCAGTGGCTCGGAGATGCGCTACGACCGGCTGCTCGACGAATGGGTCCTGGTCGCCTCGCACCGGCAGACCCGGACCCACCTGCCCGCCGCCGACGCGTGCCCGCTGTGCCCGTCCACGCCCGAGCGGGCCACCGAGGTCGCCGAGGCCGACTACGAAGTCGTCGTCTTCGAGAACCGCTTCCCGTCCATGTCCGGCCCCTCCACGGCCGACGGCGCCGCACCGGCGGGCCCCGAACCCGGCTGGGACCGCGCCCCGTTCCCGCGCCGGCCCTCCGGCGGACGGTGCGAGGTGATGTGCTTCACCCCCGAGCACGACGCGTCGTTCAAGGACCTCACCCCCGAGCGCGCGCGCCTGGTCCTGGACGCGTGGACCGACCGCACCGCCGAGTTGTCCGCGCTGCCCGGCGTCGAGCAGGTGTACTGCTTCGAGAACCGCGGCCGGGAGATCGGCGTGACGCTGCCGCACTCGCACGGGCAGATCTACGCCTACCCGTTCGTCACCCCGCGCACGGCCGCGATGATCGCCACCACGACCGCGCACCGGCACCGCACCGGCCGCAACCTGTTCGACGACGTGCTGGCCGACGAGCGCGCGGACGGGTCGCGGATCGTGGCCGAGGGCGGGCACTGGACGGCGTTCGTACCCGCCGCCGCGCGCTGGCCGTACGAGGTGCACCTGTACCCGAACCGCCGGGTGCCGGACCTGCTCGCGCTGGAGGAGGCCGCGCGCGCCGAGTTCGGCGCGATGTACCTGGACCTGCTGGGCCGATTCGACCGTCTGTTCGACGGCGAGCCCGCGCCGTACATCTCCGCGTGGCAGCAGGCGCCGGTCCGCTCGGGGCGCCGGGACTTCGCGCTCCACCTGGAGCTTTTCTCGATTCGCCGGGCACCGGGCAAGCTGAAGTACCTTGCCGGGAGCGAATCCGGGATGGGTGTGTTCATCAGCGACGTACCGCCGGAGACCGCGGCGGCACGACTGCGGGAGGTCGGCGAATGAGGCTCATGGTCACCGGCGGCGCGGGCTACGTGGGCAGCGTCGTCGCCGCCCACCTGGTCGCGGCCGGCCACGATGTGGTGGTGCTCGACGACCTGTCCACCGGGCATCGGGACGCGGTCCCGGACAAGGCGCGATTCGTCGAGGGCCGGGTGCAGGACGCCGCCGAACATCTGGACGCCTCGTTCGACGCCGTGCTGCACTTCGCCGCGTCCTCGCTGGTGGGCGAGTCGGTCACCGACCCGGCCATGT
Organism: Embleya sp. NPDC001921; assembly: GCF_053594475.1. NCBI lineage: Bacteria > Bacillati > Actinomycetota > Actinomycetes > Kitasatosporales > Streptomycetaceae > Embleya > Embleya sp. NPDC001921. The sequence continues at coordinate 122,323 of NZ_JBSFEO010000027.1, forward strand.
ACTGGCACAACAACGTCGGCGGCTCGCTCGCGCTGCTGGACGCGCTGCGTACGCACGGCGTCGCCCGCTTCGTGTTCTCCTCCACCGCGGCCGTGTACGGCGCCCCCGAGGTCTCGCCGATCACCGAGGACGCGCCGTGCGCGCCGACGAACCCGTACGGCGCCTCGAAACTGACGGTCGATCATCTGATCACCTCGTACTGCGCCGCGTACGGCCTGCGCGCGGTGAGCCTGCGCTACTTCAACGTCGCGGGCGCCTACGGCCGGTACGGCGAGCGGCACGCGACCGAGACCCACCTGATCCCGCTCGCGCTCCAGGTGCCCAACGGCACACGCGGCTCGGTCGCGCTGTACGGCACCGACTACCCCACGCCCGACGGCACGTGCGTACGCGACTACATCCACGTCGCCGACCTGGCCGACGCGCACCTGCTCGCGCTGGACGCGACCGACACGGGCGGCGCCGCGACCGGGCACCTGATCTGCAACCTCGGCAACGGCACCGGCTTCTCGGTCCGCGACGTGGTGGACGCGGTCCGAACCGTGACCGGATGCGCGGTGCCCGCGCACGAGGCGCCGCGCCGCGCGGGCGATCCGCCGGTCCTGGTCGCCGCCGCCGACCGTGCGCGCGACCTGCTCGGCTGGCATCCCACCCGGACCTCGCTCGAGGACATCGTCGCGGACGCGTGGTCCTTCCTGCGGAACGGCGAGGCCGGGCAGTGAGCGAGTTCCGTGTCGAGGGCATCTGGGCCGCGCCGGGCCGGGTCAACGTGATCGGCGAACACACCGACTACAACAACGGGTTCGTGCTGCCGATCGCGATCCCGCACACCGCGCGCGCGGCGGTCGGGCGACGCGCCGACGGCCGGCTGCGGCTCGCGTCCGGGCACGCGGGCAGCGAATCGCTCGACGTCGCGATCGAGGACCTGGCGCCCGGCACGCCGGCCGGCTGGGCCGCGTACCCGGCGGGCGTGTTGTGGGCGCTGCGCGAGGCGGGACACGAGGTCGGCGGCGCCGACATCCGGATCGACAGCGACGTACCGGTGGGGGCGGGGCTGTCCTCGTCGGCGGCGCTGTCCTGCGCGGTCGCGCTGGCGCTCGACGACCTGTACGAACTGGGCCTGGATCGCGTCGGGTTGGCCCGCATCGCGCAGCGCGTGGAGACCGACTTCGTGGGCGTCCCGGTCGGGATGCTGGACCAGATGGCCTCGCTCGGCTGCGTCACTGGCCACGCGTTCTTCCTCGACTGCCGCGATCTGACGGGCAGTCATGTGCCGTTCGACTGCGAGGGGGTGGGGCTGCGTCTGCTGGTGATCGACACCCGGGCCCGACACGCGCTCGTGGACGGCGGGTACGCGGAACGGCGGGCCTCCTGCGAGGAGGCGGCACGACTGCTCGGGGTGCCGTCGCTGCGCGAGGTGGCCGACCCGGACGCGGCCCTGGCGGCGCTGCCGGACGGGCCGCTGCGCCGCCGGGTACGGCACGTCCTGACCGAGAACGCGCGGGTGCTGCGGGTGGTCGAGGCGCTGCGGGCCGGCGACGTGCGGGCGATCGGGCCCGAGTTGACCGCGTCGCACGTGTCGATGCGGGACGACTACACGATCTCCTGCGCCGAGCTCGACACCGCCGTGGACACCGCGCTGGCCGCGGGCGCGCTCGGGGCGCGGTTGGTGGGCGGGGGCTTCGGCGGCTCGGCGATCGCACTGGTCGACGCGGACCGGTGCGCGGCGGTCGCGGACGCGGTGGAGAAGGCCTTCGCGACCCGGGGATTCACCGCTCCGCGCTTCTTCCAGGCGGTGCCGTCGGCGGGTGCGCGCCGGGAATCCTGACCGCTCCCGGCCCGCCCGGGGGCAGAGGGGCGCCGACCCGGCCGCCGGATCCGTCCCGGCGGCCGGGCTCGGGTCACCTCGGCCGCGGCCGCCCGGAGCAGTGGCCGGACTTCGTGCGCGGTGCGGCGCGCGACGGGCGGGAGCGCGGCCGGGGGCAGCCGGACGGATCGGGTGTGGCACAGGAGTTCGGTGGCGGGCCGACAGCCGGGGTCCGCCTCGAGGGACCGGGCCACGGTTTACGGGGTACCCGTGTACATGTTGCCGATTGCCAGGTGGTCGGTCGGCGTGAAATCGACCGGGAAGCGGCCGGCGGCTCGGCCCGCGGTGATCCACGGAATCAGCCGCTCGGTCGGGGCGGTCGACGGGCCGGGGCGCACCGGACGGGAGAGGGCGACTCGGGTCGGGTGCACCGGGCCAGGTGTTCCGCCGCCTCGCGGTCGCCCGGGAGCGGGCCGGCGGGGCCGCTCGGGCGCCGGCCGGAGAGGATGCCGAGGCCGCGTTCGACCGCCCACGCGATGCCTTCGGGACTGCCGGTGCCGAGCCATATCCGGTCGCGGGGGGTGGGCACGGACGAAACCGGGTCGGCGCCGGTCGACAGGTCGAGCACGGTGTCCACGAACTCCCGGAGCCGGGCGTGCCGCGCCGGGTACGGGACACCGAACGCTTCGAGCGTCGCGGGGTCGGAGCCCGCCCCCAGGGCGTGCCTTCGATCCCCCGTCGGGCTCCGCGGCGTGAGCGCGGCGAGGAGCCCGGAGGGCGGATGCCGTGCATCGGCGTGCCGGAGAAGCGCCCGCATGGTGGTTCTATTCGGCGTTTCTCCGGGGCGGCGAGCGCGGCGAGGGAGCCCGAAGGGCGGATGCGGTGCCGGGCGTCGTGGAGCCCGGCGGGGGATTGAAGCCACGCCCTGGGCCCGGTTCCAGCCGGCCGGCGCCGAGCGTGTCGAGCGCGGCGGCGTCCTCGGCGAGCCGGATCGGGTGCTCGGTCGGGACCACCACGACGACTGTGCCGAGTCGGACCATCCCAGGGCGATACCGATCCCGGGACGTGACTTCGCGACCCTCGCCGCCGGCCCGCCCGGGTGCGTGCTCCTCACCCACCGGGTCCGTGGGCGGACGCCGCCGTCCGCGTAGCGTTGGCGCCATGAGCAACCTCGATACCCAACCGACCCTGACCACGTGCGGCGGCCGGGCCGATGTCCCCGGCGCGCCCGTCCACGAGTTGCTGAAGTCCCGCGAGGTGCCGCTGGGCGAGAGCCACATGGTGCGCCGGCTGCTGCCGAGCCTGGGCCGGCGGATGATCGGCGCGTGGTGCTTCGTGGACCACTACGGCCCGGACGACATCGCCGACGCGCCCGGCATGCAGGTCCCGCCGCACCCGCACCTGGGACTCCAGACGGTGAGCTGGTTGCGCGAGGGCAGCGTGCTGCACCGGGACAGCCTGGGCAGCCTGGCCACCGTGCGACCCGGCGAGCTGGGTCTGATGACCTCGGGCCGGGCCATCTCGCACTCCGAGGAGTCCCCGCGCGAACACGCCCGACTGCTGCACGGCGCGCAGCTGTGGGTCGCGCTGCCGGACGCGCACCGGGGCGTGGACCCGCACTTCGAGCACCACACCGAGCTCCCGGTGGTCGTCGGCGGCGGACTGACCGCCACCGTGATCATGGGCACGCTGGACGGGTCCACCTCACCGGGCACCGCGTACAGCCCGCTGGTCGGCGCGGACCTGACGCTGGCGCCGGGCACGGACGTACGGCCGCCGCTGGAGCCGGACTTCGAGTACGCGGTGATGTCGATGTCCGGCGAGGCCGAGGTGGACGGCGTGCCGCTCACCCCCGGCGGGCTGCTGTATCTGGGCTGCGGGCGCACCTCGCTCTCGATCCGGTCGACGAACGGCGCCGACCTGATGCTGCTCGGCGGCGAGCCGTTCGCCGAGGAGATCGTGATGTGGTGGAACTTCGTGGCGCGCACCGGCGAGGAGGTCGCCGCCGCGCGCACGGCGTGGGCGAACGGGTCCGACTTCGGCACGGTGACCGGCTACGACGGGCCGCGGATGGAAGCGCCGGCGTTGCCGTCCGTACCGCTGCGGGCCCGGGGCCGGGTTCGCTGACGTCGGGGCCGGGTGTCGACGCCGGGTGTCGACGCCGGGTGTCGACGCCGGGTTCGGCCGCGTCCTCGATCGGGCACCGGACGGGCCGGGCCGGACCCCGCGTCGGGCCCGGCCCGTCGTCGGGTCGGCGTTGCCGCCCGGGTCAGCCCTTCGGCGTCGCGAAGACGCCCGGTGGGAACGCGCCGTTGGCCAGGGCCGTGCCGGTCAGCATCGCGGCCAGGTCGGTGAGGCGGGCGGTGTCGGTGTCGCCGAGGTGGTGGAACGGGGCCAGGCCGAGGCGATCGGTGCGTTCCTCGACGGACCGGCGCAGCTCGCGGCCCGCGTCGGTGAGCGCGCCGGCCGTGTCGACCAGGCCGCGCGTGGCCAGCCGGTCGCGGGCCGCCTCCCACTGCTCCACGGTCCAACCGCGATTGCCGATCGCGAACTCCGGGACGAATCCGCGCCCGGTCGCGGTGTGCGTGAACAGCGCCTCGATGCCGTCCAGTTCGGCCTCGACCAGGGCCACCAGATGCCCGTCGCCGCGATACTCGCGGATCAGCGTGACGGCGTGCCACAGCGCGACGTGCGGCTGCTCCGCCGGGTCGGGCGGGTCGAGTTCGGCGTGCGCCGCGTACAGCGGCCGGGCCTCCGGGCCGCCCGCCCACGCGCAGGACAGCGCCAGTTCGGCCGCCTCGCGCAGTTCCGCCGAGCGCACCAGGTCCTCGCCCAGGACCCGGCGCAGCGCCTGGTCGACCACCCGCAGCCGCGCCGCGTACACCGCCTCCGGCGTGGCCGACGCCCACGCCGCCGGGATGTGCCGGCCGATCAGCGCCGGACTGAAGTTGTAGAAGGTCGCCCGGACGGTGGCCGCACCGACCGCCCCCATCGGCGCGGCTCGGGACGCGAAGTAGCCCATCCGTCCCTTCCGCAACCCGACCGCGACGAACTCGAGGTCGGCTTCGGGGGCGAAGTAGACCAGCGAGTGCAGCGGATTCAGTACGTTGTGGCATCGCCTGCCGGTGCGAGCATCCATGCTCCGACCGTAACCATCGGCGCATGCCCGCGACAGGGCACGGCGGCAGTCGGCGACCGCTCGCCGCGGTGTGCCGCGACCGTCAGCGGATGCTCGCGACGGTGCGCTGCGCGGCCTCGACGATCTCGTCCAGGTGACCGCCGTGCGCACCGTGCCAGTACACCCGGTCGCACGCGCGGCATCGGGCGAACGCGTCCACCCGGTCCAGCGTGCCCGCCTCGACCTCGGACTCGACCTCCTCGCGCGTCGCCGCCCGCAACTCGCCGTTGCACGCCGTACAGCGTGTCCAGGGCGCGAGCGGCAACGCGAACCGGCGGAGCAGGTCGTCGAGTTGGCCGTCGGCACGGATCCCGTACACGTACGCGCCGAACCACAGGTTCTTGCGCCGGAGCAGACCGCGGTCCTGGGTGAGCAGCACCCGCCGCTCGGCGTTGGCCTGGATCACCAGGGTCGGGTCGTCGCAGTCGTTGTGATACGCCGTGTCGATCCCGACCAGACGCATCCGTCGAGCCAGCGCGCCGAGGTGCACGTCGAGCAGGAAGCGCGGCGGCGCGTCGGCGTACTCCGGGATGGCCTGCGGTCGCCGGATCGGCAGCACGTCCACGACCTCGCCGCCGACCGGTCGATGCCCCGGCCCGACTTCGCGACCGTCCACCAGCAGCGCACCGACCTCGGGCAGCGGCGGTCCGGCGGATTCCACCAGGTGTCCGAGCGTCGAATCCCCGTCGGCGGGGACGGTCACCGGCAGTCCGCGCAGCCTCGGCGGCAGGAATTGTTGCAACTCGGCGGGGATCTGAAGCAGCACGTCCGATCGATTCACCGGGCCAGCATCCCATCGCGCACCCCCACCGCGCCCGGGGTTTCCGGGGCGATCGCGCGGTCGCCGGGGCGCGTCCCCGATCGCCCGCCGCCGCCCCGCCCGGCCGATGTCGCGCGCCTGCCCGACGGGCGTCGACGGATCGCCTCTCGCGCGTGGGAGCCGTGGAATAACCAACCGCCCCGGTGCCTTGAAGCACGCATCGGGACACACTTCGAAACTCCGGGAGGCGTCCATGGCTCGCAGTGAGCTTCGTCCGATCGTGAAGCTTCGGTCCACCGCCGGGACCGGTTTCACCTACGTGACCAGAAAGAACCGGCGCAACGATCCCGACCGGATGAGCCTGCGCAAGTACGACCCGGCCGCCGGAAAGCACGTGTTGTTCCGCGAAGAGCGTTAGGCGAAGCGTCCGGCGGAGCGATGCGCCGGACGGCACAACGGCCGGCGGGACGCCGACGGGGAGAGAGCCGAACCGCAGGGGCCGCGCACCGCGACGGGTGCGCGGCCCCTGGTCGTGCCGAATTCGCCATCCGCCCGATTCCGGTTCGTCCCCCTTCGTCTCCCTTCGCCCCTCGCGGCCGAACCGCGTTCGACCGGGTCGTCCCGCGGGTCCGGGGCGCGCGGCACGTCCACCCACGCGGTCCGCACGCGGCGAGCCCGGCCACGATCGCCCTCCGCGGGCGATCGCGCGCGAAGTCGTCGGCGTCGCCGAGCAGCCTTCGCGCTCGACGGGACCACGAGCAGGTGATCGGCGCGCGACCCGAGCCGATGGCTGAGGTGGCTGAGGATGCGCGAGCCGGCGGCGGGCCGAATCAGCGGAATCCGGTCGTCGCTCATGCGCTCGCGCCCCCGTTCGCTCGGGTCGGCGGCTCCTCGAACGCGGTGATCGCGGGTTCGAGCACCTTGATGTCGATCACGTCGCCGTCGGGCAGACCCCGGTGGGCCAGCCGGGACAGGTCGTACGCGAGGCGATCCAGGCCGTGGCCGCGGCCGGGGCGAAACAGCAGCGCGAAGGTCGCGCGCAGCGCCGCCGCGCGGGTCGAGTCGCCCCGCGTGGTGCCGAGCAGTTCGGTGAACAGCCGGGCCACCACCCGGTATCCGTCCCGATCGCACACCGCGAGCCGGACCACGGCCAGGAATCGCTCGCTGGTCAGCAGTTCGCCGTCGACGTCCTCGCCGACCAGGACGGCCGCCACCTCGGCGGCGGCCCCCGCCTCCTCCCAGTCCTCCACCCGCTCCAGCACCGACTCGGCGCGCATGCCGTCCCGGCACAGCGCCGCGAGTCCCTCCCGGGCCGCGGCCGCCACCGCGCGATCCCCCGTCCGGGCCAGGCGGAGCAGATCCGTCAGGGTCCGGCCGGGATAGACCGACGCCAGCCCCGGGTACGCCCGTGCCGCCATCAGCCGCAGCCCCGAGCGGGTGGTGTCCCGACTCCAGTCCGCCAACAGGCGCCGCACCTGGGTGGCCACCACCGCGTCCCGGGCCGCCGCCCGCAGCACCGGTACCGCCATCGAGCGCCTGGCGTCGTCGTCCCGAACCCAGCGCAGCACCGGCGCCAACGGCAGGTGCCCGCGACCGGTCGCGATCAGGTCGCCCGCGGCGCGGGCCGCGAACCGATGGACGTCCGGCGGATGCCGCGGGGTCGCGGCCAACCAGTCCAGCAGCGGGTCGCGCAGGTCCGGATACAGGTCCCATACGTGCGCCCGGACCGACGCCGCCCAGTGCGGTCGGTCGAAGGCGACCACGTCCAGCCGGTAGCGGGCGCCGTCACGCGTCGCGTCGGCGGCGATCGTGGTCGCGTCGATCAGGTCCAGCCGGGCCGCCCGGGTCCGTGGCGGCCAGTCGTCGGCCGGTTCCTCGGCCGCGGTCGGCAGCCACTCGGCCAGCGTCTCGCGCAGCGCCCCCGCGCGCTCGGCGACGATGCCGTAGTCGTGCCCCTCGAAGACCGCCGCCGCGATCATCAGCGCCCAGTCGGCGCGCCCGGGATGGGCCCGCAGCCAGTCGGCCACAGCCGCGTGGTCGCGGTCGCGCAGCACGTTCAGCACCTCGGTCCTGGTGAACCTGCCGCCGGCCAGGTCGGCCAGGTCGCCGGCGACGGCCGCCGCCCGGTCCGGCCGGCCCCCGTCGGCACGCACCAGTTCGGCGACGTCCTCGTCCACCAGGTCCAGGTGGCGGCGCTCCCAGTCCCGACCCAGATGGTGGGCGAGGTGGCTGTGCAGCACCTGGAGCGGGTCGGGCCGTTCGCACGGCACGTGCCAGGGTGCCCACAGCGCGAGCACCGGCGCGGTGGCGACCGCGGTCACCACGAGCACGCTGTCGCGTTCGATCAGGCGTCGGCGCAGCAGTTCGAGGTCGTGGCGGGTGCACCCGGCAAGCGGGTCCGCGGCGGCGCCGTCGACCACATAGCCCCGGCCGCGCTGGATCCGGTGGGTGGTCGGGTCCTCGTCGGGGTCGAGCGCGATCACCTGCCCGGCGTACTGGTCCTGCATCAGGTGCAGGGCCAGTGTGCGCTTGCCCGACCCCGCCTCGCCGGTGAGCAGGATCAGGTGGCGGGCCATCATGCTGCGGGCGCGCAGGTAGCCCTTCGGCGGGACGAACGTGCGCCGGACGAACTCGCTCTCCTCCGGCCAGATCGGCCCCTCGCGCGCCTGCCGCAACCGGCGCGCGCTGCCGGGGCCGGCCCCGGAGGTCAGCTCCGCGTACATCCGTGCGCCGAAGACGTGCGTCCCGGTCGCCCCGTCCAGGTTGACGATCACCGTGCCGGCCGCGTCCGCACGCACGAGATCCTCGTCCGGCCGGTCCTCGAACGGTCGGTCCTCGAACGGCCGGTCCTCGTCGTCCGGTCGGTCCGCGTCCGGCCGGTCACCATCCGGTCGGTCCCGGGGCGGCCGGTCCACGTGCGGCCGGTCCCGGCCAACCCGTTCCGGGTCGATCCGCCGCTCGGACCACCGGGATTCGGCGGCGCCGTCGCGCGGCGGGACGGCGCGTACCGAGGCGGCCGGGTCGAGCGGCCGCTCGTCGGGAAGGGTCATCTCACACGCCCCGAGCCGGGCCGCCGACGTGCGGCTCGTCGTCCGGGTCCCGGCGGTGCCGCGTGAACCTCTCGGTATCCACGGCGAACAACGCCCGGATCGACGGTCTGTCGGACACGGATTCCCCCTTCGGCGAGCGTGTGACCACGCTGGGTTCGACGGGTCCACCGTGCCGCAGCCGTGCGCGCGGCGCCGCGTACTTCCGCCTTCCCGTGCCGGGGTCGTGACGCGGCAACCGGCCCGCCGCCGGCGGGTGTCCCGGAAATCATTCGACAACGGCCCGGCGTTTGTGCGGATAGTCACGAATGTCGAGCCGACTCGCGCTGCCCGCATGGGCGAGCCGCAACTACGTGTTGCAGACCGGGGCCACCTTCATCACCGGGCTGGGCAATTCCGGGGCGCTGATCGCGGCGGCCTTCGCGGTACTGGACGCCGGTGGCGGCGGGACCGGTGTCGGGCTCGTGGCCGCCGCGCGGACCCTGCCGCTGGTCGGGTTCCTGCTGCTGGGCGGGGTGATCGCGGATCGTTTCCCGAGGCATCACGTGATGGTGCTCGCCAACGTCGCGAACGCGCTGTCCCAGGGTGTGTTCGGCGTCTACGTGATCACCGGAGGAGCCGAGCTGTGGGTGATGATGCTGCTCTCCGGCATCGGCGGTTCCGCGCAGGCGCTGTACCTGCCCGCCGCACAGGGCTTGTTGTTCGCCTCGATGGAGGCCGAGCACGCCGGGCCGGCACTGGCCGTGTACCGGGTCGCCGCGACCGGCGCGCAGATCGGCGGGGCGGCGCTCGGCGGGGCGCTGACCACCGTGATCGGGCCCGGGGCGGTGCTCGTGCTGGACGCCGCCGGCTTCGTGTGCGCCGCGGTGCTGCGGCTGTTCATGCGGCTGCCCGCGTCCGGGCCGGTCGAGGACGATTCGGTGTTGCGGCAACTCGCGGACGGCTGGCGGGTGTTCGTGGCGCGGCGCTGGTTGTGGGGGATCGTGCTGCAGTTCGCGCTGCTGAACGGGGTGATGACCGCCGGCGAGACGGTGTACGGGCCGCTGGTGGCCGAGGAGCACTGGGGCGCGGCCTGGCCGTGGGGCGTGGCGCTGAGCGCGCTGGGTCTGGGCGCCCTGGTCGGCGGCCTGATCCAGGTGCGGTATCGGCCGCGCCGACTGCTTCGAGTGGGCAACTGGGGTCTCCTGCCGGTCGCGCCGACCTTCGTCGCGCTCGCGATCCCCGCGCCGTGGCCGCTGCTCGCGGTGTCGATGTTCGTCTGCGGGGTGGGCATGGAGGTGTTCGGCGTGTGCTGGATGTCGGCCCTGCACCAGGAGATCCCGCCCGAGTACGTGGCCCGCGTCTCGGCCTACGACTGGCTCGGCTCGATGGCCCTGGCCCCCGCGTGCACCGCGTTGGCGGGCCCGGCGGGCAACGCCTTCGGTTACGCGAACATGTTGTGGGCGTGCGCGGGCGCGTGTGTCGTGCTGGTGCTCGCCGTGTTCGTGATCCCCGAGGTCAGGACGCTGTCCCGGACGCCGACCGGGCAGCAGGTGAGCGACCCGGTCGCCACGGTCGCCGCGTCCTGATTCGGCGCCCCACGATCGGGCGACGCCATCGGCCCCGCCACCGGTACCGGTGGCGCACCCGGCGCCGAGCCCGGGCCCTGGGCTCGGCGCCGGGCTGCCGCCGGGCACCACGGCCCGGCCCCGGGCTCACACCGGCCGGCCACGGCCGCAGGGCACCACGGCCCGGCCCCGGGGCTCGCGGCCGTGCCGACGCCGGGCAGCCCCGCCAGGCCCTAGGCTCGCGGCCATGGTGATCACCGTCGATCCGGCCTCGCCCGTCGCGCCGTTCGAGCAGATTCGGGCCCAGCTCGCCGAGCAGGCCCGGGCCGGCACGCTGCCCGCCGGCACCCGGCTGCCGACCGTACGCGGCCTGGCCGGCGACCTCGGCCTCGCGCCCAACACCGTCGCCCGCGCCTACCGCGAACTGGAGGCGGACGGCGTGATCGAGACCCGGGGTCGTTCCGGGAGCTTCGTCGCCGCCGTCGGCGACACCGCGCACCGGGCCGCGAGCGAGGCCGCGCTGGAGTACGCCCACCGGGCACACCGGCTCGGCCTGACCCGCGACGAGGCGATCACCACCGCGCTGGCCGCGTTCGACGCGGTCTACGAGGCCTGAACCCGCTCCTCGAACCCCGGCCGGGCCCACCCGGTCGGGAAAAAGCGCTACGCGAAAACCTCTGTACGGACGGCCCGGGGCACCGGATCATCGAATTCATGTCGATGCCTCGCCAGACGTCCCGCCCATCGGATGGGGCGCCGAGCTCAGCCGGTGACGACCCCTCGACGCTGCTGCCCTTCGTCTTCGGACTCGACGACGCGGACACCCCGTACGACGCCGTGGACGGGCTCGCCCTCGCCGCCTTCGTGACCGGCGCCCAGCCGTGGGCCAGGACCACCCGCCTGGACCGGGTCAAGCCCGGCGCCCGACTGGTGCCGCGCGGCGCCAAGGTGGTCCGCGCCGTCGAGGAGGACGACCGCTCCTCCCAGCTCGCCGTCGGCGACGGCTGGACCCTGCGCTCGGTGCGCTGGCGCAGCGGTGGCGGCGAGGTCACCGTGACCGCCGTCGACGAGAAGGTCGGCCGCGCGGTGTTGAAGAAGGCGGTCAAGGGCGCCGCGGCCGATCCGCCGCCCAAGGACGAGGCCGTCGCGATGGGCTTTTGGTACTTCTCCGCCCGGCGCGGCCCGTACCGCACCACCCGGGCGATCACCGCCGCGCCGTGGGAGGACATCCGGCGCAACTACACCGCGCCGACCGCCGGCGCGTTCGACCGGCTGATGAAGGTGACGCCCGACGACGTGTCCGGGCGGTTGATCCTGCTGCACGGTCCGCCCGGCACCGGCAAGACCACGGCGCTGCGCGCGCTCGCCCGCTCGTGGCAGGACTGGTGCCGGATGGACTGCGTACTCGATCCCGAGGCGCTGTTCGGCGACACCGGCTACCTGATGGACGTGGCGATCGGGCGCGGCGACGAGGACGAGGAGTCGCACGACAAGTCCAAGAAGCAGCGGTGGCGGCTGTTGGTCCTGGAGGACTGCGACGAGCTGATCCGCGGCGAGGCCAAGCGCTCGGCCGGTCAGGCGCTGTCCCGGCTGCTCAACCTCACCGACGGTCTGCTCGGTCAGGGCCGCAACGTGATGGTGGCGATCACCACCAACGAGAACCTCGGCCGGTTGCACCCGGCGGTGGTGCGCCCCGGCCGCTGCCTGGCGCAGATCGACGTCGGCCCGCTGGACTTCGCCGAGGCGCGCGAGTGGCTCGGCACCGCCGACGGCATCGGTACGCACGCGACCCTCGCGGAGCTGTACGCGCTGCGCAACGGCGCGGCGCCGGTCGAGGTGGAGCGGCCCCGGCACGGCGGCGAGGGGTTGTATCTGTAGCGGCCGAAGCCGTGGCGGCGAAATCCCTACCGGCGCCCGGTCCCGGAGACGACGCGCGGCCGGCTCCGGGACCGGGTGGCCGCCGGGCTACACGTCCAGGTCCACCACGACCGGCGCGTGGTCGCTGGTGCCCTTGCCCTTGCGGGCCTCGCGGTCGACGTAGGAGTCGGTGGTCGCGGTGACGAACGGCGTGTTCCCGTAGACCAGGTCGATCCGCATGCCCTTGTTCTTCGGGAAGCCCAGCTCGCGGTAGTCCCAGTAGGTGAACGGGACGTCGTACTTGAGCGCTCGGGGCATCACCTCGCGCAGTCCCACGCCCTCCAGCGCGGTGACCGCGTCCCGCTCGGCCTGCGTCACGTGGGTGGAGTTCTCGCCGAACAGCGAGATGTCCCACACGTCGCGGTCGGTGGGCGCGACGTTGAAGTCGCCGAGCACCGCGAACGGTCGCGGGCCCGCCGCGTCCGCGGCGACCGCGGTGCGCAGCGCGCTCAGCCACTCCAGCTTGTAGGCGTAGTGCGGGTTGTCGACCTCGCGGCCGTTGGGCACGTACACGGACCACACCCGGACGCCGCCGCAGGTCGCGGAGATCGCCCGGGCCTCGTGCGGGCCGTCGACCTCGGGGAAGCCCGGGCCGGCCTCCAGTCCGAGGGTGACATCGGCCAGACCGACCTTGGACAACACCGCGACACCGTTCCAGCGCCCGCCGGCGTTGACGGCCGACTCGTAGCCGGCCTCCTCCAGCTCCTTGCTCGGATAGGCCTCGGGTGTGGACTTGAGCTCCTGTAGACACACCACGTCGGGCGCGGCCCGCTCCAGCCACTCCAGGAGCTTGGGCAGCCGGGCCCCGATCGAGTTGATGTTCCAGGTGGCGACCCTCATGCGAACCTTCCAGGGCGGACGACGGCGGTCGGGGCGGCCGGGCCGGCCGGACGTACCCCTCGGCCATTCTCCCTCGCCGGGGTGACACCGCCGATGCGCCCGGCGCGCGTGGGATGCGGTAGGCATGGGGCATGGACAGCACTCCCCCACCCGGGTCCGAACTCGCCGAACTGACCGCCGCGCTCGCCGCCTTCGCCGCGGAGCGGCACTGGCAGCCGTACCACACGCCGAAGAACCTGGTGATGGCGCTGAGTGTGGAGGCGGCGGAGCTGGTGGAGATCTTCCAGTGGCTGACCCCCGAGCAGGCCGCCGACGTGATGTCGGACCCCGAGCGCGGCGAGCATGTCCGGGAGGAGGTCGCGGACGTCCTCGCCTACCTGCTCGGACTCGCGGGGCAGCTCGGCATCGACCCGGCGCAGGCGCTGCGGGACAAGATGGTCAAGAACGCGATCAAGTACCCGCCGGGCGCGTCGGGGTTGTAGCGCGGGCCGATCCGGGCGCCGGGTCGTCGTGCGGGCCGATCCGCGCCCGGGCGTGGCGCGCTGGGACCGGGCGGACACGACCGCCGTGCGGGCTACGCCCGGCGCAGCCGGATCCAGTGCCGCGCGCGGGTGATCCGGTGGCCGACGCCCGGCCCGCGCGGGTCCGGCTTCGCGGGGGTCGTGGCCACGAGCCTGGTCTGGGTGCGCGGGGCGTCGGGTTCGTAGGGCAGGGCCCCGAGGTCGCCGGGCAGACCGTCGACCGCGGACCGGGCACCTTGGCGCAGCGTGTCCGTCATGGTTGTTCCCCCGTTCGGGATCCCACCGACCCCGTTGTCTTCCTCGGTCTCGCCGTTCTTGTCGATCTCGTCGACGTCGTGGATGGCGCCGATGCCGCCGATGGTGCGCGTCTCGGCGTGCTTCGACTCGGTCTCAGGCATCACGCGTGCCCTCCCGAACAGGCGTCCATGGCACGACGGTCCCGTCGCACCTCGGCCGGCGTGCCCTCCGCAACCACGCGGCCGGATTCCAACAGGGTGACCCGATCGCACACCGCGTCGACGAAGTCGCTCTCGCGATCCACCACGAGCAGCCCCACGCCGTCCGCCGCGACACCGCGCAGGAGCAGCAGCAGGGCCTCCGTCTCGCGCGGCGTCAATCCGGCGCTCGGTTCGTCCAGCAGCAGCACACGCGGTACGGCCACCATGCCGCGCGCGATGTCCAGGAGCCGTCGTTCGCCGTACGTGAGCACGCTCGCGTTCCGCTCGGGGCGACCGCGCGGGCCCGTGCGACCCGGCGCGACCGGTCCGCCGGGTCTGCGCTCCTGCTCGACGCGCGCCATCATCGGGCGTAACAACCACGAGGCGAGCAGCAGCCGGTGTCGGGTGTCGGGGCCGGCGAGCACGACGTTGTCCGCGCCGGATAACGCGCGGACCGGCTGCGGGGTCTGGAACATCCGGACCAGGCCGGCCCCGCGCGAGCGTTCGGGGCTGCCCAGGCGGACCGGCCGGCCGTCCACGAACAGTTCGCCGCCGGCCGGCACCACCCCGGTGATCGCGTTGAGCAGCGTGGTCTTGCCGCTGCCGCGCGGGCCGATCACGCCGAGCACCTCGCCGCGATCGACGGTCAGGGACACGTCGTCCACGGCGCGTACTCCGCCGAAGTCCACCCGGATGTCGCGGGCCCGCAGGACCGGTCGCCGCACCTGGTCGGACGCGGTGGCCGGGACCGGCTCGGGCCCCGGGACGTACCGGCGCGCCGGGTCAGGCATGGTCGCCCTCCTTGGCTCGGCCCGGATCCCGCGCGTGTGCAACGGTCGTTCGCACCCGCGCGGGCGGGCCCGCGAGTGCCGCTTCCCCAAGCGACACCTGCCGTGCCGCGACGGCCGCCCCCCGGCCGCGCGGCGTTGTGGGGCCCGAGCCGAGGCGCGCATGCGGGCACGCCCCGGCGTCGGGCCCTTCCCCCGGGCGGCGCGCGGGAGCGGACGCCATACCTGACACGGCGTCACCCCCCACCCGCACGCCACCCGTATCGGAGGCCGATCCGGAAGCCGGATCGGCGCTCGGACAGGGCTCCCCCACCCCGTCCGATACCGACCCGGACGTATCCGGGACAACCTCCGCGAACCGGACAGACGTCGGCTCCCCTCCTGACCCGGCGTCACCTCCCGGCCACGACATGTGGTGTGTACTGTTTCGGTGCCATCGGCCGCACCTGTCCCCGTCGACCCGGCCGGGCACGACCCGATCGGGACGCGTCGCGAACACCGAAGTCGGAACGAGGGATGACGGCGCACCCGAGTGACCGGGCAACCCATGCCCGGCGACCCGGAGTCGGCCCGGATCGGCCCCGAGGCGGTCGCACACCGCGTGGGCGGCGAACGGCGCGACGAAGGTGACCATGGTCAGACCGCACCGTGCACGAGTGCCGCGAGCTCGGTCGACGCACCGCCGCGAACGCCGGTGACCGGCGCGGTGCGAGCGGGCACGACGGGGCCGCCCGTCCGGAATCGATTCCCGGCGGGTCCTCGACCTGCTCGTGCCGCTCTGGTGGTGCGTGTCGTGCGCACGGCGTGCGCCGCGCGTGCCGTCCATCGAGCCATGGGAGCCAACGCCTCTCGCGTCGTCTCCCCGCCCGGCCATCCCCCACGGAGTCCCGGATGCGGCACAAGCTAGACCGCAACGCCCTTTGTTCGCAAGGGCCTTGACAGCGATTCGAGAACTGGCGTAGAAGGTTCAGCACAATCTAACAAATGTTAGATAGGCAGTTCGGTTCTCCCTGAAGGCAATCCCCCACCGATCAACGGCAACCGCTCCACCTGCGGTTAGGCTGCACGCACCGCACGACGCAGCCGCATCCACCCGCCGGACCGAGAACGGGCGCTCATGTCACGCAGGAAGACGGAACCCGAAGCACTTCCGCGCCGGGAGGTGATCCTGTCCGAGGCGGCAACGCTGTTCGCCCGCAAGGGCGTCGTCGCGTCGACGGTGCGCGAGATAGCCGACGCGTCGGGGATTCTCGCGGGCAGCATCTACCACTGGTTCGGTTCGAAAGAGGATCTGATCGACGAGATCCTCACCGGCGCGATGCGCGACCTGTCGACGTGGTACGACGAGGCGTTCGCCGACGCGCGCACCTCGAGCGACCGGTTGCGCGGACTCGTGCACGCCGCGTTCCGCACCATCGAGCACCACCCCGACGCGGCCACGATGTACGTCCGGGACTACGCCTACCTGGCCACGCTGCCGCGCTTCGCGCATCTGGCGGCGGACGGTGCCCGGGTTCGCGACCTGTGGCTGAACACCCTTCAGGAGGGCATCGAGTCCGGGGAGTTCCGCGCCGATCTGGATCCGGAGCTGGTCTACCGCTACCTGGCCTATCCACTGTGGCTCACCGCCGGTTGGAAGTCCGGCATCGACCGCACCCTGCCCGAACTGGAAGCCCAGTTCACGGCGCTCGTGCTGGAAGGCGTCACCCCCCGGAACTGACGAGGCGACGGCCGCCGACCACGCCGGCGCCGGTGGGGGAGCCCGAGCGTTCGCGAAAGGACCACACCATGCACGTCGACGGTTTCGTCGCGCCCGGATTCGCGCCCGTACAGGCCGCGTTCGAGGAGAACTTCGCGATCAACGGCGAAGTGGGCGCCGCGCTCGCGGTCCATCTGGACGGGGCACCGGTGGTGGACCTGTGGGGCGGACTGGCCGAACCGGACACGGGACGCGATTGGGAGCCGGACACCGTACAGGTGGTCTGGTCGGTCACCAAGGGCCTGGTCGCGACGTGCCTGGCGGTGCTGATCGATCGCGGCCTCCTCGATCCGGCGCAGCCGGTGTGCCGCTACTGGCCCGAGTTCGCGGCGGCCGGCAAACGTGCCGTGACGGTGGCCCAACTGCTCTCGCATCAGGCCGGGTTGCCGTTCCTGGACGAGCCGATCACGCTCGACCAGGTGGCCGTACCGGACGCGTTGGCCGACGCGCTGGCCGCCCAGCGGCCCTCGTGGGAGCCCGGGACGGCGCACGGCTATCACGCGGTGACCTGGGGCTTCTACGCGGGCGAGCTGATCCGCCGGGTGGACGGGCGCACGGTGGGCGCGTTCCTGGCCGAGGAGGTGGCCGGCCCGCTCGGCGTCGACGCGCACATCGGCCTGCCGGCGACCGTCGTACCCCGGCTCGCGCACCTGACCACGCTCGCCCCGATGGACCCCGGCCTGCTCGACCTCGGCTCCGATCTGGGCCGGGCGATGCTCGCGCTGCCCGAACTCGCCGCCCCCGGCGCGGATCACGATCCGAACGTGCTCGCGTGGGAGGTGCCCTCCGGGCTCGGCGTCACCAACGCCCGGGCGCTGGCCCGGGTGTACGCGATGCTCGCCGGGGGCGGCACGCTGGACGGCGTGCGCCTGCTCTCCCCCGCGACCGTCACCGAGGTGACCCGCACGGTGGTCGAGGGCCGGGATCGCATCCTGGGCGACCACACCGCGTTCAGCCTGGGTTTCATGAAGCCGGAGACCGCGTTCTTCGGCGTCTCCCGCGACCCCGCCGCGTTCGGACACCCGGGCAGCGGCGGCCCGTTGGCATTCGCCGACCCGGCGGCGGGACTGGCCTTCGCGTACGTGACCAACGGCCGGTCGCCACTGCACACGGACGTACGGGCACTCGGGCTGATCGAAGCGGTGCGCGGCTGTTCGTCCCGCTGAGGCGGGTCTTCGATCGCGGCGCCGAGCATCGCGGCGCCCGGCGCCACGTATCGGAGTGCCGGAGAAGTGCCCGCGTGGTTGTTGCATTCGCGTGTTTCGCCGGCGCGGCGAGCGCGGCGAGGAGCCCGAAGCGCGGATGCGGTGCCGGGCGTCGTGCTGCTCGGTGGCGGATCAAAGACCCGGTCCGGGGCCCGACCGGCGCAGAGGTCAGTCGCGGCGGCGAGCGGCGGCGAGCAGGAGGCCGCCCAGGAGAAGCAGGAAGCCGGCCGCCACACTCAGCGGCAACACCGGCGCCGAGCCGGTGTTCGCGACATGGTCGGTGATCGCTCTGCGGGCGATCACCGCGGGTCCGTCGTGCACCGCCCGCTTGGCGGCGGCACCTCGGTCCTTGGCCGCGCCGTCGCGGCCGCCCGGGGGCTTGGCGCGACGCGGGGGCTTGCCGGCGGCAGCCGGGCGGGCGGTGCCCGCCGGGTGTCGGAGCGACCCGGCACCGACTCGACCGGCCCCCGGCCCGGTCGAAACGGTGGACGACACGTGCGGTGCGGCGCCCGGATCGGCGCGGCGGCCCGGATCCCGCGGGCTCCGGCAGCCGCCCCGGGCCGGTTCGGCGCCCGGCACGCGGGCCCGTTCGCGCAGCGTGGCGGGGTCCGGTCGGTCCGCGCCGAGCGGGTCCGCCGCGGTCGCGAGGTCCGGGTCGGGGGCCGGGCAGAGCGCCGCGCCGGCCGTGTCGGTGCCGGGGAGCCGGACGCCGGGCCGGAGCGGGTGATCGGTCGGAAGTGGCGACAGCGGCGGGGGGATCGGGCGCAGGCGTACCTCGGCCGACCCGCGCGCGAGCGCCGAGCCGGCCTGGATCGGCGCGGCGGCACCGACCGGGGTGGCGATCGAAGTGAGCACGGCCACGCCGAACGCGACCGCCGGCGACGTCGCGCGGCGGTTTCGGTGTCTGCTCACCCGACCACGCTAGCCGGCCCGGGCCGCTCGGGGCCGGCGCCGCGCGTACCGTTCCCTCCTTCGGCCCAACGAGCGTCACCCGCCCGGGACGACCCGGACCACGACGCCCGCGTCCTCCGCGGACGTCCTGCGCCTGCCCCGGCACGCCGTCTTTCGACCCTCGACGAAAAAGACAGACAGCCTTACCTTGTAACGGTGTCACGTTTCGAGCGACAATCCCGGACACCGGGTCCCGGCCCGCGTCCGGGTTCGCGTCCCGTCGTGCCCGGTGCGGGTTCGTGCCGGGTTCGTGCCGCTCCGAGGGGGTCTTCGCCATGCGTGTCTTCGACGCCGACAACCACTACTACGAGGCCATCGACGCCTTCACCCGCCATCTGGACCCGAGGTTGGGCGAGCAGGTCATCCAGTGGTGCGAGATCAACGGCCGCAAATACCACGTGATCGGCGGCACGGTGAACCACGCCGTGGTCAATCCGACCTTCGACCCGATCGCCAAGGCCGGCGCGATGGCCGAGTACTTCCGCGGCAACCCCTCCGGCCGCAACCCACTGGACTACCTGCGCGAACGTGAGCCGATCCGCCCGGAATACCGCGACCGGGACGCGCGCCTGGCGGTGATGGACGATCAGGGCCTGGACGGGATCTGGCTGTTCCCGACTCTGGGCATGGTGTACGAGGCCGCCCTGGCGCACGACCCCGCGGCCGTCGGGCAGTTGTACTCGTCCTTCAACCGCTGGCTGGAGGAGGACTGGGGGTACGCCTACCGGGACCGGATCTTCGCCGCGCCGTACATCGCGCTCGCCGACCCGCGGACCGCGCTCGCCGACCTCGACCGCGCGCTGGAGGGCGGCGCCCGGATCGTGTGCATGCGCCCGGCGGCGCCGAACACGGCGGACGGCCCGTACCCGCCCGGGCACCCGGCCTTCGATCCGTTCTGGGCCCGGGTGAACGAGGCCGGCGTACCGGTGATCGTGCACGCGGGCGACAGCGGCTACTCGGCCAACGGCTACAGCCGCAAGCAGGGCCTGCGGACCGACTTCAAGGGCGGCGGCGGCCCGTCGGTGACCATGTTGTGGACGATGGAACGGCCGATCTTCGACTTCCTCGCGTCGCTGATCCTGGACCGCCTGTTCGAGCGCTTCCCGAACGTGCGGGTGGTCTCGGTGGAGAACGGCTCCGAGTTCCTCGGCGACCTGTTCCGCAAGCTGCGCTCGGTCGGCCGCAAGATCCCCGGCCTGTTCCCCGAGGACCCGGTGGAGACCTTCCGGCGGCACGTCTGGATCAACCCGTTCTGGGAGGACGACCTGGTCGAGGTGGTCGACCTGATGGGCCCCGCCCGCGTCGTCTTCGGCTCCGACTGGCCGCACATCGAGGGCCTGCCGAACCCGAGGGACTACGAAAGCGAACTCAAGCCCTTCGACGACCGAACCAAGGCCCTGATCATGGGCGAAAACGCAAGAGCCCTGAACACCCCCCAGCCGATCTGAGCGGACGCCTCCCACGCGATGTCGCACCTTCCCGTTTGTCATGTATCGGGAAGGTGATCCTCGTGCCTCGGTAAGGTGGGCGGCGTGCAGAGCCGTCCACAGGAGGCATCGACATGAGCAACGGCCCCCACTCCACCGACTCCGATATCGCTGCCCTCTTCGAGTCGATAGAGGCACCCGAGACCGTCCAGGTGGAACTGATCGGAGGCCGCATCGTGATGTCACCCACCCCTGTGAGCGGACATGGCGGCCTGCTGCGTCGGCTGTTCTCGAAGTTCCTGGAACCGAACCTTCCCGCAGGCCTGGACGTTCCGATGTCCCCCGTCACCGTCATGCTTCCCGGCATCGGTGGCGACGGATACGTCCCCGACATGGTTGTCTTCGACGAAGACGCGAACTGGGACTTCGACGACTGGAAGCTCCCCGCCGATGTCTTCCACCTCGTCGTCGAGGTCGTCTCCGCCGGTCGGGAGAGTCAGCACGACGACCGTGAGGTCAAGCCACTCGGCTACGCCTCCGGTCCGATCCCGCTCTACCTGCTGATCGACCCGCTCCGTCAAGAGGTCACGCTGTTCGCGTCCCCGTCGGACGGCAAATACCAGGAACGGCACACCGTGCCCTTTGGTGGGCGTATTCCGGTACCCGATCCCTTCGACGCCGTACTGGACACGTCGATCTTCTTCCGCTGAGCGCGGCGGTCGGTCAGACCAGGACGGCCTGGCCGCCGGGGCCCTCCTCGGTGATGTCCAGGACCGTGGGTGGGCGGCGGGTCGCGGGGGCGGGCGGGAGCAGGGCGGCGGGGTCGAGGGTGGGGCCCGCGGCGGCCCGGGCGCGGAGTTCGGATTGCTCCCCGGCCAGGTCGGCGAGCAGGCCCAACACATGGAGCAGGTCGATCAGTTCGCTGGTCAGGTCGGCCGACCAGGTGCGTTCGCGGATGCGCTCCAGGCCCTCGCCCGGGGGTTCGGTGCGGGCCGCGATCCACGGCTCCAGGATGCCCAGGTCCCACACCTCGCGCGGGACGGGGCCGATCCGGCCGGAGCCGAGCCGGAGCGAGCGGGTCTCCTCGTCGTAACCGGCGCCCGTCGGCCGCGCCGGGACCGGCTCACGGACGAACGGGCGCCGACCGCCCGGAAGTCGGGGCTTGCCGTCGCCGGGGCGGCCGAACCGCGCGCCGAACGTGTACAGGCCGATCAGCCGGCGGCCGAGTTCGACGCCCGCCGCCCACACCTTCGGGTCGGCCGTGAGCGGCACCCCCGCAGGATCCACCGTCACCGCCACGATCCAGGCGAACACGTCCTCGGCGGCGACCGGGACGGCCAGCCGCTCCGCGAGCAGTTCGACCAGACCGGGCGCGAGGTTGGGCACCCGGCCGGCCGGGTCCCGGTACAGCGGCGCGACCCGCCCGCCCCGACCACCGTGATGGGCCGCGTCCGGCAGCAGCGCGCTGCACAACAGCGGCCAGGGGTCCCCCGCTTGACGTTCCGTCAGGTAGACCTGCCGATCCCCGCGCACCCGCCACAGCTCGGGCCGGGCGAAGTCCACCACGCGGTGATCCGCGACCAGCCACTGCCGATCGAAGGGCCGCCGGGCGACCCGCACCAGCCGAGGCGTCGGGCCGACCTCACGCGCCAGCGGCCCGACCGGGGCCTCGCACCCGGGCAGCGGCGCGGGCCGGGACCCGTCCGTGCGCGAACGGGTGGGCTGCAACAGCGTGTTGCGGTCCTCGGCGGCGGCCAGCCGGGACCAGCGCCGACGCAGCGTCTCCCGTTCGGGCGCGTACACCCAGGTCCGTCCCGTACCGATCCCACTCGTGCCCCACGGCATCAGATCCGCCAGCGGAGGCGGCCCGCCCGGGCTCACAGCGCGTGGTCCCACACCCGCCGCTCCTCCCGATCCGGATCGCCGACCACCGTCGCCGGCACGTCGAGCAGCATCGTGCGCCGCTCGGTCGGGTCGTACCGGGGCCACGCCGGCAGACCGTCCGCCACCGGCGGCCCGCCCTTGACGAACGCGACCCACGCCTGCTGGATGCGATCGGACAACTCCCGCGCGGCGGGCGGCACCCCGCCGGTCAACCAGCGACCGAGCGGCGTGTCCAGCGTGCCGAACACGAACGGGATGTCGATCGCGTGCGGCGACCCCAACCGCTGCGGATGCGCCTTGGGCGCCCAGCGGAAGCGGTACATGTACGCCGTGCCGCCGGCCGCGAGCTGCGCCTCGGCAAGCCGCACGGTCGGTATCCCGTAGGACTCCGCGGTGAGCAGCCGGATCCGCCGCGAGCGCCCGTTCAGGTCCGGGTACATCTCCGCGTAGGTGCGCACCAGTGCGGCGAGCGCGTCCGGGCTGCGCAGGTTGGCCAGGTCGGCGGGTCCGGGTTCGCGTGCACCGGTCCCCTCCGTGACCGCGAACATCTGCTCCTCGTCCTGATTCGACCCGAGCAGGATCGGCACGTCGCCCCGGATCGCCCGCAACGGCGTCACCGGCAGCGGCCCGGCGGGATCGACCACCGGCCGGAACACGAACCGTGCCGTACCGCGCCCGATCGCCTGCTCCTGCGCGTCGAGCAGCTCGGCCGACGGCACGTCGATCAGCTCGGCGGCCCGGTCCGCGCCGAGCCCGAGTGCGGCCAGCACGTGCCCGGTGGCCCGCTCGGCCTCGGGCACCGTGCGCACCGTCTGCGCGCCGCCGCTCTGCACGATCGCGCGGCGGAAGAGCCCGCGCGCGGCGGGCAGCGCGAGCAGGTTGGCGGTGAGCTTCCCGCCCGCCGAGACCCCGCCGAGGGTGACCCGGTCGGGATCCCCGCCGAACGCGGCGATGTGCTCGCGCACCCAGCTCAGCGCCCGCACCACGTCCAGGAGCGCGTTCGTCGAGGAGGCGGCGTACTCGTCGCCGAGCAGGTGGCGCAACTGCAACAGTCCCAGCACGCCCAGCCGATAGGCGACGGTGACCACCAGCACGCCGCGCCGGGCGAACCCGCCGCCGTCGTACACGCCCTCGAACGACGCGCCGGAGGTGTAGCCGCCGCCGTGCACCCACACGAGCACCGGATGTGGGCCGGGCTCGGCCGGCGCGTGGATGTTCAGGTACAGGCAGTCCTCGTCGACGGCCACCGGCGCGGCCCCGTACCGGCCGATCGGCTGCGGCGCCGCGCGGGCGAACTCGCGCGCGTCCCGATCGCCGGTCCAGGCCGCCGGCGGCCGGGCAGGACGAAACCGGGCCGGCCCCACCGGCGGCGCGGCGAAGGGCACCCCTCGAAAGATCCGGACCCCGTCCGACTCCTCGCCGACCAGTCCACCCAGCGACGTCCGCACACGCACCATGGCACCGAGCATAGGACCCGCCGTCACAGCAGGCCCGCGAGCTTGTAGGCGACCAGGGAGCCGGCCACCGCGACGTTGAGACTGATGCCGGTGCCGACCATCGGGATCTCCACCATCTCGTCGAGGTATGGCAGCGCCTCGAACGGGATGCCGTCGCTCTCGTGGCCGAGCACGGCGATGGTGGGACAGCGCGCGGGTCTCAGGTCGGCGAGGCGGACCGCGTCGTCGGCGAGTTCGACGCCGACCACCCGGGCGCCGCGCTCTCGTTGCGTGCCCAGCCAGGTGAGCGGATTGCCCACCCGATGCACGCAGGTCGGCCGGCGCAGCGTGTTGCCCCGGGCCAGGGCCTCGGGAACCCAGGGCAGCCGCGGCACGACGAGACACGCGCCGACCGCGTCGCACGTGCGCAGGAGGGTGCCGAGGTTGACGCCGTACTTGGGCCACAGCGGCGCGAGATAGAGGTGGTCCCAGCAGCCGTGCGCCTTGCCGCGGCGCTGCCGCCTGAGTTCGGCGCGAGTGTTGACGTGGTACGCGGGGCCGGCCGGGCGGGTCCCGCCGGGCGCGGTCATCGCTCCCGGGAGGAGTGCCTCCCGTCGCGGTGCCGCCGAGCCCGATCGGTGCGGTGCGACCTGTCGTCGCCGTTCTCGATTCGCTTCACGAGTGGGCCACTTCGCGGCGTGACCGGGCCATCGTCGAGTGTGTCGCTACGGCGTCAGGATACGGCGAACGGCGTCGCGTTGCTCCCGCGGGAGCAACCTCGGATACTCCGCGAGCCGGATGCCGGGGCCGGCGCGGGCGTGACACGCTTTCCGGGAACCATCCATGCACCCGGGAGTCCCCCTTGACCGTTGTCCTGGTGATCATCGCGGCCGTCGCCGTGCTCGCGCTGCTGATCGGCGTGCACCTCTACGTATGGCGGCGACTCGTGCGCGACACCACCCGGTCCGGGCTCGTGCGGCGAGTCGGCGCGGGAGTGGTGGTCGCGCTCGGGGTGTCGATGGCGGGCGCGCTGGTGCTGCCCAAGGTGTTCGGCCCGCGCGGCACGGAGTGGATCACGTGGCCGGGCTTCGTCTGGATGGCGCTGCTGTTGTACGTGGTGATGGCGCTCGGGGTGCTCGAGGTGCCTCGGGTGCTCGCGCTGCGGGCGCTGCGGCGGCGCGGGGAGGGCGAGCGGGCGGCGGAGCTGCCGCGCTCGGTCCCGGTCTCGGTCGGTGCCGACGGGGACGCCGTCGTCGAGGTCGCGGAGCCTGATGCCCGGTCCGAGGTCGGGCCGCAGGTCGCCGCGGCGGGCACGCCGCTGGGGCCGGACCGGCGGCTGGTGCTGAGCCGTTCGGTCGCGCTGTTGGCGGCGGGCACCTCGATGAGCGCGGTCGGCTACGGGATGACCCAGGCCCTGGGCGCGCCGCGCACGGTGCGGGTGCGGATACCGGTCGCGCGGCTGGATCCGCGGCTGGCGGGCTTTCGGATCGCGGTGGTCGGCGACATCCACCTGGGCCCGCTGCTCGGGCGCGCGCACACCACGCGGGTGGTGGAGACGATCAACCGGACCAACCCCGACCTGGTCGCCATCGTCGGCGACCTCGCCGACGGCACGGCCGGGCAACTGAGCGACGACGTCGAGCCGTTGCGGCGGCTGACCAGCCGCTACGGGTCCTTCTTCGTCACCGGCAACCACGACTACATGTCCGGCGCGGCGGACTGGGTCGCCGAACTCGCCGAGCTGAACGTGCGCACGCTGGCCAACGACCGGCTGGAGATCGCCCGGGGCGGCGCCGCCTTCGACCTGGCCGGCGTCAACGACGTCGCCGGCAAGTCCCACCACGACGGCCCGAACTTCGCCAAGGCGCTGGGCAACCGCGACCCGTCCCGCCCGGTGGTGCTCCTCGCCCACCAACCGGTCCAGGTGGACGACGCCGCCAAATACGACGTCGACGTACAACTCTCCGGCCACACCCACGGCGGCCAGATGTTCCCGGTGCAATTCCTGGTCAAGCTCGACCAGCCGGCCGTCGCCGGCCTGCACCGGGTCGACGACACGATGCTCTACATCACCAGAGGCGCCGGCTTCTGGGGTCCCCCGGTCCGCCTCGGCGCACCCCCGGAGGTCACGGTGGTCGAACTACACCCGAAGTAGCGAAGCCGAACCACCCGTACCCATCCCCGTCACCGCATCCGCAGCAACGTGCCCGGATCGAGGGCGACCGGCGCAAACGCGGGAAGCGTGGTGACGACGCCCGGCTTGGCGTTACCCGAGGGCGCGTACTCGTCTCCGTCGAGTGTGTAGGTCTCGACGGTCAGGGCTTTCGGGTCCACGACCCAGTAGGACGCGATCGCCCACTCGGCGTACCTGGCGAGCTTGTCGATGCGGTCCGCGCCCTCGTGGCCGGGCGAGAGAATCTCGACGGCCAGGAGCACGTCTTCGGGGGCGAAAGCCACCTCGTCCGCTTCGAGACCCTCTATCCCGGCAGCACGAGTCACCACGGCGATATCGGGCTGGAGCAAGTCCCGCTCTCCTCGACGAACATTGACGTTCTCGAAGACCATGACGGCGACCCCGGAGTCGGCTGCCGCCTGTTCGAAACGGCCCGACAGCGTCGAAGACACACGTTGGTGGCGCAGCCTGGGCGCCGGAGACATCATCAGAACGCCGTCCAGGAGTTCGATGCGGTATGGCGAGGTCTCCTGAGCGGCGATCACGTCGTCGGCAGTCCACTCGTGGTCGAAGGCGGGTTGCACAATCTCTCCCGAACGCTCGGCTTCCTCATCCACAGGATCACCACCACTTTGTCAGGGATTGATCTGCCATATGCCCGGTTTCCCGAATCACGATCATGAACACTCGGGGCAGGGCGACGTCCCTTCGTGAGCCGGCCCTGCCCCGATCGATCAGACCGTCTCCGTCATCCCGCCGTCCACCACCAAGTGTGTGCCCGTCACGAAGGACGCCTCGTCGCTCAGCAGGAAGCGGATCGCGCCGGCGATTTCCTCCGGGCGGCCCAGCCTGCGCAGCGGGGAGCTGTTCTCCATGCGCTCGCGGGTGCCGGGGCGGGCGAAGGAGCGGGCCAGCATCGGGGTCTCCACGTAGCCGGGACAGACCACGTTGCTGCGGATGTGGTACTCGGCGAGCTTGGCGGCGATCGAGCGGTTCAGACCGAGCATGCCGGACTTCGACGCGCAGTAGGACGGGTTGAGCGCGTTGCCGACGATCGCGTTGAGCGAGGCGATGCCCACGATCGCGGAGCCGGCGTGTTCGCGCAGGTGCGGGGTGAGCGCCTGGACCAGCAGCGCGAACGAGCGCAGGTTGACGTCCAGGACGCGGTCCCAGTTCTCGGCGGTGACCTCGGTGATCGGGGTCGAGTCGACGATGCCCGCCGCGTGCACGAAGCCACCGATGGTGCCCAGCGCCTCGGCCGAGGCGTGGATCGCGGCCGGGTACGCCTGGGTGTCGGTGACGTCCAGGGCCAGTCCGAGCGCCCGCACCCCGTGCTCGGCCTCGATCTCCTTGGCCGCCTCCCCGACCGGACCCGCCGCGATGTCCCACAGCGCGACCGGCCGCCCGGTCGCGGCCAGCGCCCGCGCGGTGGCCCGCCCGATGCCCGAGGCGCCGCCGGTGATCACGACGCCGGTCTCGGGTGATGTCTTGTGCGTACCCACTTCTGATCTCCTCCGTGGACGGGTGGACTCGACATCTGACATACCGTCAGAACAAAACCAGTGGTAGCACGTCGCCGAGGATGCTCTGCTGACCGGCATGGCAAAACGACTGATGGACCTGCTTCTGGTGATCGATGTCGAGGCGACCTGCTGGGACGGCCCCACTCCCGAGGGACAGCGCAACGAGATCATCGAGATCGGCCTCGCCACCTTCGACATCGCCACCGGCGAGCGGGTCGACCGACACGGCGTCCTGGTGCGCCCGACCCACTCCACCGTCGGCGCGTTCTGCACCGAACTGACCACGCTGACCCAGGCGGACGTGGACGCCGGCCTCTCCTTCGCCGACGCGTGCGCCCTGCTGCGCGCCGAGTTCAAGGCGCATCAGCGCACGTGGGCGAGCTGGGGCGAGTACGACCGGCAGCAGTTCGAGCGGCAATGCGCCGCCGAGGGCGTTCCGTACCCGTTCGGCACCCGCCACCTCAACGCCAAGTCGCTGTACTCGCTCGCGCACGGCCTGGACCGCGAACTCGGCATGGCCGGCGCCCTGAAGCACGCCGGCCTCCCGCTCGAAGGCACCCACCACCGAGGCGTCGACGACGCGTGGAACATCGCAGCGCTGCTCGGCGGCGTCCTGCGCGCCCCACGCCGGGACCGCCCGACGGCCGTCGACGCGGGCACCGAAACCGACGTCTAGTCGCCCGTCACCAGCATCGCCGCGCCCACGATCCCCGCGTCGTTGTGCAGCTTCGCGGGGACCAGGTCGGCCCGGATCTTGATGTACGGCAGGAACTTCTCCGGCTTCTTGCTGATCCCGCCGCCGATGATGATCAGCGACGGCGAGAAGAGCATCTCCACGTACCGCAGGTAGTCCTGCACGCGCCCGGCCCACTTCTCCCAGGACAGGTCGTGCGTCTCGCGGGCCACCGCCGAGGCCCGGTGCTCGGCCTCGTGCCCGTCCAGCTCCAGGTGGCCCAGCTCGGTGTTGGGCACCAGCCTGCCGTCCACGAACAGCGCGCTGCCGATGCCGGTGCCGAAGGTCAACATCAGTACGGTGCCGGTGTGGCCCGCGCCGGCGCCGAACCGCATCTCGGCCACTCCGGCCGCGTCCGCGTCGTTGACCATCGACACCGGTCGCCCCAGCGTCGCGGAGAACAACGCGTCGGCGTCCAGGTCGATCCACGACTTGTCCACGTTCGCGGCGGTGCGCACGATGCCGTCCCGGACCACACCCGGGAAGGTGATGCCGACCGGCCCCCGGGTGTCGGCGAACTGCTCCAGCACCTCGCGGACCACACCGATCACCGCCTGCGGTTCGGAGGGCTCGGGAGTGAGCAGGCGCACCCGCTCGTGGGTCAGCCGCCCGGCGGCGGTGTCCACCGGCGCGCCCTTGATCCCGGTCCCGCCGATGTCGATGCCCATGACCGGCACGTGAGACTCCTTCGCCGTCGCAAACCATCCAAAGCCGTGCACACCGTCCACACCCCGCGCACACTCTCCACAACGCGGCACGGGGCAACCGCGTCCACCGGCCGTTACCCCGCCGACGCGGGCCGATTCACCGCAGCTCGGGCAGATCCTCGGGATGCAGCGTGCGCAACTCCTCCATGCCCGCGCCGGGCAGTTGGGCCAGCCGGGTCGCGTGTCGCTCGATCATCGCCTCGAACGTGCGCCGCGCCTCGCGCGCGTTGCCGAACGCGGCCCCGCGCGGGAGCCGGCGGAAGTAGCCCAGGAGCGCGTCGCACGCGTCGTCGGTGAGCACGTACTCGTGTTCGCGCACCTGCTTGCGGGTGATCTCGAGCAGGTCGTCGGCCGAGTAGTCCTGGAACGTGATGGTGCGCGAGAACCGGGACCCGAAGCCGGGGTTCGCGCCCAGGAAGCGCGCCATCTCGTCGGTGTAGCCGGCCACGATCACCACGACGTCGTCGCGGTGGTCCTCCATCAGCTTCACCAGCGTGTCGATCGCCTCGCGGCCGAAGTCGCGCGAGGGATCCGCCGGGGCCAGGCTGTACGCCTCGTCGATGAACAACACGCCGCCCCGGGCCCGGTCGAAGACCTCCTTGGTGCGCGGCGCGGTGGAGCCGATGTGCTCACCGACCAGGTCCACCCGGGAGACCTCGACCAGGTGGCCCATCCGCAGCACGCCCAACGCCTTGGCGATCTCGCCGTACAGCCGGGCCACCGTGGTCTTGCCGGTGCCCGGGGAGCCGGTGAAGACCAGGTGCCGGCGCAGCGTGGGTGCCTTGAGTCCGGCCTCCTCGCGCCGCCGGCCGACCGAGATCAGGTCGATCAGGTTGCGCACCTCGGCCTTGACGCCGGCCAGGCCGACCAGGCCGTCGAGTTCGGCGAGCAGGTCGTCCACCGCGCGCGCGGGCGCCTCGGCGGCGGCCTCGTCGGCGGCCGCCCCGTCCCGCGCGCCCGGGATCGGCAGCGTGGCGGTGAGCTTGGCCACGCCCTGCGGCGGCGCGCCGGCCGCCGCGATCGGGCTCGGCGTACCCAGGATGCCGCCGGCGGCCGGCGGCCGGCCGCTGCCCGCCCCGTCACCCTGCGACGTGCACTCGACCGCCACCGGCCCCGGGCCGGCGAACTCGAATCCGCCCTTGGCGTTGTCGCGGGTGGTGCAGCGGGTGAACACCGGATGGCAGCCCTCGCGCACGTTGACGCCGTAGCCGCGCCCGCCGAGCACCTCGCAGTCCTCGAAGTCGCCGCGCCCGCCACCGGCGATCCGGATGCCCTCACCGGTCGCCCGGTCCACCCGGACCCGGCGCACCGTGGGCCCGGCCGCGCCGGTGACCGAGACACCGTCCGTGGTGTCCTCGATCGTGCAGTCGGCGATGATCCCGCCGCAGTCCGACTCCATGAACCACACGCCCGTGGTGGCCTTGCGCACCTTGCAGGACTTGACCGAGACCACCGCGCCCGCGCCGATCCCGATGCCGGTCTCGTCCACGTCGTGGATCTCGCAGTCGTGCATGGACAGGCCGGTGCCGGCCCCGGCCACCTTGACCCCGTCCAGCACGTCGTGGATGCGGCACTCGCCCAGCGCCGCGTCCGCGCCGTCGGCAACCCACACGGCCGGCTTGCCGCCGGTGGAGTCGTGGAACTCGCAGTCGATCGCGGACGCGCGGGCGCCGTGGTCGGCGAGCGAGAGCCCGTTGCGGCCGAAGCTGCGGATCGTGCAGCCGCTGAGGGTGACCTCGGAGTGGCCGTGCACGTCGACACCGTTGCGACCCACATCGCGCAGCCGACAGCCGACCAGGGTCAGGTTGGCGCCGCGGTCGACGGAGACGCCGTTGCCCTCGGCGTCGCGGATCGTGCAGTCGTCGAGCGAGAACGTGGCCAGGTCGTCGGCCTGGACGCCGGTGCCCTTGACCGAGGTGATCTCCGTACGCGAGAGCGATCCGGCGCTGCCCTGGCCGCCGACCGAGATGCCCGCCCAGCCGACCCGCTCGATCCGCGAGTCGGCGATGATCGGCGCGGCGCCGCCCGCGACGCAGATCCCGCCGCCGCCCACGTCGTGGATGTGCAGGCCGGTCAGATGCGGCGAGGCCTGGTCGCCGACGAACACCGCGGGCTCCGCGTCCGAGCCGTCGTGGATCTCGCACTCCTGCACACTGCCCGTGGTCCCCGGGCCGGTGAACCGCAGCCCGTGCCCGGACGCGTCCCGGACCCGGCCACGACGCAACATCGGCGCGCTGCCCTCGCGGACGTCGAAGCCCTCGCGCCCGGTGTCGCCGATCTCGCAGTCCTCGAAGGTGCCGCGCGAGCGACCGGTGACCCCGATGCCCACACCCTGCGGGTTGCTCACCCGGCAGCGGCGCACCATCGGGTCCGCCCCCGCGCGCAACTCGACCCCGACCACGGAGGCGGCCCGGACCACGCACTCCTCCAATATCGGCGCGCAGCCCTCGATCACGATCGCGGGCGAGAGCACGCCCGCGCCACCCTCGACGACCAGCCCGTGCACGGCCGCGTCCGAGGTGATCGTCAGCGCGACGCCGTCGGCGGCGGTCAGCACCACCGTCCCCGGCCCGTCCGATCCGACCACCGTCACCGGGACGGCGATCGACACATCCTCGCGGTACGTCCCCGGCGCGACCAGGATCGAGTCACCCGCCGCCGCCGCGCCCACCGCGGCTGAGATCGAGGCGTACTCACCCGTGCGTCGTCGCCAACGAGTGCCCTGCACCACCTGAAGAACCCGACCCGTCATGGCGCCCCTGCCACCAGCCCCTCGGTCCGCACCCAGCACCCTCGCGAGTCCACCGTAAAGCGTCGCGGGCGGCCCCATGACCGGGTCTGCCCGGAGGGCCCGGTCGCTGCGTCGGCGGCGGACCCCTGCACCGTACAGTTCAACGACCAGGGGTCACGGCCCGGTGACGGTCAACGCCCCGCAGTGCCCTGTTTCGTACCACCCGGCGAGGCCGTTCCGGCCGCGGTGGGTACCGGCGCCGGAGCGCCGTCGCGCAGTGCGGTGAACAGTTGCGCCGCCTCGGGCTGCTTGAGCGCGACCCGGTTGGGGTCCGGCGCGTAGTCGGTCAGCGGCGGCGTGGTGAAGTCGATCCGGTCCAGTGGGATGCCGCGCAGGCCGTTGGCGAAGTCGTACAGACTCACCAACGAGTTGATCCCGGAGTCGGTGGTGATCGCCTTGGTCGCGGCGTCCATCACGTTGTACGCCTTGGCCGGGTTGGTCAGCAGGTTCTCGTCCTGGACCTTCTTGATCAGCGCCTTGAGGAACTCCTGCTGGCGGGCGATCCGCTGGATGTCGCTGCCGTCACCCATGCTCTTGCGCACCCGGACGAAGCCGAGCGCCTGCTCGCCGTTGAGGTTGACGTCGCCGGCGGGCAGTCGCAGGTGCGCGGCCTTGTCGTCGATCGGCTGGGCGATGTGCATCGGTACGCCGCCGAGCGCGTCCACGACCTTCTTGAAGCCGGTGAAGTCGATGGTGATCTGGTGGTCGATGCGCGCGCCGGTGAGCCGTTCCACGGTGGCGGCCACGCACGGCACGCCGCCGACCTCCATCGCGCTGTTGAACTGGCCGAAGTAGGCGCGCTCGGTGCCACCCGCGGCGGTCCGGCACGAGGGCACGTTCACCATCAGGTCGCGCGGGAAGCTGACCGCGGTCGCGCTCTTCCGGCCCTGCGGCACGTGCAGCAGGATCGTGGTGTCCGAGCGCTGGCTGCCGCTGTCGTCCTTCCCGTACTCGGCGTTGTCGCCGGCCCGCGAGTCGGAGCCCACGAGCAGCACGTTCAGGCCGCCTGTGGGCGGCGGACGATCGGTGAGCTGGTCGGCGAAATCCTGGGTGCGGATGTTGCCGTTGAGGCGGTCGTACAGCCACCAGCCGAAGCCGCCGGCGGCGAGCAGGACGGCGACGAGCCCGCCGGCGGTCCAACCGAGGATGCGCCGCCGGCGGCGTCGCCGGTCCCGGGCGCGCCGTTCTATGCGGCTGGGGCTCTCCTGCCCCGGCTCCTCGGCCGACGTCCCCGGAACGGCAGATGCCGCCGGGGACGTCTCGTCCTTGTCCTGCACGTCGTCGTCGCCTTCGTCGGGCCCCCGCGCTCGATGTGCGCTCGGCTCGATGGCCCGAAGTACGCGCACAACTACACAATCATACGTTCTTCCGATCTTTACACGCCGAATGACGCCAATTGGTTCCCACCCCCACCACCGGCAACCCTCGAAGGCCGCGAAACGGGGCGGGCGGCGGGTGGTGGCGGGTCGACGGCTACGGCGTGGCCGTTCCGGTGGCCTTGGCGGCGGCTCGGTCGCCGAGGACACCGAGGGCCACGTCGACGATGCGGCCGAGGCGTTCGAGTTCGGTGCGGTGGAAGGCCGGGCCCTCGTGTCGGACCACGTACAGGGTCAGCCACGAGGCGCCGATCGGTGCGGCCGCGCCGTGGCCGCTCGCGTCACCCTCGTAGGCGAAGGCCAGCGGGCGCATCGGGGTGAGCGCGGGCAGCGCCGGCGCCTCCGGGGCCCGCCAGCTCTGGTGCACCAACTGCCGGCCGCGACCGCCCCGGGTGGCGACCGCCCAATCGGCGTGGAAGAGCGTGGGCGCGGCGTCGATCAGCGTGGCCACCGCGCGCCCCGGATCGCGCGCCACCTGGCCGAGCACGTCCAACTCCGGCGCCGACCCGGGCACCTCGCCGGCCGCCCAGCAGCCTTCGACCCGGACTCCCACCGATCGCTCCATCGCCGCGACCAGCGCGGCGATGTCCCGCTCACCCGCCCAGGAGACGGTGAACTCGTCGACCGCGCGACCGCCGTGTTGTTCGAGGACGGTCATCTGCATCACGTCGGCGCCCGCCGCACCCAGCAGTTGCGTGACCCGCGCGAGTGATCCGGGTCGATCCGGCAGCGACACCCTCAGTCGGTACAGCACGCGACACCTCCTCCATCGACCTGCCCTTGTATCCTGACTCTTCCCCGTTTCGATCACGTTGCGTACATATGACGGTCCAAAGTGATCGTTTGACAACCCGTCAGAAACAGCGACGGCACACTCCCGCAACGTCCGTACCCAAGGCTCCCATCGACACCGACCCGGGTGTCGGTTCACGGCCGATCCGGTCCATCGCGAACTCGGCGTCGAGGTACGGCCGTTCCCGGGCCGGAACGCCGACGCGCGATCCACCGGTCGGACACGCGGGCGGGGCGCCCCCGAACCATCCGGTGGCGCCCCGCACACGTCGTGGCTACTTCTTCTTGTCGAGCTTCCCGGCCGATTCCCGGGTGGACTCGTCCGGCCGGCCCGACTCGTCCGGCTCGTCCGACTCATCCGAATCGGCGACCGCGGCAGCCTCCGCCGGCTGCGATGCCGGCTCCGAGTCCGCCGAGTCCGCCGAGTCCGCCGAGTCCGCCGGACGAGCCGGCGGACTGACGTGCGTCGGCTCGTCGTCGGGCGCCACGCTCGTCACCCGGGTCACCGCGCCCTCCGCCGGCTCGGGTGTCTTCGGGGCGACCTCGGCGACCGGTCGTCCCGCGTCCACGTCGGCATCCGAATCCACGTCCGCGTCCTCGGTCGGGCTCGTCCGTGCCTCCGGCGCGGCCGACACCGCCGCGTTCTCCTCGGTATCCGGGGCGAGCCCGGCCACCGGGGCGAACGCGGTGACGTCCCCGTCCGGTTCCGCGGGCGGCGGCACGGCGGCCGAGGCCCCGACCGAGACCACCTCGCCGGCTGCCGCCGGCGCGGCCGGCATCGGCGCGGCGGCCTCCGCCGACGCGGATGCTCCGCCGGCCGGCGAAGCAGCCGGTGCGGGCCGCTTCGCCTTCGACAACCGACCGGGCTTCGGCGGTTTCGCCGCCTTGGCCGGCTTCGGCGGCTTGGGATCCTTCGCCGGCCGCCCGGCCCGTACCGAGGTGTTGCCCACCGCCGTGGCGAACACCGGCGCCGGATCGTTGGCCTTGGGGCCGTACGTCCACCACATCAGCCCACGCCGGGCGTTCTCGCTGTCCGGATGTTGTTCGCCGAGCGCTCGGGCGCAGTCCGCGACCAACTGGGTCAGCAGCGTCCGGGCGCCCATCGGATCGCCGGACTCGCCGGTCCAGTGCGCGTGGTTGTGCCGGATCACCAGCGTGTCGTGGTGGTCCGGCCCGAGCACGCGCGTGGCGTCCTCGACGAGTTGCATCAGCGCGTCCCGGGCCACCGACACGTCGCCGGCCTCCCCCGCCCACATCGCGCGGTCGTGGCGGGCGGTCAGCGCCGCGGGGTCGTCCGGCTCGTGCACCTCGCCGCGCTCGTCCGCGACCGCCGCCATCAACCGGGCCGCCTGGATCGTCTCGCCCGACCGGCCCACCCAGTGCGCGTGCTGGTGTCGGATGGTCAGCGTGTCCGGGTGCACCGGCCCGAGCGAGTCGGTCGCCTCCTCCACGATCGGTCGCAACATCCGGGCCGCGCCCGCGGCGTCACCCGCCTCGCCGATCCACCGGGCCCACCCGGCACGCACGTTCAGCGTCTCGGGATCGTCCTGACCGAGCACCAGGACACAATCGGCCGCCACGTCCCGCGCCAGCGACTCGGCGGTGACCGCGTTCCCGGACAGACCCAGGCAGTAGGCATGGTTGTGCCGGGCCAGGAGCGTGTCGGGATGCTGCGCGCCGAGCACGCGCGCGTAGTCGCCCGCGAGCTCGCCGAACATCCGAGCGGCCTCTGCGGGCCTGCCCTCGTCACCGACCACCCGGGCCCACGCGGCGCGCGCGTCGAGCGAACCGGGGTGATCGGGCCCGAGTTCCCGCATCCGGGTCTCGGCCTCGGCCCTCAGTTTCTGTATCTCCTGCTCGTTCATCGCCGCTGATTCTCCCTCCTCCACCACAGGTGGCAAACCCGCGGTACCCCCTGATTGTGGGCGACGTGCACGGAGCCGACGTGGTTGCGCTCCCCCGGTACAACCGTACGGGGGAGCACATTGACCCATCAGTAGTGCGCACTCACAACTCCACGGCCGGTTTCAGCGCCGCCATCGTCCACATCCGCCGATGTCGGACCACGAACGTGGTCGCGATCAGCGCGACCACCAGATACCCGCCGAGCACCGCGAAGGCGACCGCCAAACGCTCGCCCTCACCACCCGTGAGGGTGACCCGCAACCCGTTCACCAGGTACGTCATCGGCAACACCGGATGCAGCGCCTGGAACGGTTCGGGCGTCGTGGTCACCGGGTACAGCCCGCCGCACGAGGTGAGCTGGAGCATCAGCAGCACCAGGATCAGCACGTCGCCCACCGCGCCGAGCGCGGCCCGCAGGAACTGCGCGATGGCCACGAACGTCACCGCGGCCAGCGCGATCAGCAGCAGGCTCAGGCCCGGATCGTCGGCGTCCAGGCCGAGCCCGAGCTGCACCACCGCGTACAGCACGTACGCGCCGAGCAGGCCCAGGGCCGCGGCCGGCAGCCAGCCGGCGATCGCCACCTTGACCGCGCCCGCCCGGCCCGCGAGCGCGCGCGGGTTGTACGGGCGCAGGAGCAGATACCCGACCAGGCCGAACACCCACAGCGCGATGCCGAAGAAGAACGGCGCCAGTCCCCGGCCGTACAACACCGCCGGATGCGCGTTCGTCACCTCGATCACCACCGGCGCGCCGAGCACCCGCGCGTCGGCACCGGCGTCCCGCGCCGGCGGCGGGGCCGGCACCGAGGCGTTCAACCCGTCCAGGTCGCCCGCGAGCTGCTCGGCGCCCTGCCGCACCTGCTCCGGCGGCACGACGCCCACGCCGCCCGCCAGTTGCCGCGCGCCGTCCGCCGACCGGGCCAATTGCTCCTTGAGCGCTCCGGTCTGCCCGTACGCCTGCTGCACCAGGGTGCTCTGCGTGGTGGCCGAGATCTGCTGCTGGAGCTGCGTCTTGGCGACCTCGGCCATCTTGCCGATGATGAAGCCGTTGGCGTCGTCGAGGTTCATGAACAACGTCGCCTGCCGGGGCTGCGCCGAGGCCGTGCTCGCCAGCGTCGCGCTGAAGTCCGCGGGCACGGTGACCACGAAGTGGTAGTCGCCGTCCTCCAGTCCCTCGCGGGCGTCCTTCGCGTCGGTGACCCGCCACTGGAAGTTCCGGTCCGTCCGGATCACCTCGGTCAACCGACCACCCGCGTCCAGGTGCTGCCCGCGCACGTCCACCGGCCGATCCTCGTTCACGAACGCGACCGGGACATGGTTCAGCCGACCGTACGGATCCCAGTTGGACCACAGGTAGAGCGCGCCGTACAGGGTCGGCACCAGCATCAGCATGACCGGGACCAGACGGGGCAACGGGCCCCGGAAGCGCCGTAGTTCGAACCAGGCCAGGCGCAGCACACCCATCAGGCGATACCGCCTCTCGGGTACAGGTGGTGTCCGGGCAGGTCCACCACCGCGTCGGCACCGGGCGGCGCCTCGGTCGCGGTGACCACCACGGTGACACCGGTGTCGGCCAGCTCGCGCAGGGCCCGCCACGCGCGGGAGAGATCGGCGCCCGCGATGCCGCTGTCCACGTCGTCCACCAGGACCGCGCCCGGATGCGTGGCCGCGGCCAGCGCGACCGAGAACAACAACTGCTCGACCGCGGCCAGGTGCTCGACCAGGACGTGACCGGGCGGATCGATCCGCAGCAGGTCGTACATCCGCGTCAGCGCGGGCTCGGTGGGCCGGCCGTCGCCGATGGCCCGGCGTTCGGCCACGGTCTCGGACACGAACAGGTGCGGTTCCAGGTCCAGGCCGGGCCGGGCGCGGGCGAGCGCGGTGTGCGCCCGGGCGGTCGCGGCGCTTCGACTGCCCGCGACGGTCACGCTGCCCGAGTGGGTGCGGAACCGGCCGCCGAGCGCGAGCAGCAGCGAGGTGCGGCCGGCGCCGGCGGGTCCCACGAGCACGGTCAGGCCGGCCGCGGGCGCGGTCAGCCGGACGTCGCGAAAGATCGTGCCGTCCGGTCCGTGCGCGGCCAGGCCGACCGCGCTGATCTCCACCCCGGAGGTGGCTGTGGACACGGGTCTCCCTCTGTCGGTGGACGTCCACCGAGGAGTAACCGGTCCACCGGTTGCCAAACGGGCGAAACGGATGACAATGCCGCGCGAGCCCGCCTGACGAAGCGTCGGATGCGGCTCTGCCGGACTCGTGGCGCGGTGCCGGGCGAAGGTTCGGACGCGGCGTCAGCCGCGCTGCTCCGGCAGCGGCTCGGCGAGCCGGTCCAGGTCGAACTCGCCGTCGCGCACGCCGAGCACGAACGCGGTCCACTCGCCCTCGGTGAACCGCAGGATCGGCCCCTCCGGGTGGATCGAGTTGCGCATCGCCATGCCGCCGCCGGGCAGTTCGGCGGTCTCCACGATCCCCTCGCCGGTGGTGTCCTCGCCGTAGCCGATCCACGTGACACCGCTGATGTCCATGGCGTACAGCGCGGCCTTCTCGTCGTCCAACTGCTGCCGCGACGGCTGCTCGGACTCGCCGGTGCTCATGATCGAAACCTCCCGATGACGCGTACGTGACGCTTTGGTGACCGCACGCTACGCCGCGTGCGGCGCCGCACACAACGCGAACGCCGACATCGGGCGCGGCATCGGGCCTCGGGGCGAGCACCGACGCACAACGAGCGAGGTCCCGGGACACTCGCGTGTCCCGGGACCTCGTATGGGGTGAGTGACGGGACTTGAACCCGCGACTTCCTGGACCACAACCAGGTGCTCTACCAGCTGAGCTACACCCACCATCGCCGAGGCGTTTCCGTCCCGGCGAGGAAAAGTGTACAGGCTCGCGGAGGCTGCTCGCCGCAGGGTTTCCGGGAGCCCGCGCCCGGGCC
This sequence comes from Embleya sp. NPDC001921, assembly GCF_053594475.1. Classification (NCBI taxonomy): domain Bacteria; kingdom Bacillati; phylum Actinomycetota; class Actinomycetes; order Kitasatosporales; family Streptomycetaceae; genus Embleya; species Embleya sp. NPDC001921. The sequence continues at coordinate 160,756 of NZ_JBSFEO010000027.1, forward strand.
GATTCTCAGGCGCGTTCGGCCGGCTTGTGCCCGTACTTGGCCGAGATCGCCTTGGCGGTGTCGCTGTCCGGACCGGGATCCGGGACGAAGATCGCCTCGCGGTAGTACCGCAGTTCCTCGATGCTCTCGTGGATGTCGGCCAGCGCGCGGTGGTTGCCGGCCTTCTGCGGGCTCTGGAAGTAGACCCTGGGATACCAGCGGCGGGCCAGTTCCTTGATCGAGGAGACATCGATCACCCGGTAGTGCAGGAAGCCCTCCAGGTCGAGCATGTCCCGGGCGAGGAAGCCCCGGTCGGTGCCGATCGAGTTGCCGCACAGCGGCGCCTTGCGGCCGTCCGGGACGTACTTCTTGATGTACGCGAGCACCTCGGCCTCGGCCTCGGCCAGGCTGACGCCCGCCTCCAGCTCCTCCAGCAGACCTGAAGCGGTGTGCATTTTGCGCACCACATCGGGCATGCCGGCCAGCGCCTCGGCGGGCGGGCGGATCACGACGTCGACACCGTCACCCAGGATGTTGAGTTCGGAGTCGGTGACGAGGGCCGCCACCTCCACCAACGCGTCCCGGGACAGGTCGAGTCCGGTCATCTCACAGTCGATCCAGACCAAGCGGTCGCTCATGGGGTCACCCTACGGCCCGGGCACACACCTCCTCGTCCCCGGTCTCCTCCGGGCTGCGGGTGCGGAAGGTCTCCCGGTAGGAGGCCGGCGGCACGCCCAGTTGTTTGCGGAAGTGGCCGCGCAGCGCGACCGGCGAACGGAACCCGCAACGACGCGCGATCTCCTCGACCTGGAGATCGGTGGTCTCCAGCAGCCGCTGGGCCTGGAGCACCCGCTGGGTGAGCAGCCACTGCAGCGGGGCGCTGCCGGTGAGCGTGCGAAAGCGCCGGTCGAAGGTACGCCGACTCATGTACGCGCGGGTCGCCAACTGCTCGATGTCGAAGCGCTCGGCCAGGTTCTCCAGCGCCCACGAGATGACCGTGGCCAGCGGGTCGCCGCTGATCTCCTCCGGCAGGGTCAGGTCCATGTACTGGGCCTGACCACCGATCCGGTGGGCCGGCACGACCAGCCGGCGGGCGAGCGCGTTGGCCGCGTCCGGACCGTGGTCGAGACGGACCAGATGCAGGCACAGGTCGATGCCGGCCGCGGTGCCGGCGCTGGTGAGGATGTCGCCGTCGTCGACGTACAGCTCGCGCGGGTCGACCCGGACCTTCGGGTAGCGCTTGGCCAGCGCGGGCGCGTACATCCAGTGGGTGGTCGCCGGACGGTCGTCCAGCAGGCCGGCGGCGGCGAGCACGAACGCGCCGCCGCACAGGCCGACGATCCGGGCTCCCTCGCGGTGCGCCCGGCGCAGCGCCTCCAGGACGGGGGGTGGCGGCATCCGCGACGGCGAGTGCCACGCGGGCACGATCACAGTGCCGGCCCGGGCGAGGGCGTCGAGGCCGTACGGCGCGATCAGTTCGACGCCGCCGGTGGTGCGGAGCGGTCCGGGTTCGGCCGCGCACACCAGTAATCGGTAGTTCGGCACGCCGGCGTCGCGTCGATCCACACCGAACACCGATATCGGGATCGAGCTCTCCAGGATCGGCGAGTTCGCGAACAGCAGCACCGCGATCGTGTCCGGGCGGCGCCGACCCAGCAGCGGGCGCTCCCGCCCCGGGGCCAGCACGCCCTCGGCGTCGGGGTCGTACTCACCGTCCAAGTCGATGTCGTCGGCGAGGTCGGCGTCGTCCTCGATCGAGTCGCCTTCGGGCGGGGCCTCGGACAGCACCGTGGACGCCGCGACGATCACCACCGTGTCCTCGTCGCCGACCGGGACGGCGTCGACCGCGTCGGGCGCGGCCGGGTGGTCGGCATCGGCCACGCGGGCTCGCCCCCGTCGCCGGTCCTTGCGGCTGTCGATCCTGCTCATGGCCCCGATCGCCCCCTTCACCCCTCACGCCCCAGTAGGTCACAGGCGTCACTCACGTAACCCAAGATCGGAACTTACTCTCTCTTACCTTGTCTATGCATGGTGTTCTCTACGTGACGTTATGTAGATATGCACGTTTGTGACGGTGGTCACATCGCGGAACTTGTCGACATTCACTCCCGCTGTCAGACTCCCGGGCGCCGGCGGGCCGCGTGCAGCAGGTGCAGGGCCGCCTCCGGGAGCTCGCGGCCGCGCGGCCAGACCGCCCGCAGGACCCGGTCCAACGCGGGCAGATCGGCCACCGGGACGGCCACCAGGCGCCCCTCGGCGAGGTCCTCGCGCACCGCGAGATCGGACAGCACGGCGGGCGCGGACCCGGCGATCGCCGCCGAGCGCAGCGGTGCGGTCGCGCCCAACTCCAGGGCCGGGACGGCCACTCCGTCGTAGGCCGCCAGCGCCCGCTCCAGCGTCTCCCGGGTGCCCGAGCCCGCCTCGCGCAGCAGCAGCGGCGTCGCGGCCAGTTCGGCCGCGGCGATCGGGCGTCGGCGCCGCGCCCACGGGTGGGTCGGCGCGACCACCACCACGAGCCGATCCCGGCCCACCGCCGCCGACTGCAGGTCGCGCGGGACCCACGGCCCCTCCACGAAGCCGAGATCCGCCTCGCCCGCCCGCAGCGCCTCGATCACGTGCAGGCTGTTGGTCACCTGGAGCCCCACGTGCACCCCGGGCACCGCCTCGCGCAGCATGGTCAGCCAGCCGGGCACCAGGTGCTCGGACACGGTCAGGCTCGCCGCGACCCGCAGCCGGTCCTGCTGCCGGGCCTTGAGCGCCGCCGCGCCCTCCACGAGCGCGTGCGCCTGATCGAGCACGCCGCGCGCCCAGTCGGTGATCACCAGCCCGGCCGCGGTGGGCACCGAGCCGGTGGTGCTGCGCTCCAGCAGCCGCACCCCGAGCCGCCGCTCCAGGGTGCGCATCCGCGCGCTGGCCGAGGGCTGGCTGATGCCGAACCGGCGGGCCGCGCTGCCGAGGCTGCCGCTCTCGATCACCGCGACGAGCAGTTCGAGGGTGTACAGGTCGGGCAGTCGGTCCGAGGGGCGCGCCGGCGAGCTCATAGCCAAACCCTATGACCTGCCAGGCAAGCGACCGCTACCCGCGCGAGGCCGGCGGGCCGAGGGTGGTGATCATGACCCTGACGGCCGCGCACCGCGCCCACCCCGAGCACCTTTCGGCCACCGCCGCGACGAACCGGTCGCGATTGTGGCCGGGGCTGCTCGCGGCGGCGGTGGCGGTGGCGGCGAGTTGGGGCGCGCACCGTGTCTGGCCGCAACTACCGATGCTCACGGTCACCGTCGCACTGGGCATCCTGGCCGCCAACGTGCGGGCGCTGCCCGCCGCGACCGCACCGGGACTGGGCTTCGCGGGCAAACGGCTGATGCGCGCCGGCATCGTGCTGCTCGGGCTCAAGCTCGCGCTGGGCGACATCGTCGGGCTCGGCTTCGCGCCCGTGGCGATGGTGATCGCGGTGGTCGTCCTGACCTTCTTCGGCACCCGGTGGCTGGGACGGCGGATGGGCCTGCCCGGTGATCAGCCGCTGCTGATCGCGACCGGCTTCTCGATCTGCGGCGCGTCCGCCGTGGCCGCGATGAACGGCGTCAGCGACAGCGACGAGGAGGACGTGGTCACCGCCGTCGCGCTGGTCACCCTGTGCGGCAGCCTGGCCATCGCCGTGCTGCCGCTGCTGCGGGCGCCGCTGGGCCTGGACGTCGTGCGCTACGGCGGCTGGGTCGGCGCGAGCGTGCACGACGTCGGCCAGGTGGTCGCCGCGGGCGGCGTGGCCGGGCCGGTCGCGCTGCACACCGCGGTCGTGGTCAAGCTGATGCGGGTGTTGCTGCTGGCGCCGATCGTCGTGGGCACCGGGTACGCGCTGCGCCGCCGGGCCGCGCGGAGCGGCGACACCGGGCCCGAGGGCGCGCGGCGGCCGGCGCTGATGCCGCTGTTCGTGGTCGGCTTCCTGGCCATGGTCGCCGTGCGCGGCACCGGCCTGCTGCCCGCCTCGGCGCTGGAGGTCGCGGGTATCGCGCAGGACCTGCTCCTGGCCGCCGCGCTGTTCGGCCTGGGCAGCATGGTCGATCTGAGCCGGCTGGTGCGTACCGGTTGGCGCGCGCTGCTCCTGGGCTTCGCGTCCTGGGGGCTGATCGCCGGCGCGGCCTACGGCGGCGTGCTGCTCACCCTGTGAGGCCCGCTCACCGGGTGAGGCTCGCTCACCGGGTGAGGCTCGCTCACCGGGTGAGGCCCGCGCGGCCGTGCGCACCCGCCGCCGTGCCGTCCCGCCCCAAGCCGCCGGAGCCGCCGGAGCCGCCCGGCGAGGGTGCCGTGGCCGCGACACGCACGCGTCCGGAAGTACGTCGAACCCGCCGACGGCCCGGCGCGTGACGGGCCGTCAGACAGGTTCGACGTCGGCGCCGCGGCGCGGGTCGGCGTGAGGGAGGGTCGGCGTCCAACCTGCGGATCGCCGCCCGTTTCGACGCGGTCGCCCGGACGCACGGTGTCGTCCTGACCAACGCTCGGGCGGGGTCCGGGGTAACGCCCGTTCCCTCCTGCGGCGTCAGCGCGCACCCCCGAACGGTCCCGGGCGCCCGCCCCGAACGGCCCTGCGGCCCGCTCCGGTGCGGCCCCGCGGCCGGCCCGAACGGGCCCGATCCGGGGTGCGCGCCGGGGCCGCCGACCGCCCTCCGTGAGCGTCGCGAACCGACCGCGACCGGATCGCGATCACCCACACGGCCTCCCGGGTCTCCCCATTCAGGGCGTTGTCCGGCTAATGTGCGTGTCTCGCCGAGGCTTTGTCGGGGGCGCCATCCCCGTGCGTGGTCCGGCGGAACGCTTCATGCCCCGCCCGGCACGCGTCGTGGTGTCTTTTTTGTCCGGGAGAACCCCGGTTGGCACTTCGAATGTGCGGGTCGGCGCAGTAATCTGGTTCAGGAAGCCCCGAGGCGCCCCTCCACAGCAAAGACGCCCGATTCCCATGGCTGCTTTCGAGTTCAGTGACCTTCCGGACGGCACACCGTTGCTCCGTCCCGACTCTCCTCATCAACGCGATCCCGCGTTCCAACACCCGGTCGTGGTCGGTTTCGACGGGTCCGAGTCCAGCGAGCGCGCGCTCGCGTACGCGTCCGGCATGGCGCGCAGACTCGGCGGCGGACTGGTGATCGTGCACGTGGCCAACCGCATTCCGGCCACCGTGTGGGCCGGCTGTGAGCCGCCGGTCTTCATCGATGTGCCGGACAGTCGTTCCGAGGCCCTCGGTCTCGAGCTGGCGTGCGCGGATCACCTCAGCGACGTGCCGTGGATCCTGGTCGAGCGCGGGGGTGACATCTGCCACGAGATCGAGGACGTCGCGCGCGAGTTCACCGCCGACGCGATCGTGGTCGGTGGGTCCACCGGGCTGGCCAGCCGCATCTTCGGTTCGGTCGCGTGCCGGTTGGTCAAGCACGCCAAGCGACCGGTCGTCGTGATTCCCTGACCACCGCCGTACACCGGGTCCGCCCGCCCGCGGACCGCCGGGACGTCGTTTCCGGGCCTTTCCCGCGCCTTTCGGGTCACCGTGTGATCGAACCTCGAACGCATCTGCATTACGTTGGCCGCGGACACGGGGCACGAGGATCGCGAGGCACGAGGTTGGCGGAGTACCGGATCGAGGACCTCGCCCGCGAAGGGGGCACGACCGTACGCAACGTACGGGCGTACCAGGATCGCGGGCTGTTGCCGCGGCCGAGGCGACAAGGACGGGTGTCCCTGTACGACGACGGCCACCTGGGCCGACTCCGGCTGATCGGCCAGTTGCTGGAGCGCGGGTACAGCCTGGTCAGCATCAAGGAGCTGCTCGACGCCTGGGACGGCGGGCGCAGCCTCGGCGGGGTGCTGGGCCTGGTCGCCGAGGCGAGCGGTCCGTGGAGCGACGAGGCGCCGGAGCGGATGACCCGGGCCGAGTTGATCGCGATGTTCGGCGGTCTGTCCGATCCGGTCGCGCTCGCGGCGGCGGTGCGGCTGGGCCTGCTCGAACCCGAGGACGACTCGCTGACCGTGTTCCGGGTGCCCAGTCCGCGCGAACTCGCGGTGGGTGCCGAATTGCACGCGGCGGGGGTGCCGGTGGCCGCGGTCACCGAACAGCTCCGGATGTTGCGCGCGGCGATGGAGCACGTGGCCGAGGGTTTCGGCCGGTTGATGGAGTCGCACCTGCTGCCCGCCGACGGCGACGCGGACGAGACGGCGGAGATGATCCGCCGGATGCGTCCGCTGGCGCTGCGCGCGGTGGAGGCCGAGCTGGCCCGGGCCATGCGCCGCACGGCCGCGCGCCGGCTCGGCGAGGAGCTCGGGAAGGTCCTGCGCGAGGAGCCCGCGCCGACCCGGGGCGGCCCGGAGCCGGTCGACGACGAGGAGCCCGCGCTCGATCGGCACCCCTTCATGTCGGACGCGTGGATAGCGGCGGTGTCCCGGCTCAGCCGGCTGATCACCCCCGATCCGGAGAAGCGCACGCCGCATCCGGCGATCGTGGACATCGTGGTGAGCGACGTGCCGGACCGGGACGACCCGGCCGAACTGCACCTGGACGTCTTCCAGGGGCGCGTTCTGGTCCGACCCGGGCTGTTGCCGGGCCCGGATCTGATCGTGCACATGGACTACGACACCGCGCGCCGGGTGATCCTGCTCAACGACCGCCACGCGCCGCGCGAGGCGCTGGCCACCGGCCGGATGACCGCGCGGGGCGACCTGTTCGGGCTGACCGTCTTCCGCGAGGCGCTGGCCGGGCTTTCGAACTGGGACCTGGGCGCGGTGCTGCGCGAGCTGACCGCGGGCGAGGGCGCGACCGGCGTGGCCGGGTAGCCCCGGACCCGCACGGCCGTGCGGGTCCCGGGCCGTGGGGCCGGCGGCGACCCCTGCCCGGTGGTGCCGGCCCGCGCCCGGGGATTCAGGCCCGGATGCGGCGCAGGAGCTGTTCCACGTAGTCGTGGAACAGCGTCGCCATGTCCACCTGCTCGGGGTCGAGCAGCCATTGCAGTTGCAGGCCGTCCATCATCGCGAACACCTGCGCCGCGACCGCGTGCGGATCGATGTCCGCGCGCAGCTCGCCGCGGGACCGTCCGGCCTCCAGGGAGGCGGTCAGGCTCGCGCGCAGCACCGCGTAGCGCCCCTGGGCCCAGCCGTGCGCGGGGTGGTCGGTGGTCACCGCCTCGCCGGTGAGCACGGTGAAGAGCTGGACCAGGCCGGGGATGTCGCGGTTGTGCTCGGCGAGTTCGATGAGCTTGGCCAGGGCCGCCTCGCCGCCCAGCGGGAGCACGCCCACGTCCAGGTGCTCCATGTCCATGCGGTCGCGCAGGTCGAGCACCGCCACGAGCAGTTCCTGCTTGCTGCGGAAGTGGTGCAGCAGGCCGGCCTGGGTCAGCTCGGCGCGCTCGGCGATCCGGGCCAGCGAGGTGCCCCGATAGCCGTTCTCGGCGAACTCTTGGAGCGCGATGTTGAGGATGCGCGTACGCCGGGCATCGCCGGACGCGTAGCCGCGCCCGCGCGCTCGCGCCCGGGTGGCCCGGGTGGGGGTCGGGGTCGGGGTGCCGGGCATCTCGTCCCGTTGCGCGTCCATGAGCTCATCCTGCCGTGTCCCGAAACGGGCTCGTCGAGGTGTGTGTCACGTCAAGATAACAAAGCTACCGCACAATAGGTTTTTGTGGTTACCGTACGAACGGATCCCCGGCCGACCCGACCGGCGGGTCGCCCGGGATGCGGGTCGATCAGGAACGCGAGCGGAAGGCAGACGATGGCGTCTCACACCACACCCACCGGCAACGAGGCCACGGACGACGAGCTGCGCGACCTGGTGGCGCGGCTGACCCTCGAGGAGAAGTTGTCCCTCGTGGTCGGCGAGGACTTCTGGTCGCTCCCGGAGATCCCGAGCATCGGCCTGCGCAAGCTGCGCGTGTCCGACGGCCCGGTCGGCGTCCGCGGCGTCACGTGGGACGAGCGCGACACCTCGCTGCTGTTCCCCAGCCCCACCGCGCTGGCCGCCGCGTGGGACCCCGAGGTCACCCGCCGGGCCGGCTTCGTAATGGGCGCGCAGACCCGCGACAAGGACATCCACGTCCTGCTGGCGCCCACCGTGAACCTGCACCGCAGCCCGCTCGGTGGCCGGCACTTCGAGTGCTACTCCGAGGACCCGCTGCTCACCGCGCGGATCGCGACCGCCTTCATCGAGGGTGTGCAGTCCGCCGGCGTCGGTGCCACGATCAAGCACTTCGTGGGCAACGAGACCGAGGACGACCGGATGTCCTACGACTCGCGGATCGACGAGCGCTCGCTGCGCGAGGTCTACCTGGTGCCGTTCGAGGAGGCCGTCCGCACCGGCCGGGTGTGGCTGGTGATGAGCGCGTACAACCAGGTCAACGGCGAGACGATGACCGAGAATTCGCGACTGGTCAACGGCGTCCTCAAGGACGAGTGGGGCTTCGACGGGGTGGTGGTCTCGGACTGGATGGCGGTTCGCTCGACCGAGGCCGCCGCGGCCGGCGGCACCGACATCGCGATGCCCGGTCCGACCGAGGTGTGGGGTGAGCCGCTGCTCGCCGCCGTGCGCGAGGGCCGGGTCGCCGAGGCGCTGATCGACGAGCGGGTCACCCGGATCCTGCGCCTCGCCGCGCGCGTGGGCGTGCTGGGCGAGCGCACCCCGGCCACGACCACCACTCCGGACGACGCGGTCGCCACCCTGCGCGCGATCGCCGCGCGGGCGATGGTGCTGCTGGGCAACGACGGCACCCTGCCGCTCGACCCCTCGGCGCTGTCCCGCGTCGCGCTGATCGGGCCGAACGCGCTGCGGCTGTCCGCGCAGGGCGGCGGCAGCGCGCACGTGAACCCCTCGCGTGTCGTCTCGATCCCCGACGGCCTGCGGGCCGCGCTCGGCGAGGGCGTCGAACTGACGCTGACCGAAGGCGCCTTCACCCACCGCGCGCTGGCCGACCTCTCGCTCGACAGTGCCCGCGACCCGGAGAGCGGCGAGCCGGGCCTGCGCGCCGAGTTCCTCGACGCCGAGGGCACCGTGCTCTCCTCCGAGCACCGGCTGGGCTCCAGCCTGATGTTCTGGCCGGACAACGTCCCGGCCGGGGCGACCGTGATCCGGCTGCGGGTGAGCGTGACCCCGACCGTGTCCGGCACCAACATCCTGGACGTGCGCGGCGCGGGCCGCTTCGAGGTCACCATCGACGGCGCGACCCGCACCGTGGACATGACCGCGCCCGAGGGCACCGACGTGATCGAGACGATCATGCGCCCCGAGGCCACCCGGATCGAGATCGAGGCGACGGCCGGCACGCCGGTGGAGATCCGGGTCGACTTCAGCCAGGGCGGGCAGTTCTTCATGGCCGCGCTCGGCCTGGGCTGGGCGGACCCGCGCCGGTCCGAGGACGCCGAGTTGCACGCCGCGGTCGAGGCCGCGCGGGCCGCCGACGTCGCCGTGGTCGTGGTCGGCACCACCGACGACATCGAGTCCGAGGGCTTCGACCGCGCGGACCTGGCCCTGCCCGGCCGCTCGGACGAGTTGGTCCGGCGGGTCGCGGCGGTCAACCCCAGGACCGTCGTGGTGGTCAACGCGGGCTCGCCCGTGCTGATGCCGTGGCGGGACGAGGTCGCCGCCGTGGTGTGGGCGTGGCTTCCGGGCCAGGAGGGCGGCGCCGCGCTGGGCGACGTGCTCACCGGCGTGGCCGAGCCGGGCGGTCGACTGCCCACGACCTACCCGGCGGCCGCCGCCGACGTACCGGTCTACTCCACCGCCCGGGTGGACAACGAGCACCACTACGCGGAGCAGTCCAGCAACATCGGCTACCGCGCCTGGGCACTGGGCGATGCCGCGCCCGCGTACCCGTTCGGGCACGGTCTGGGGTACACGACCTGGGCGTACGAGGGCGTGACGGTCAAGGGCGACGCGAGCGGCGTGACCGTGGAGGTCACCGTGGCCAACACCGGCGAGCGGACGGGCCGCGAGGTCGCGCAGGTGTACCTGGAGACCGCCGACGGCACGCTGATGGGCCGGCCGGAGCCGATCCGCCTGGTCGGGTTCGCCTCGATCGAAGCCGGCCCGGGCGCCCGCGTCACTGCCACGGTCGAGCTCGACGCGCGCACCCTGGCCCGCTGGGACGAACAGGGCGCGGCGTGGGTCACCACTCCGGGCACGTACACGCTGCGTGTCGGTCGCTCGCTCGGCGACCTGCGACTGAGCGCGGACCTCGCGCTCTAGACCCGGGCCCGGCGCGCCGGCGCCGCACTCCGGGCCGGGAGGCGCTCGCCCCTCGGCCCGGGTCGACGCGGTGCGGCTCGCCCCCCTCGGACACGGCCGCGTCGGCCGGGGAGTCACGGCCCCGACCGACGCGGCCGTTCGCGTGCGCGCCGCGGCGGCTCGACCGGCTCGGGCGCCGTGACGGCTCCGGCGGTGGAACGGGGCCGTCCGGCCCCCGTGCGTGTGGCGGGTGGGACCGGTGGGACGATCACGGCATGCGACTTCCTCGCGCCCGGCGGCGGATCCCGATCGCGCTCGCGCTGATCCTGCTGTCGGCGGGCTGCGCCGGCTTCGGCGCCCCGGACACCGAGGACTCGGCGGTGATCTCCGCGGACGGCGTGCGCAGGGTCCCCGCGGGCAAGCGCACCCCGGCGCCGAACCTGTCCGGTGAGACGCTCACCGGCGAACGCCTCGAGATCGCGTCGTTGCGCGGCCGGGTCGTGGTGCTGAACCTGTGGGCCTCGTGGTGTGCCCCGTGCCGGGGCGAGGCACCGGCCCTGCAACGGGTCTACGCCGATCTGCGGCCCTCCGGGGTGGAGTTCGTCGGTCTGAACACCAGCGAGTCGACCCGGGAGAACGCGCGGGCCTTCGAGGCCCGCTTCGGCATCGGCTACCCGAGCCTGTGGGACCCCGACAACCGCAACGTCCTTAAGTTCGGCACGTACGTCAACGCCGCGGCGCTCCCCAACACCGTGGTGCTCGACCGCTCCGGCGCGATCGCCGCGTCCGTGATCGGCAGGGTCACCGAGGGTCGACTCCGCGACGTGCTGACCCCGCTGCTCGCGGAGCCGGCCGGCTAGCCAGTGGCGAGGCCGCCCGGCGGAAACGGCAACCGAAGCGTGGCGGCCGGTCGGCACCGGATCGAAGTCCAGATAGAAGAGGTCGCCGTACGTCTCGTCGGTGAATCGGGACAGCACCGGGTCGAAATAGAGCATTCCGGAGAAACCCT
>NZ_JBSFEO010000028.1:0-165369 GCF_053594475.1 Embleya sp. NPDC001921
CCGCGACGTCCCCACCCCGCTGCCCGCGGAGCCGGCCGGCTCGCACGGGGCGCGGCCGCCCGGCGTAACCGCCACCCGACGCGGGGCGGCCGGTCGGTCCCGGCGCGCCGGGACCGACCGGGGTGCCGCCCGGGCGGTGTGCGGCGTGCCGTCGGTGTCAGCAGCTCTGGGCGAAGGCCGGGTTGATGAAGCCCAGCACGTCGGCGCCGTTGCCGCAGAGGCCGCCCGCCGTCTCGATCGTGTCCGCCTGGACCCGGTGCGTCTCGGCGCCGGCCGGTACGGCGACCGACGCGGTCGCGCCGACGATGGGGGTCGCGATGACGGCCGTGCTGACCAGAAGGCCGCGGACGATGCGCTGCATGGAACGGTTCCTTTTGTCGAAGTGACGGCGCCTCGAAGGGGCGGTGCCTCGAAGTGGCGGTCCCGAACGCCGAGGAGGGCCCGACTCGCCAACGCGACGCCGCACCCGAAGGACACGGCGGTTGCGCCGAATGGAAGATCCGTTCGTTTCGCTCCGACGTGCGCGGATCGCCGTCCCACCTTCGGGGGATCGGGCTCGGGCAAAATGCGCTCTCCCGCGCGTGACGGCCCCAGCGTGTCGGGCACGCAGCTCCGCATCGGTACCCGGTCCTCCCCCATGGCCCTCGCCCAGGCTCGGCTCGTCGCCTCCCTGCTGCCGAGCCACCCGCACGAACCCGCCATCGTCCCGCTGTCCACGAGCGGCGACCGCTGGGGCGGCAGCCTCGCCGAACTCGGCGGCAAGGGCGCGTTCGTCAAGGAGCTCGACCGCGCTCAGCTCGACGGGGAGGTGGACCTGGTGGTGCACTGCCTCAAGGACATACCGGCGACGTGCCGCTGCCCGAGGGACTCACCGTGGCCGCCTACCTGCCCCGCGACGACGTGCACGACTGCGTGGTCGGCGCGCGGTTGGCCGACCTGCCGCCCGGCGCCCGGGTGGGCACCAGTGCGGTGCGCCGCGCGGCGCAACTGCGGCGCGACCACCCGCGGCTGACCCCGGTACCGGTCCGCGGGTCGGCGAACTCCCGGCCGGCCAAACTGGACGCGGGCGAGTTCGACGCGCTGATCCTGGCCGTCGCGGGCCTGGAACGCATCGGCGAAGGGCTGCGCGTCGCCCAGATCCTGACCACCAGTCAGATGTTGCCGGCGGTCGGCGCGGGCGTCCTGGCGTTGCAGTGTCGGATCGACGACGTGCCCACCCTGGCCGCCGCGCGGGCCCTGGACGACCCGCCCACCCGGGCCTGCGTCACCGCCGAGCGCGCGCTGCTGCGCGAGCTGCGCGGCCACTGCCACAGCCCGATCGCCGCCCACTGCACGGGCACCGAGACCGGTCTGACCCTGCACGCGGCGGTCTACGCGACGGATGGCGGCCGAACGCTGGAGGCCACCGACCACGGCTGTGAGCCGGACAAGCTCGGCGTCGCGGTGGCCGGTGAACTGCTCGACCGAGGCGCCCGGGCGCTGATCGACGCGATCCCGCACTGAGCGACGCGGCGGCGCGGCGACTCCGCGACGCGGCGACATGGCGACTCCGCGACCAGACGACGAAACGCGAGCCGTCCCGCCGCCGGCCACGTGGCGTCGGCGGCGGGACGGCTCGTTCATGCCGGGCGGCCACGCCCCCGCGCGGCCCGGCGAATGTTGTGCGTCCTCAGCTGTTGAGGCACTTCTGCACGGTGGACTGCAACTCGCCGGGCAGCTTGTTGGTCCGGGCGTATTCCTGGTCGAACGCGTTCATCTGGGCCTGGCTGTACTTGCTCTTGAGCTCGGTCAACGCGCACTGGCAGTACTTCGTGTTGTTGCCCGAGGTGCTCAGGCAGCCGTTGAGGAAGTTCGTCGAGTACAACGAGCTCCAGTCGCTGCCACCGCTGCTCGCACCCGTGGAGGCCGGCGGATTGGGCGCCGTGGTGCGCGGGCGGGTCGTGGTCGGGCGCTCGCTGACGGGCGGCGCCGGCGTGTCGTCGTCGGTGGCCCGGCCAGTGGGGGCCTTCCCCGTCGGCGTGCTCTCCCCGGTCGCGCTCTTGGTGTCCTTCGGCTCCCCGAGACCGAAGCTGCCGCCGTCCCCGTCGCTCCCACAGGCCCCGACCGCGCAGGTCAGAATCACCGCGATCAGCCCGACTTTGAAGGTGCGCATGCATTCCCCCTATAACGATGTTGGTCGAGACTCTCCTCCCCTGGCTTTGCCGGTCACAAGGGAATCTTTTCGGCCATTGCGTAACGGTTTCGTCGCCGGGACCGTTACGAATGCCGTGGCGCCTCGCCACCGTGATACCACGCGAGACCGACCCGGGTCGTCGGCGGACGCATCCGCCCGGCGTCCCCGGCGGCGAGCGTCGGGCGGGTTTACCGCTCGACAAACAGCAACAAACCGGGCGCCAACGTGCTGATCGTCACATTCCATGGCGTTTATCGATCGAATCTGTTCACTATGGACGGGTTGCCTCCCGTCGGACGGCAGAAAGGACGGCACACCATGAGCTTGACGCCAGAGCACGTGGCCGCGCTGCGCGGCCTTGCCGCCGATGTCTCGGCCCTCGGCGCCGAAGGCGCCCAACGGCATCCCGCCTTCGCCGGTTCCGCCGGTTCGATCGCCGACCGCGCGGACGCGCTCGCGAGCGATGCGCCGCCGTTCCACAAGGTCGCGCTGCGCCGGATCGGCGACGCGATGCGCGCCTGCGCCGAGTCGCGTGAGGCCGGCGACCCGACCCGGGTCGCCACCACCCAGCGCACCGCCGCACATCTGGCCGACCGGCTCGTGCACGCGCTCGACCGCTACGCCTCGGTCTCGCCGACCGCGACGCCGGCCATCTGCACGCGCTGCGACGAGCCGTACATCGCCCAGTTGATCCCCACCCAGCGGCGTTACCTCTCCCGGATCGACGCCCCCGTGTCGGGGCACGTGTTCAACGCGTCCGGCAGCACCTACATCGTCGAGCGGCACGTGTTGTGCCCGCTCCAGGACGTGGCCGGCCTGTCCGACCTGCCCGAGTTCGAGAACCTCGAGAACCTGGACGACCTCGACAACGCCTGATCCACCCCGTCCGGCACGACGGGCGCACACCACCGAGGCCGGGTCCCCCCAGGGACCCGGCCTCAGTCGTGGCCCCGGTCCTTGCGATCCTTCCGCAACCGTCGCAGGTATTCGCGGGTCCACCCGGTCACCTTGACCACCTCGGTCTGCTTGACCCCCGCGGCCATCGCCCGCACCGCCGCCCGTTTGAGTTCTTGACGCGCCTCTTCGTGCGCCTTCTCGGTCCTTCGATACGCCTTCGCGGCCCGGACCAGGCCTTCTCCGGCGGAATCGGGGTGCTCCCGGTCGACATCCTCGTGATCCACACTGTCAGGATGCCATATGGAGGGCCACCTCCGTAGGCCAACACAGTTGACATTTCCGCGTCCAAGAAGGAAACTGGGGACCGAACCAAAGGTGAACGGAAGGTAAACGTCACCAGTCACGGAGGAACCGACATGCTCAAGACCCTCACCGCCCCGGCCATGTGCACCCGCTGTGGCGAGCCGTACGTCGCGGCGCTCAGCCCGCGCTCGCTGGTCACGCTGCAGACCCCGGTGTTCCGCAGCCCGGAGATCGTCGGCGGTCGGCTGATGACCATCGACGACACCGTCTGCCTGGTCGAGCGGCACGCCCCCTGCACGGGTCTGGGCAACTACCGCTGATCCTCGGCGGCGTCCGTCAACACCGCCGCCAGCATCCCCAGCGTCGACCAGTCGACGCACCCGTCACGCAGCAGTTCGCCGTACGTCGTGATCTCGACGTGAGTGCGCTCCCCGTCCCCGGCCACACCATGTGGGCCGGGGACGCTGCGCAGCAGGGCCAATTCCGCGTCGGTGAGTTCGGCCGAGTACACGTGTGCGTGATGTGCCGCCAGGGTCCCGGCGAGCTGGCGCGAGCCGTGTGCCCGCAGCCGCTCCGGCGCGAGCGCCAGACCGGTCTCCTCGGCGACCTCGGCGCACCCGTCCACCGCCGTGCGCCCGCTCCCGCCCGGGAACTCGCGCACGAAGCCGTCCCCGGTCCGCGCCGCCGACCGGAACTCGCGCACGAGCACCACGGTGCTCGCCTGTGCCGGCTCCGCCCGCCGGTAGAGCACCACCGCGGTCACGTCCGGCCGGCCGAGCACCACCTCGTCGTCCTTGACCCGGCCGCCCTCCGCGGCGATCGCGACCCGTACGTGTGCCGCCCACAGCCAGGTCGCCGCGCGCCGCCGCCACACCCACGCGATCCGGCCGCCGAGCAACGTGTTGCCCGCCTCCCGCTGCGCCGCGTACCAGTCCGCGAAGGCCCGGGTCAGCCACACGTTCAACGGGATGTCCCGCTCGCCGTCCGCGCGCGGCTCGCCCGCGCCGAGCGCCTCCAGCACGGTGTCGATCGTCTCGGCCAGGGTGTCCCGTACCGGCACGTCGTGGCCGAGCGCGTAAGCCCGCTGATAGCGCACGTGCGGCGCGTCCGGCGGCGTGCCCAGCACCGCGCGGCCGGAGTCCTTGAGCCATCCCCACTCGTCGTTGGTGGTCAGCCCCGGCAGGTCGCGCAGGTCGCGCGGGATCCAGAAGAGCACCCGGTCGCTGCGGTCGAGGTTGCGCAACTCCCAGTCCCGCTGCACCTGATGGGTCGGCCACGAGTGCCCGTCCGCGGGCTCGGGCACGAACACCACCAGTCGGCCCGGGCCGCGCCACCGCTCGCTGAGCAGCTTCAGCGCGGCGGGCCGCCAGGAGGCGACGTGCGCGGCGCGTGGTGTGGGGCCGGCCAGGAAGACGCTCGCGTCCCACTCCCGCGGCGGCTCGTCGGGCGAGTTCACAACGACGATCTCGGTCATGGCCCCGACCGTAGCGGTCGTCCCCGAGGGTTGATCGAGGGTCGGGCCGATGCTCGTGGGTCGGACCCGATCCCAGTCCGGGTGGTGATGTCGCATACCGTTCCCCGCACGCACGCTGCTACGAAAGAATCACATCCACAAGGCGCGTACGGGGAGGCGTTTGCGGTGGCTCAGTTGTGGCTTGGCAGCCGATATCGGCTGGACAAGAGGCTGGGCTCGGGAGGCAACGCGACCGTGTGGCGGGCCTGGGACCAGAAGATGCAACGGTTCGTCGCGGTCAAGGTGCTCAAGGAGTCGTTCGGCGCGTCCAACAACAGCGTGGACCGCTTCGGCCGCGAGGCGATCATCGTCGGCGGATTGTCCTCGCCGAACATCATCGTCGTGCACGACCAGGGCCGGAAGGCGGTCGTGGAGCACCGGACCGGACCGGAGGCGGCCGGCCCCGAGGCGAGCGGACCGGACCGGCCCCGTCACAGCGGCCGGACCGACCCCGAGACCCGGGTCCTCACCCACGAGGCCGAGACGGTGCACGACGCGCAGGTCACCTCCGCGCTCGGTCCGGGAGCGGGTGACCTGCGCCGCACCGACGGCAAGGTGATGTACCTGGCGATGGAGCTGATCACGGGCCGGTCGCTGGCCCAACTCGTCGCGGACGGCGCGTGGCTGCCGCTCGGACACGTGGTCGGCTGGGCGATCCAACTGTGCGACGGGCTCGACGTCGCGCACGCGGGCGGCGTGCTGCATCGCGACATCAAGCCCGCGAACGTCATGGTGACCTCGCGCGGCGTGGTCAAGGTGCTCGACTTCGGAATAGCGCGGTACATGGAGAAGGTGTCCTCGCGCGCGGGCATCACGCTGCCCGGGAGCATGATCGGCACCCCCGCGTACATGTCGCCCGAACAGATCCTCGGCGGACGCATCGACGGCCGCGCCGACCTGTACAGCGTGGGCTGTGTGCTGCACGAACTACTGACCGGCGCACCGCCGTTCGGCCTGGACCATCCGCATTCGATGATGCAGGCCCACCTGGGGCGCACGCCCGAGTCGGTGCGCAACACCCGGCTGGAGGTGCCCGACGACCTCGCCGCCCTCGTGCTCGCGCTGCTCGCCAAGCGGCCGGAGAACCGGCCCGCGAGCGCGGCGGAGGTCCGCGACCTGCTGTTGGAGTTGTCCGTCACACCGCCGCGCAACCTCGCGCCGCAACCGTGGGGCATCCCGGCGGCGGATCCGGTCGAGCACGACGACGCGCGGCAGACCCAGGACCAGCCGGTGCGGCTGCTCCCCGAGGCGCCCGAGCCGCAACCGACCCGAGAGGCGCCCGAGCCGCAACCGACCCGCGCCGAGGCGCCGGAGCCGCGCCCGGCCCGGGCGAGCGATTCGCTCCAGGTGATGCGGGCCGAAGTGGGGCGGCGGATCCGGGAGTTCGGCAAGGACCACCCGGACACGCTGCTGCTGCGCGAGCAGTTGGCCGCCCGGCTCGGCAAGGATGGGGACGCGCTCGCGGCGATCACCCTGCTGCGCGGGGTGATCTCCGACGGCGGCCGCTTGCGCGGCGCGCTGACCCCGGACACGCTGCGCGCCCGGCACGCGCTCGCGCACTGGACCGGGGTCGCGGGCCGGCCGGCCGAGGCCGCGCGGCTGCTCAAGAACCTGCTGCCGGACCAGGTCCAGGTACTGGGCACCGACGACCTGGACACGCTGCGGATCCGCCGCGAACGGGCCCGCCGGGAGGGCGAGGCGGGCAACTTCGTCGGCGCGGTGCACCACCTGCGCACACTGGTCCCGGACGTGATCCGGGTGCTGGGCCCCAATCACGAGCTGGTCATCGAGGTCTGGGACGAACTCACCTACTGGGAGCACCGCCTCGACGGCTACGGCGTCCGGGACCAGGCGTGAGCGTCGCGCCCGCGCTCACAACGCCAGCATGTCGCGCAGTTCGCGTTTGAGCACCTTGCCCACCGCGTTGCGCGGCAGCGCCCGCTCGGTGAAGCGCACCAGCGTGGGCACCTTGAACGCGGCGAGCCGGCGCGCCACGTGTCCGCGCAGCTCGGCCGCGGTCGCGGCGCCGGCCACGTGCAGCAGCACCACGGCGGCGACCTCCTCGCCCAGATCGTGGTGCGGCACCCCGACCACCGCGACGTCGGCGATCGCCGGATGCTCGAACAGCACCGCCTCGACCTCGGCCGAGTAGACGTTCTCGCCGCCGCGAATGATCACGTCCTTGAGCCGGTCGACCACGTACAACAGCCCCTCGGCGTCGATGTGGCCGAGGTCGCCGGTGCGAAACCACCCGTCCGGGAACGCCTCCCGGCTCTCCGCGGGCCGATTCCAATAGCCCCGGACCACCTGCGGGCCCCGGACCCGGATCTCTCCCGTGTGCCCGGTCGGCAACTCCTCGCCGGTCAGCGGATCGGCCACCCGCAGATCGGCGGTCGGCACCGGCCGGCCGACGCTGTCCGGGTGCGCGTAGTAGTCGTCGCCGGCGTTCGCCACCACCACACAGGTCGTCTCGGTCATCCCGTAGGCGTTCAGCGGCACGATGCCGTTGCCGGACATGGTGCCCACCTGCGCGACCAGATCCGGCGGCACCGGCGAGCCGCCCGCGCCCAGGCTGGTCAGGCTGGACAGGTCGCGACCGGCGCGCAGCGGCGATTCGACCAGCCGGCGCAGCAGCGTGGGCACCATGTTGGCGGTGGT
The DNA here is from genome assembly GCF_053594475.1 of Embleya sp. NPDC001921. Lineage (NCBI taxonomy): Bacteria > Bacillati > Actinomycetota > Actinomycetes > Kitasatosporales > Streptomycetaceae > Embleya > Embleya sp. NPDC001921. The sequence goes on from NZ_JBSFEO010000028.1 coordinate 7,545, forward strand.
GATCCGCTCGGTCTCGATCAGCTCCAGTGCCGTGGCGGTGTCCCAGCGGTGCATCAGGCACAACTTCGCGCCCTGGGCCGCGCCGATGTAGAGCCCGGCCAGTCCGGCGATGTGGAAGAACGGGTAGACCTGCAGACTGCTCGGCGTCGGCAGGCCCGCGGCCGGTTCCTCGAACACGGCCGGGCCCTTGGCCAGCTCCGCGGTGGGCAGGCCCATTCGGGCCAGGCCGATGGCTCGCGTCAACTGCATCGTGTGCAGGTTGGTGGTGTGGTTGTGGTGCGTGGCGACCGCGCCCTTGGGCCGTCCGGTGGTGCCGGAGGTGTACAGGATGGTCGCGTCGTCGAACGGCCGCGGACCGCTCGCCGGCAGCGCGCACTCGCCGGTGAACCCGCGCAGCAGCGCGGACAGGTCGATCTCGCCGGCGACCGACGGCCCCTCCGGGCGGACCACCAGGACCGCGGGCGCCGTGGCCTCGTCCAGGTGTCCCCGGATCCGCTCGGCCCGCTCGCCGTCGCAGATCAGCACGGCGGCGCCGGAGTCGTCGAGGGCGTAGCGCAGCTCGTCGGCGGTCCACCACGCGTTGAGCGGCACCGCGACCGCGCCCAGGACCTGGGTGGCCCAGAACGCGAGTGGCCACTCCAGGTGGTTGCGCATCGCGATGGCCACCCGGTCGCCGCGCCGCACCCCGCACTCGCCGGCCAGGTATCGGGCCAGGTGGGCAACCAGGCGACGCTGCTCGGCGTAGTCGATCCGCTCGTCCCCGGCGACCAGGGCGTCCCGGCTCCCGTACCGCGCCAGGTCCTCGAAGACCGCGCGCAGCGTCGGCGGGGCCTTGCTCAGGACCCGCCAGGGGATGCCGTCGTGGACGACCTCCTCGATCGCGTAGGCCGATTCGGGTCCCGTGAGTTCGGCCAGGGCCTGTGTGCGATCCAGCATCCGGTGGGTCCACCTCCTGCACGCTGCGAGCGACTGGGGTACCGGGGGGTAGGAGCCCATCAAAGCTAGTGCGGAGATCGCATCCCGGGAACCCTGGCAATCGAGGTGATCACGCGGCAGGGTGGCCGGACGGGTATCGCCGGCACGCGTTCGAACCCGCGGGGGGCTTGCGTGGACTACCAGGAGATCTCGACGTCGATCGAGGCCGGCGTGCTGACCGTGACGCTGGACCGGCCGGACCGGCTCAACGCGTACACCTACCGGATGGGCCGGGAGATCTCGCACGCGTTGGACGTCGCGGACGAGGACGACGACATCCGCGCGGTGGTGTTCACCGGACGCGGGCGGGCCTTTTGCGCCGGGGCCGATCTGGAGCTGGGCGCCGACGCGTTCGACCCGGGCGCGCACGCGGAGCGGTTCGACGGCGCGGTGGACGACGCGGAGGCGTTTCGCGACGACGGCGGTCGGCTCGTGCTGCGGCTGTACCGCTCGAAGAAGCCGCTGATCGCGGCGATCAACGGTGCGGCGGTGGGCGTGGGCGCGACCATGACGCTGCCGATGGACTTCCGGATCGCGTCGTCCGCGGCCCGGTTCGGCTTCGTCTTCGCCCGGCGCGGGATCACCCCCGACGGTTGTTCGACGTGGTTCCTGCCCCGCGTGGTGGGCCTGGACCGGGCGCTGGAGTGGTGCTTCACCGGCCGGGTCTTCGACGCGGCGGAGGCGGCGGAGGCCGGCCTGATCCGCGCGGCGGTGCCGCCGGAGGAACTGCTGCCGCGCGCCCGGGAACTGGCCCGCACGATCGCCGAGAACACCCCGGCGGTGGCCATCGCGCTGACCCGACGGTTGTTGTGGGGCATGCAGAGCGTGCCCGACCCGGAGACCGCCCACCTGCACGAGTCCCGCGCGCTGCACTGGACCGGCGGCTCCGCCGACGTGCGCGAGGGCGTGGTCGCCTTCCTGGAGAAGCGCCGCCCGGACTTCCGCCTGCGGGTGAGCACGGACCTGCCGGATCTGCCGCCGATCCCCTGAGGCGTGTCCCCGCGCGGACGCCCGCGCGCGGCGGATCCGGCCGGGCCGGGGCATCGTGGAGGTGCCGGTCCAAGGGCGCGCGCCGCGCGGCGTCGGACGCCATTCCGGTGCCCATTACAGCTTGTTGTGTTTTGCAACCGTTTCGGGCACTCTTGGCGCACATTCAGGGCGCAAGGTGTTGAGGAGCAAGGCGATGTCGGACAGCGTTGAGCGGCGAGTGGTCCGCGAGGTCGGTGCGGCCACCCGGTTGATTCGGCTGTTGATGGCTCCCCCGCTGCAAGCGGCGGGAATCACCCAGGCGGAATACCACCTGCTCGCCCACCTGGAGGAACGCGGCACCTCCACCGGCAAGGAACTCGCCTGCCGACTGAGCCTGGACAAGACCACCATCAGCCGGCAGTTGACCGCGCTCGAGGAGGCCCGGCTGATCGCCCGCACCACCGATCCGACCAACCGCCGATCGCACCTGATCACCCTCACCGACGCCGGCCGACTGCGCCTGGCCGACGCCCGGCAACGCAGCCTCGCGGTGATGGCGGAACGGTTCACCTCATGGCCCAAGGAGGAGCTGGGCGCGCTCGCCGACCACCTGGCCCGGTTCAACGACGTACTGCGCGGCGACTCCACCGAAGCCGCCGAGCAGCAACAACAGCAACAACAAGCACAGCAGTAGCGGAGGCACCCGACGACCGGCCGGGCCTAGTTGTCGGCCACCCGCGGATGCACACGCGGGCGGGCCCGGTAGACGTCGTAGACGCCCTGCACCCGGCGCAGCGCCCGCAGCAGCTTCGGCAGCGTCGCGAGGTCGGCCAGCCGGATCGTGTACGTCTGCCGCACCCGCATCTGTTGCGGCGGCGCGATCGAGGCCGAGGTGATGTCGGCGCCCTCCGCGTCGATCGCGGCGGTCACGTCGGCGAGCAGTCGGGGGCGGTCCAGCGCCTCGATCTGCACGGTGACCCGATATCCCTGATCGGCCTGGTGCGGCAGCCACGACGCGGCCACCACGTCGCGGCCCGCGCGGCGCATCTGCTGGACGTTCGTGCAGTCGGAGCGGTGTACCGCGACCGTGCCGCCGCGGATCACGAAGCCGGCCAGTTCGTCCGGCGGCACCGGCGTGCAGCAGCGGGCCAGTCGCACCGGGGCTCCGGGCGAGCCCGGCACGCTGACCACGGCCTCGCCGGGGTCGGCCGGTGCGCGCCGGGTCCGGGCCGGGGCCTGCGCGGCGTCCGCGGGGGGCCCGGTCGGCTCCGGGACGGTCGTCGTCGGCGTGCCCTGTGCCGCCTCGCCGGCGGCGGCCAGATTGCCCAGGGGCGGGGCGAGCAGCGGGTCCATCCGGCCCTCGACGCCGTGCGGGTACTTCGCCAGCCAGGCCTCGATCGCGACCCGGGCCAGGGGGCTGCGGACGAACGAGAGCCATTCCTTCGACGGTGCCGCGGCGCCGGGCGGAGCGGTGATGATGGACACCGTCTCGCCGTCCGCGAGCACCGAACTCAAGGCCACCAGACGGCCGTTGATCTGCGCGCCGATACATCGGTGCCCGGTCTGCTCGCCCATCGCGTAGGCCGCGTCCACACACGTGGACCCGGCGGGCAGGGTCAGCGGGCGACCGCCGGGGGTGAAGACCAGGAGCTCGCGGTCCGCCGACAGGTCGGCGGTCAGCGAGCTCCAGAAGACGTGCGCGTCCGGGATGCCGCCCTGCCACGCGAGCAGCCGGTGCAGCCACGCGAGCTGCTCGGGGGCGTCCGGCCCGGTGTCCGGTTTGCCGGTGTGCGCGACCACACCGAACTCGGCCAGTCGATGCATGCGCCGGGTGCGGATGAGCACCTCGACCTTGTCGCCCTCGGGCAGCGTGATGGCGGTGTGCAGGGACTGGTACAGGTTGAACTTGGGGGTGGCGATGTAGTCCTTGAACTCGCCCGCGATCGGCGACCAACAGGTGTGCAGTACGCCGAGCGCGCCGTAACAGTCGGTGTCCGCGTCGACGACGATCATCAGCCGGGACAGGTCGAACGGTCCCAGTTCCTCGCGCCCTCGACGCTTTTGTACTCGGCGCACCGATACGTGGTGCCGCGCGCGCGGCGATACCTCCGCCTCGATCCCGGCGTCCCGCAGCGCGCGTTTGACCGTCGCGCACAGCTTGGACACGGCCTCGTCGGTGGCCGCCTGGCTCGCACCGACGGTGCGCGCGGTGGCGGCGTGCTCCTCGGGGCGCAGCGTCGCGAAGACGATGTCCTCCAGCTCCGACTTGAGCACGTGGATGCCCAACCGCTCGGCGAGCGGGATGAACACCTCCTGCGTGGCCTCGGCGGTGCGGATCTGGCTGGCCCGGCGGCGATATCGGATCGTGCGCATGTTGTGCAGCCGGTCGGCCAGCTTGATCACGGTCACCCGCAGGTCCCGACCGGTGGCCACGATGATCTTGCGCATCGTCTCGGCCTCGGCCCGGTCGCCCAGGTCCACCCGCTCCAGCTTGGTCACGCCGTCGACCAGGTGCGTGACGTCGTCGCCGAACGCCGCGCGCACCTCGTCCAGGGTCAGGTCGGTGTCCTCGACCGTGTCGTGCAGCAGCGCGGCGACCAGCGTCGTGGTGTCGGCACCGAGCTCGGCCAGGATCGTGGCCACCGCGAGCGGGTGCGTGATGTACGGCTCGCCGCTCTTGCGCATTTGCCCGCGATGGGACAACTCCGCGACCGCGTACGCCTCCTGAATGGCCGTCACATCGGCCTTCGGGTGGTGCACGCGATGCACCTGGAGCAGTGGTTCGACCGCGTCCGGCGTGCGTCGGCGGCTTCCGGTGAGGAAGGTGACCGCGGCCAGACCCAGGCGTTGGATGGGTTGTTGGACAGGCCGGCGGGAGAGTCGTCCGACGCGGTCGGACATGCTCCGGCTCGGAACGTCACCCTCGGCTCGCGGCGCACCCTTGGGCACACCCGCACCGGCCGGCGGGTCGAGTCCCCCGATCGTCATGCGGCACCTCCGGCAGCTACCCCCGGAGTCGCCCCCGGTGATTCATGCTACCGACAACAACACGGACCGTGTCCGCGTGATGTCGCCCGTCACACACGATCACCCGCACGGGTCATGGCGCCCGCTACGGATGATGGTGAAGAGCCCAGCCTAACCCCTCGGGATCTTGTCCGGGCGCGCACCCACCGGGCCCGGGGGGCGCACCCGTCGCGCGGTGGGCGTGCGAGTCGCGGTGACTGGGCGTCAGTTCCCGTCCGCGCGCTCCCCATACGTGCCCGCGATCATGGCCTCGATCAGCCCCCGGTGCAGCACCGTCTCGTCCAGGTCGGCCGGCTGCTCGCGCTCGCCGAAGTGCCACTGGCGGTGCGCGATGCGGGCCATCACCACGCCGTGCCGCACGGCCGCGTACATCTCGAAGTACCGCATGTCGCGCGGTGTGTGGCCGGTGAGCTTCTCGTACTGCGCGCACACGTCCTCGGTGCGCATGAAGTCGGGCAGGCCCGGCATGCCGTAGCGGGTGGCGATGTCCTGGAAGAACGCGTGGATGAAGATCATCCAGGCGATGTCCAGCTCGCGCGGGCCGACGGCGGCCATCTCCCAGTCCAGCACCGCGGTCGGTTCGAAGTCCACGTAGAGGATGTTGCCGATCCGCGCGTCGCCCCAGCTGATCACGTCCGGGCCGACCTCGGCCGGGAAGTTGTCCTCCAGCCACGCGAAGGCGCGGTCCAGGAGCGGTACGCGCTGCCCCTCGATGCCCCACTCGTAGAACGCGCGCAGGTCGTCCAGGTGCCGGCGCAGCGCGTTCTCGCCGGTGCCCTCGTACTGCAGGAAGGCGATCTCCTCGGGCGTCGTGTCGATGCCGTGGATCGCGGCGACGACGGCGACCGACTCCTCCTGGAGCCGACGGCGCTGCTCGGGCGTGGCCGCGAGCATCCAGCCGTCGATCGTGTACGGCATCACGTCCGGCGGCGCGGCGCCCTCGGCCCGGCGCATCACGAAGAACGGGGCACCCAACGCGGCCTCGTCCGGCTCGTTCCACAACAACGCGGGCACCGGGATCGAACAGCGCTCGCCGACCAGGGTCATCACCGCGTACTGCTTGTCCAGGTCGTAGGTCGGGAAGACCGGCTTGGCGTCCATCGACGGGCGCATCCGCACCACGCAGCGCTCGGTGCGGCGCTCGCCGTCCACCGTCCAGGTCGCGTCGAACAGCAGGGTCTCGCTGGACATCCCGTTGCCGGAGGGCGCCTTGAGCTCGGATATCTCCGGGTCGGCGCCCTCGGGCAGCCGGCCGGCCAGCCACGCGAGCAGTTGGTCGTGCACCGTCGCCAGGTCCCGTGTGCTCGTCTGCGGACGGGTGACCTCGTCGGGGTCGGCCACGACAACCTCCGGTATCCACGTCGCGATGTGCGACCGGCGCTGCCGGACGTCCCTGCCGACGCCCGGTCCCCGCCCTGCCGGCGGCGGTTGCCCGCCGGAAAAGTGAAACACGTTCTATCATGTGTGACACGTGTCATCAATGGCCGCGCGGCCCGCCGCGGCCCGAACGCCCGGGGGATCACCGGCCGGAACGCCCGGACGCGCCGCCGGATTCGGCTCCCCGGTGTTGCAGACTGGACGGATGTCCCCAACCTCCGCCACGGTCCGCCGGCGCCCGCGCTGGTGGACCGAGTTGCTACTGATCGCGGTGTTGTACGAGGCGTACTCGCTCAGCCGACTCGTGGTCCGCGGCGACGTGGACGCCGCGCTGCGCAACGCCGAGCGAATACTGCACGTGGAGTCGCTGACCCACCTGGATCCCGAACGCATGCTCAACCGGGTCGTCACCGACCACGTGTTCATCGGCGTGGTCTGCGACTACGCGTACGCGACGCTGCACTACGTGGTGACCCCGCTGGTGCTGTTCTGGTTGTGGCGCGGACGCCCCGAGCGCTACCGGGGCGCCCGCACCACGTTGGCGATCGCCACGGTGGTCTCGCTGGCGGGCTTCATGCTCTTCCCGACCGCGCCGCCGCGGATGATCGACGGCTTCACCGACACCATGGCGCACTTCGCGTCCTGGGGCTGGTGGGGCGCCGGCGCCAGTGCGCCGCGCGGCATGGAGCACATGACCAACGAGTACGCGGCGATGCCGTCCCTGCACGTGGGCTGGGCCGCGTGGTGCGGATGGCAGCTATGGCGGCACGGACGCGGCCCGGTGCCGCGCGGGCTGGGCGTGGCGTACCCGCTCTTCGTGGTCCTGGTGGTGCTCGGCACCGCCAACCACTACCTCGCGGACGTGCTCGCGGGACTCGCCGTGATGGGAGTGGGCGCGCTCGCGTCGCCCTGGGTGCTGCGCGGAGCGGACCGAGTACGCGATGGGGTGGCGATGCGCCGGACGGGATCGGAACCGCCGGGACAACCGATCGTCATCGACCACAGAAATGCCGCTTAGTACCGCCGATTCGCGGCTGATGAAACGATTTCGATCAAGGTCGACCGGATACGACCTTCGAACGACGCTTGCCTGGCAGGCAAGCGGTACCTTCTGGGAGGTCCCGTGCCCGGCAACGGCAAGGATTCCGTCATCGGGTACACGCCGATCGGACAAGCCACCACATCGGTGGACGAACCCGATCGGGCTCGGCCTGTCCGGCCCAGACCCCGCCCGACGGACCCAGGGGCACGGCGAATCGGAGACGGGGCCGGCAGGCGACGAGAGCGGGGAGCTGTAATGCGGATCAGCGCCGTGGTGTTCGACGTGGGCGAGACCCTCGTCGACGAATCGCGCGAGTACGGCACCTGGGCCGACTGGCTCGGGGTGCCCCGACACACGTTCGCGGCCACGTTCGGGGCGGTGATCGCCCAGGGCCTCGACTATCGCGAGGTGTTCCAGCGCTTTCGGCCGGGCTTCGACCTCACCGTCGAGCGCGCCGCGCGCACCGCCGCGGGCTTTCCCGAGTGGTTCGGCGAGGAAGACCTCTACAACGACACCCGCCCTTGCCTGAAGGCGCTGCGCGACCAGCACGTGTGGCTCGGCGTGGTCGGCAACCAGACCGTGAACGCGGGCGTCATCCTGCGCGGCCTGGACCTGGGCGTGGACCTGCTCGCCACCTCCGACGACTGGGGCATCAGCAAGCCCGAGCCCGCCTTCTTCGAGCGCCTCGTGGCCGAGTGCCCGTGCCCGGCGGAGGAGATCCTGTACGTCGGCGACCGCCTCGACAACGACGTCCGCCCCGCCCACCTCGCCGGCCTGCGCACCGCCCACGTCCGCCGCGGCCCCTGGGGCTACCTGGTAGCCGACGACCCCGAACTGATCGAGGTCACCGACCTACGCCTGGAATCCCTCGGCGAACTCCCCGCCGCCGTCTCCCGCATCAACGGCATCACGGAACCGTAAATCCCCACCCCACCCCAAACCGCCGGCCGAGCCCCCACCAGCCCGGCCGGCACCGCAACCAAAACACCAACCGAGCACCATCAACCCAACCGGCACCACACCCCAAATCACCGCCCGAACAACCACCAGCCCGGCCGGCACCGCAGCCCAAAAATCACGGACCGAGCAACCACCAGCCCAACCGGCACTGCGGCCCAAATCACGGACCGAGCAACCATCAGCCCGGCCGGCGTTTGAGGCCACCTCGGCCGAAGGCCGGCCACCCCAGCCCGGCCGGCACCGCAACCAAAACACCGACCGAGCAACCACCAGCCCGGCCGGCGCTTGAGGCCAAACAGCCGGGCCGGCGCTTGAGGCCACCTCGGCCGAAGGCCGGACAACCCAGCCCGACCGGCGCATGAGGTCAAACAGCCCGGCCGGCGCTTGAGGCCAAACAGCCGGGCCGGCGCTTGAGGCAACCTCGGCCGAAGGCCAGGTAATCCAGCCCGGCCGGCGCATGAGGCCACCTCGGCCGAAGGCCGGACAACCCAGCCCAGCCGAAGGCCGAGTGCATCAGCCCGCCCCCTCCCCAACCGCCGCCCCGCCGCCGGACCGCGGCCCACCCCCCGAGCGCAACCGATCGTCGACGTCCCGCACGAACGACTCCCGCGCCCAGGGCGCCAGCGAAGCCCGCACCGTCCGCACCCGATCCACCGCCGTCGCATACCCCTGCACACCGACCAGATCGAGCGCCTCCTCCAACAGCCGACAGGCGTCTTGCGGTTCACGCGCACCGACCGCGGTCGCGGCCAGCTCCGCGAGCGTCATCGCCCGCTGCTTGTGGCTGTGCGCCGGCAGCCCCGCGAGCGTGCGCTCCAGACTCGCCCGGGCCTCGGCCGAGCGCCCGGCCGCCACCTCCGCGGCGCCCCGGAAGCCCTCCAGACGCGCCGCCGAGAACCAGTCCAGCCACGCCGGCGGCCCGGTGGCCGTCCACGAACCGGGTGTCTCCGGCGGCGCGTACGTGTCGGCGGCGCGATCCAACAGCGGGAAGGCCGCGTCCGGCGTACCGAGCCGGACCTCCGCCTCGGCCGAGATCGCGTCCAGCCACGCCCGCAGCGTGGGCCCGGCGTCGCCACTCGTGGTCCGCTCCCGCGCGGCGGCCAGGGTGTCCCGAGCCTCCCCTCCTCGTCCGGTCCAAGCGGGCGCGAACGCCATGTGCCCGAGCACGGCGGCGGCCAACGAGCCGTCCCGGCCCCGGTCCGCCGCGTCGAGCGCGAGTTCCTGCCAACGCCGCACATGCGGCCCGCGCAGGCTCAGGTCGAAGAAGGCGATCCGGGACGCGAGCAGCGCCGTCTCCGCGATCGCGGACTGGTGCGCCCCATCCGGTCCCTCGGCCAACAGCCGGGCACCGTTGCGGGCGTGTTCGGCCACCACCGGTAGCAGTCGTCCCGGTTCCTCGATCCAATAGCGGGACCGCAGCCGGGCGGTGGTGGCGATGTAGGCGGCGGGGTCGGGCAGATGGGCCGCCGACCCCGAGGAGGCGTATGCGGCGGAATTCTTCGCCGTGAGGCCGGCGACGGCGGCGCCGGCCAGAAAGGTACGTCGTTGCACCGCGTCCTCCATACGCGTGGTGGTGACGGACATGCCTGCGTGGACCCGATCACGCGAACCACCGGGCCCGTACGCTCCGTACTGGATCTCGATCGTGACCCCGTCCCACCTGCGGCGTCATGCCTCTAGCCCGTTAGGGCGGCAAGAGTCCTCAGCGCGTCCTACAGGAGTCCCACCGCGGGCCTCGTCACACGGTGTGCCGGCCTGGTTGCATCTAAGGCAGAAGCGGACGTCCCCGAAGTCGGACGCTTCGGGCTCGTGCAGGACGAAGAGGACGCTTCGAGGACCTCCCGGCCCCCGAGGACGATTCCGTTTCCACGACGAAACGAGAGGACCGCCTCACCGATGGACGCCGACGTGAACCGAACGACGCTGGCAGCGCTGCCGCAGGACGCGCTTCGGAACCCGTACGCCCCTCGCCTGGTAGCGGCCGGCGAGACGTTCGACGTGATCGAGGTGGAGGACCGGCTCGGCCGTGAGGCCCTGGCCACGCTGCACGCACACCGCGTGCCGGTCGGTCCGGTCATCTTCGATCGCCGTTATCGCCGGATCGGATTCCTCGTACCGCCGACCACCGTGATGCCGATGCGGCCGCGCGAGCGTCGGCTCGGCCCGCGCCACCACGGCCGGGGTGCCTGGATCACCTTCCCGCCCCCGCCGGAGCAGAACGACGGGCCGCTCGTGTGGCTCGTGCCGCCGACGCCCGACAACCGCCTGACGACGCTGCGGCACGTGCGCGCGGCGATCGCCGAGGCCGCCCGCGCGCTCGCCGAGCGCCACCAGCAGGCGATCTGAGATCACCCAGGACGTACCGGTCGGGGACCTGACATCACGAGCGGCTCCCCCAATACCTGCTCGACCCGGCCGGTACCGGTAGGACGCGATGCGCCCCCACGCCATAGCGCGTGGGGGCGCATCCGCTTGTCCGGACCCGCGATCCCGACCTGCTCCGCGAGGTTTACCGGCCGTCGAAACCTGCCCGCGCCCCCGGTCCGCGCCGCCGAATCGGGGTTTATCGAAGCGGGGTCCGAGGTCTCGCGCCTCTTTCGGGCAAGGGTCTTTCGGATGGCGTCCGGTTGGCGACAATGGCAAGGGCACGGGATCTTGCGGACCCTTTGGGGTCGACCGATCCCGTCGCTCCCCCCGTCCGTATTCGTCGTCAGCACGTCTGCACTGTCGGAAGGATCCGCGCATGCCGTCCGAGTCGCGCAAGCCCCGTATGCGGCCCGCGCCGCTGTTGTTCGAGCCCTCGGTTCCCGAGCCGCCCGACGAACGCTTCTTCGACCTGGACGATCTGACCGATCCCCAGGAGGTGCTGACCCGCTCCACGGATCTGGCCGAGGCGTTTCGCGCGGCGGCCGACCGGGCGGTGGACTACCAGGCGATGGCCGCGGCCCGGATGGCGGATCCGAATCGCTTCGACCACCTGACGACGGCTCAGATCGCGGCGCGGGCGGGGTGGGGCGAGGAGTACACGGCGAAGATGATCGAGCACGGCCGGAAGCTGCTGCTGGAGCGCGGCGAGTAGCGCCCGACCACGAACGCCGGTCGGGCACGGCCCGGCCGGCGTTCGCACGCCCGCCCCCGCCCGCACGGACTCGCCCCACGCGGACGCACCCCGACCGACCACGCGGTCCCACCCGGACCGCGCCGTCCCATCCGACGCCCCGACCTCACCTCGACAGCGCGACCCGGTGCCCGGCGAGTTCGGCCAGCACCGCCTGGTTCGCCTCCCAGCCGTCCGGGAAGTTGACCGGGACGCCGAGGTGGACCGGGTCGGCGGTGGGGTGCGCGTCGAGCAGTTCGGGGATGCCGGCCCTGGCCACCACCAGGCACGCGTGCCGATGCCGCGAGGCCAGCACGCACAACCGGCCGGTCTCCAGGTGGAACTCGGTCGCGTCGCGCCGACCGGAGAGCGGATGCAGCACCACGGTCACGTCGAACTCGCGACCCTGGAGCCGGTTCGCGGTGTCCACCACGATCTCCGCCGCGCCGAGCGCGCGCAGCGCCGACTCGACTCGGGCCCGCTGCTCGCGGTGGCTGACCCCGATCGCGATCCGCGACGCGTCCAGCGCGACCCCGTCCGGCGTGCGCTCGCCGATCGCGGTGCCGCCCCGCGCGAGCAGCCGCGCGGCGAGCGTCGCGACCGCGTGCACCGCCTCCTCGTCGGCCGCCGCGGTGAACCGCGCGGGCAACTCCAACAGGCCCCAGCCGGAGGTCGCCGCGACGTCCACGACCGCGTCGTACGCGTCGTCCTCACGCGCCGCCTCGAAGCGCAGGAGCCGCTCGCCCGGACCGGTTCCCGAGCGGAACGGGGTGAACGGATAGAACGCCTCGGACACCAGCGGCGCCGCGCTCGCGGGCAGCCGCCAGGACACCGGAAGCCGATGCACCGGCAGGTCCGGGTTGTGCCGGCGGAGCACCACCACCGCGCTCTGCGAGGGGTCGTAGGTCAGGCTGTGCCAGCGCGAGGTGTCCACGGTGGCGAACGGGTCGAGCTGGCCGGGGTCGCCCACGAACAGCGCGCGGTCGAACAGCCGGGCCACCAGCAGCAGGGCGTCCGAACGCATCTGGTACGCCTCGTCGACGATCGCCCACGGCCAGCGCCGGTCCTGGACCAGCGCCCACTTGGCGGCGGTGGCCACCACCACGGCGCACGCGTCCAGCGCCTCGGCCTTCTCCGCGTTCACCACCGACGTGCCCACCAGCGCGGGCGGCAGCCGGTATCCGGTGGCGGACAGCCGGCCCACCGTCAGCCTCGGGTGCTCCGCCAGCAGCCGCACCAGCAGGTCGTCGACCTGGTTGTTGGTCTGCGCGACGATCATCAGCCGCTCGCCGCCCTCGGCCAGCTCCCCCGCCGCGCGCACCACCAGCGTCGACTTGCCCGCGCCGGGCGGCGAGTCGACCACGACGCCGCGATGCGTCCCGGAGCCGAGGTCGGCGAGCACGGCGTCGGTCGCGGCGGCGGCGAGCGCGGCCGGGTCGCCCTCGGGATGCCGGGCCCGCACGACCGTCACGACCAGTCCTCCAACGCGTCGTCGTCCGCCTCCGGGGCGGCCTCGGGTTCGGGTTCCGGCGGCGGGCCGCCGTGCGTCCAGGGGGTGTCCTCGACGGCGGGCCAGTCGGGGCCGCGCCGGAACTCGGCGATCAGCGAGGTCCAGCACAGGACTTCGCCCGGCTCGGGCACACTGCCCGGCTTGGGCGCCTTGCCGCCGCCCATCCCGCCGCGCAGTTCCAACACGACCCGACCGGGCTCGGTCTCCAGGACCCGCGCCTTCGCGTCCGGGCGCTCGACACACGCCAGGTCGGTGCCCGGTGCGAACAGCGGCTCGTCGTCGGTGGAAAAGGTCAACAGCGGACGCGGGCGGGCGGTCTTCTTCCCCGGCTCGGCGACCATGCGCTCGGCGTCCACCGCGATCAGCTCGCCGCGGAACGCCTCGCCCGCGAGCCGGACGGCGGCCATCAACAGCGGGTCGTCGCGCACCTGTTCGGCGTCCAGCCGAGCCTGCGCCCGTTCCCTGGTGGCCAGTTGCGCGGCGGCGGAGATCGCCCCGGGCACCCGCGGCTGCGGACGCGACTCGGGGTCGGCCAGGTCCGCGGCGAAGAAGCTGTACGAGGCCCGGTCGGCCTCCCACCGTCCGGCCACCGAGGCTCCCTCGGGCAGCGCGCCGAGCAACTCCACGCCGCGCCACATGCGATCCCAGGTCGGCATCAACTCGGCGGCCAGCGCGTCCCGAATCGCGTTCTCCGCGTCCCGACCGCGTGGCCCGAGATCGGTGCGGACACCGGTGTCGGCCGCCTCCTCGTCCCGTTCCGCGGCCACCGCCTCGTCGAACGCGGCGATCAGCGGCACCAGTCGCTCGTCGAACGCCGGATCGGTCGCGGGCCCCGCGGTCGGGCCGCCCTCGACCTCCCGGGCCGCCCGGTCTCCGCGCTGCCCAGCCGGCGGGTCGATCCAGGCGAGCAGTGCGGCCAGTTCGCCGTCCTCCAGCGCGCTCTGCCCGGTCGCCCACATCTGGGTGAGCAGGTCGGTCATCGCCAGCAGCACGCTCGATCCGGGCACCCCGGCCCGATCGGCGAGCCACGTGCTCCACCGGCCGAGCAGCGGCACCTCCTCGGCCACCGCGAACTCGCCCTCGGTGCGCCGGAATCGGGTGGAGCGGCCGAGCAGCCGCAGATACTCGACACCACCCGACGTGGGCACCAGCACCTGGGGCGCGTCCACGCTGCGCTCGTACGGGTCGTCGCCGCGTCGCTCGATCGTCTCGGTCTCGGCGGCGAAGGCGCCCAGGTACGGCAGCAGCAGACGACCCAGCTCGGCCGCGTGTGCGAACCGCCGGTCCCGGTCCCGCGGTTGCGGTACGGCGAGCAGGTGCGGCCGGTCGCGCTCGGTCCCCACCAGCACGGCCAACGGCGCGAACGCCTCGCCCGCGAGCACGTAGGGCACCAGCACCACCGGTCGGGCGGACAGGTGCCGGTGTCGGACGGTCGCGGCCGGCTGGGCCACCCCGGTCGCGGCGGCACGCAGCCGGCCGAGCGCGGCGATCGCGCTCACCCGACGCCGCCGAGCACCTCGGAGCGCAGCGCCTTCGCCCGGCGGAGCAGTCTGGCCACGTCCTCCTCGCCGGGCTCGGCGGCACGCGTGCCGTCGGCGAGCGCGAGCGCGTCGGCGATGTCCTCGATCCCGCCCAGCGCACCGCGCACCGCCGTGCCGAGGGTGCCCACGCTGCCGCCGCCGGGTGCGCAGCCGCGGGCCTCGTGCCGGCAGAACAGCGCGAGTTCGCACGCGGACAGGCAGTCCGGGACGTACGCGGCGGGCACCTGTGCGACGGCCGCTTCGGCCCGGTCGCCGTCGACGTCGAAGGTCAGCGTGTCCGGCAGTTCGCCGAGCAGTTCCTCCACCCCGGACAGGCGCTCCAACCGGCGCCGGGTGGTGGCCAGTTCGCGCCGTACGTCGAGCACGACGGCGACCGGGCGATTGGAGAAGTCCTGCGCGCACACCAGCACGATGTCGGTGGCCACGATCGCCGGGTCCAGGCCCAGGTCGGCGGCCAGTCGGCGCAGCGCGTGCACGTACACCGCGGACTGCCGGGTGGCCGAGGCGAGCTTGCCGGGGTCGGCGGACCCGTCGATGATCGCGAAGGACTTGATCTCCACCACGTACAGCCGGCCGGCCACTCGGCAGGCCATCGCGTCCGGTTCCAGGTAGGCGCGGCGGCCGGCCACGTCCAACGGCAGCAGCGGATGGTCCAGGATCGCGCACGCGTCGGGTTCGCCGCGGGCGGCTTGGAGCAGCGCGTCGCGGGTGCGGGCCACCCGTTCCTCGCGGCCGGGCCGGCCGGTGCCCTCGTGGTCGACGTCGACCAGCGCGCCGCCGTCCGGGTCGGCGCCGAGCGCCTCGGCGAGCAGTCGGCGCAACTCCGCTCCGCCGTCCGCCTTGACCCGGGCCTCGAACACGTTGCCCCGCCCGATCGCGAACGGCGATCGGCCGTAGCGGGGCGGGAAGCCGAGTCGGTCGGCGAGCACGGTCTTCTCGATGCCCGCCGCGTCGAGCACGCCCCGGCGGGCGCATCCCGGGTTGGCCGCGAGGGCGGCGACCGTGCGGGCGTTGTGATTGCGGGTGGGCAGTGTGCCGCGCAACTGCTCCAGCCTGCCGGCGATAGCGCCGGTGGTACCCGTCGTGCGCATGTCTCGTGTACGGCTTTCGTCGTCGAACCGTCCGGTCCCGGGTCAGTGTGGACCATGTCACCGACACGGGGAACTCAGGTCTGCTCGTCCGCTCCGGGCAGGGCCACGAATCCGGTCTCGTCGGTGGGCGCGAGTTCGCTGAACGACTCCAGCGCCTCGTCGAGTTGGCGCACGGCGACCGAGTTCTTGTAGGGCTCCAACTGTTTGCGGGTGATCCGTACGCGGTCCATCGCCATCGAATACCAGTGCACGCGCAGCATGTCGACGGCCTGGAACAGTCGGCCGCACGCCTCGTCCACCTGGCCGGCCTGGAAGGCCGCCTCGGCCAGGTCGGCGTACATCACCGCGCGCTGCTTGTCGCCGTTGGGCGGCAGGTTCTGCAGCGCGTCGTTGAGCGAGCCCTGGGCCTGGTCCATCCGGCGCGCGGTGAGTTCGGTCTTGCCGCGAAAGCCCCACAGCCGGGAGGCGTCGAAGAAGTCCAGCCACGGCGGCGTGGGCGTGTTGTCCGGATGGCACAGCAGGTCCTCGGCCCGATCGAGCAGGTGCAGCCCGCGCTCGGGGGTGCCGCGCAGCGACTCGAACTCGGATTGCACCGCGTCGAACCACGCGAGCATCACCATCGGCGCACCGCGCGTAGCCGTCTTGCGCGCGAAGTCGAGGATGTCCTCGGCGGCGGAGGGCGCCGCGTCGAAGGCGGGGATGAACGCGGTGTGCGCGAGCACGGCGGCGGCCAGCAGGGTGTCGCCGGCCTCGTTGGCGGCACGGTAGGCGACCAGGTAGTGGTCCTGCGCGTCGTGCGGGCGGTCCAGGTCGAAGAAGGCCATCCGGCCGGCCAGCATCGCGGTCTCCGCCAGCGACGCGCCCAGGATCCGGCGGGCCCGGGCCGGGCCGGGGGCGTTGAGCAGTTGGGTGCCCAGGCGCACGTGCGCGATCACCGACGGGTAGGCGATGGCGGCGGGGGCGACCCAGTACATCTGCCGGTAGGTCCGGGTGAGCATCGCGTACTGGTCGGCGCCGACCACGGTGAGCTGGCCCGCCCGCGAGTGCATCGGCACCGCGAGGGGGCCCGGGTCGGGGGTGTCCCGGAGCAGTTGGCGCAGCACCGCGGGGGTGGCGATCTCCAGCGTCCGGGCCGGGGGCTCGGCGACCGGGGGGCCGATCGCACGCAGTGGCGGGCGGACCGGCAGGCCCGGTGGGGCCGGTGGGCCGTCCCCTTCCAGCCGACGACCACCGACCACGGTGGGCCCGGTCTCGAAGGAGGACCGGGGCGGCACGATCGCGGGTCCGGGCGGCGGCACCGGGCCGGGTGTGGGAGGGGGACCCGGGGGCGGCACGGGGCCCGGCGGCGGCACCGGGCCGGAGCGCGGTGGCGGCACCTGTCGCTTGACCCCGGGGGCCGCGTGGGTCGGCACGGCCATCGCCCCGCCGATCGGACCGCCGCCGGCGGGCGGCTGCCGGCGCACCCGGGCCTCGCCGTACCCCGGATACTCCGGGCGATCGGGCGCCCGCCCGGTTTCCCGGGCGGGCGCGGGGAACACGGGTGGAGCGGGCGGTTGCTCCAGGGCGGGCGGCGCGTCGGTGTAGCCCTCGCCATACTCGGCCAACTCGGCCTGCCACGGAGGCGTGAACCCCAGGTCGGTCAACGGCCGCTCGAACAAAGCCTGCAGGACCTGCTGATAATCGGGGGTCGGCCAGGGCGGATCGGCACTTTCCCAACGCCGTACCTGCCGCACGCTGACGCCGAGTCGAAGTCCGCATTCGAGCGCCTTCTTCTCGAAGGCGTCGGCCAATTGTTGCTGGGAAACCCAGCCATGCGAGTGCCGTAGGGCCTTCAGCCGGACATTCCCGGACGAAGGACCGGCCCCCTGCCGCATGGCCATCGGCCCTCCCGGTTACGACGTGCGGTGTGCTGTGCAGGCTGTGATGCCGACGGTACCCGCCGTGAGACGGGCCGGGGGACCTCTTTGCGGATGTCCGGAAAGGGGCGTCCTCCCGGTGTCCTCAAAGAAGTCCTACGAGGGACCTTGCGCGCCCTCGATACGCTCCCCGCGCGCCCCCCGCCCGCGATCCGAGCGTGTCGATGGCTGTCGATGGGTGTCGATTTTCGATCACCGCCGACCCCTGCTAATGTTTCCCACGCAACGCAAGCGCCGCTAGCTCAGTTGGTTAGAGCAGCTGACTCTTAATCAGCGGGTCCGGGGTTCGAGTCCCTGGCGGCGCACCTTGCGAAACGGCGATGGGGCCCTCGGTTCACCGAGGGCCCCATCGCCGTTTCCGCGTTCTCGCTTTTCACGTCCACGCGTCCTCGCCTCGAATTCCACGAACATGTGTTCGGCCTGAATGAATACGTCGGCGTACGGACGGGGTGGACCCCGGGGTGTGCCGATCCATAGCCTGGTCGGGTTGGTTGATGATCTTCGATTGCGTTGTTGGACAAGGGGATTCGATGACCGCCCTGGACGTGCCAGACATACTTTCGCCCGAGTTCGCGGCCGATCCGTATCCGCTCTACCGCAGGATGCGTGACGAACACCCGTTGCTGTGGCACGAGGGGATGCAGAGTTGGATCATCTCGCGTTACCAGGACCTCGAACGGGCTTTCAAGGAACCGGTGTTCACCACCGACAACTACGACTGGCAGTTGGCGCCCGTGCACGGGCGGACGATCCTGCAGATGAGCGGGCGCGAACACTCGGTGCGCCGCGCGCTGGTGGCGCCCGCGTTTCGCGGCAGCACCCTCCAGGAGACCTTCCTGCCGGTGATCGAGCACAACGCGCGGCGGCTCGTGGACACCTTCCGCGACCGCGGATCGGTGGACCTGGTACCGGAGTTCGCCCAGCGTTTCCCGGTGAACGTGATCGCGGACATGCTCGGCCTGGATCAGGCGGACCACGCGCGGTTCCAGGGCTGGTACACGTCGGTCATCGCGTTCCTGGGCAACCTGAGCCAGGACCCCGACGTCGCCGCGGCCGGGCTGCGCACCCGCGAGGAGTTCGCCGCGTACCTGCTGCCGCTGATCGCCGAGCGACGCGCGAACCCCGGCACGGACCTGCTGTCCACGCTGTGCCTGGCCGAGATCGACGGCACCCGGATGAGCGACGAGGACATCAAGGCCTTCTGCAGCCTGCTCCTCGCCGCCGGCGGTGAGACGACGGACAAGGCGATCGCGAGCCTGTTCAAGAACCTGCTGGAGCACCCCGACCAGCTCGCCGCGGTGCGCGCGGACCGGTCATTGATCCCGCGGGCCTTCGCGGAGACGCTGCGCTTCTCGCCGCCGGTGCACATGATCATGCGCCAGCCCGCCGAGGACGTCGAGGTCGGCGGTGGCGTGGTGCCCGCCGGCAGCACACTCACCTGCCTGATCGGCGCGGCGAACCGGGACGACCGGCGCTACGCCCACCCGGATCGCTTCGACATCTTCCGCGAGGACCTGACCGCCAAGACCGCGTTCTCCGCGGCGGCCGACCACCTGTCCTTCGCGCTCGGCCGGCACTTCTGCGTCGGCGCGCTGCTCGCGGTGGCCGAGGTCGAGGTCGGCACCAACCAACTGCTCGACGCGATGCCCGATCTGGCCTTCGCGCCGGGATTCGCGCCCGCCGAGAAGGGCGTGTTCACCCGCGGCCCGGTGGCGCTGCCGGTGACCTTCACGCCTGCGGTCTGAGCCCTCGACGGGGGCGGGATCGTGCCCGCCCCCGTACCGGCCCGGATCAGCCCACGTACGCGGGGGTGAACTCGACCGGGAGGTTCTCCAGGCCGCGCATCCACACCGAGTCGCGCCAGACCAGTTCCCGGGTGGGCACCGACAGGTTGACGTCCGGCAGCCGGTCGAGCAGCACCTCGATCGCGGCGCGCGCGATCACCTCGGCCAACTCGGGCGCCGGGTAGGGGCAACGGTGCTCGCCGTGGCTGAACGACATGTGCGCGTTGTTGCCCGCGGCACCGAGGTGCGAGTCCGGCCGCACCTGCGGATCGGTGTTGGCCGCCGACAGACCCAGCACCAGCAGGTCGCCGGCCTTGATCTTGCGACCGCCGAGCACGGTGGCGCGCACCGCCCACCGGCCGATGAAGTTCTGCGTCGGGGTGTCCTCCCACAACACCTCGTTCAGCGCCTGGCCGACGCTGCGCCGGCCGCCGGACAGGGTCAGCGCGAAGCGGTCGTCGGTCAGCATCAGCCGCAGCGTGTTGCCGATCCAGTTCGCGGTGGGCTGCTGGGCGGCGGCCATCACCACGAGCATGTCCTGGATCAGTTCCTCCTCGGCCAACCCGGCCGGGTGCGCGAGCAGCCGCGAGGGCACGTCGGCGCCCGGGCGTTCGCGCTTGCGCTCCAGCAGCCGGGCCATCGTGGCCCCCACCCGCAGGTGCGCGTCGACCGCGCCGTCGCCACCGTCCAGCGCCCCGGCCAGGTCCTGTACCAGCGCCGGGGTCTCCTCCTCGGGCAGCCCGAACAGCCGGGCCACCACGAGCGAGGGCAGCCGGTGCGCGTAGTCGGCCATCAGCTCGGCCTCGCCCACCCCCGCGAACTCGTCGACCAACCGGTCCGCGATCCGCTCCGCCTGGGCGCGCAGCTCGAACTGGTCCACCGCCGCGAGCGCGTCGCTGATCGCCCCGGAGCGCCGCCGGTGTTCGGGCCCCTCGGTGAACATCACCGAGGGCTGGTAGCCGACGAACGGCATCAGCGGCCAGTCCGGCGCGATCCGGTCCCACGCGTGCCAGCGCCGCGAGTCGCGCGCGAAGAGCTGGTCGTTCGCGGTCACGTGGTGCACCTCGCGGTAGCCCAGCACGAACCACGCGGGGATGTCCCCGTCGAGCAGGATCGGCGCCACCGAACCGTGCTCCTGACGCAGCGTGCGGTACATCCGGTGCGGGTCCTGCCACAGGCCCGGGCCGGCCAACCGCGCGGCGCCCACGTGCGAGGGGTCGAGCGGCGGGCCCTGCGCGTGCGCCGGACAACCCGGCGGCGGCGCGGCGGTGTTGGGGTCGTCGATGTCCGATGGCGTGGTCACAGGGCGCGCTCCCGGGCGGCAGACAACGTGTAGAGGTGGTTCACCAGCGCGATCAGCACGGCCTTGCTGGACTCGCGGCTGCGCGCGTCGCAGTCGACCATCGGGATGTCGGCGGGCAGCGACAGCGCGTCGCGCACCTCGTCCAGGGTGTGCTCGGGCGGGCCGAAGTTGTTGCGGGCGAGCACGAACGGCATCCCGTGGTGCTCGAGCCGGTCGATCGCGTACCACGAGTCCTCGAGCCGGCGCGGGTCCACCAGCACCACCGCACCGAGCGTGCCCGAGAACAGCCGGTCCCACAGGAACCAGAACCGCTCCTGACCGGGGGCGCCGAACAGGTAGAGCACCATCTCGTCGTTGAGCGAGATCCGACCGAAGTCGAACGCGACCGTGGTCGTGGTCTTGCCGTCCGCCGCACGCGCGTCGTCGATGCCCACGCCCGCCCGGGTCATCGTCTCCTCGGTGTTGAGCGGACGGATCTCGCTCACCGAGCGCACCATCGTCGTCTTGCCGACGCCGAACCCGCCCACGATGGCGATCTTGAGCCCGTCGCGCGCGGTGCTCGCCAGGGGGGTACGGACGGCCGGCTCGGACGTGGCGAGCTCAGAGGTTGTGGAGTCCAACGAGCACCTGCTTCAGGATCTCGGTATCGGGTAGTTGCGCCCGGCGCGGGGACAGGCGCGGGTGCCGCGCGGTGATTCGCCCGGTGTCGAGCAGGTCGCACAGCAGGATCTTCACCACGCCCACGGGCAGGCCCAGTTCGGCGGCGATCTCCACGACGGCGGTGGGGCGATCGCACATCCGCAGGATCCGGACGTGCTCGGACTGCATTCCCGGGGTCGGTTCGCACTCGCTGACGATCAGCGTGACCAGGTCGAACGCGTCCTCGTTCGCGTGCGTTCGACCGTTGGTGACCGTGTACAGCCGGTCCGGGTCCCCGCTGTCGACTGGCCGCCGAATCATGCCGATCGGCCGCCTTCGCCGAACTCGCGCGCCGGTGCGCTCAGATACTCGCCGATCTGCTCGACCAGTTCGTTCATGTTGTGGCCGACCACCCCGGCGTCCGCGTCGTCGTCCGCGATCACCGCGAGGTGGGCGCCCTCACCGGCCTCGACGATGAACAGGATGCCGCCGTGGAACTCGGTCATCGACTGTCGGACGCCGCCGCTGCCGTCGCCGAACTCGATGGAGGCGCCGTGCGACAGGCTCTGGATGCCGGACGCGATGGCCGCGAGTTGGTCCGCCTGGTCCACCGTCAGGCCGGAGGTACGGCACAACTTGAGGCCGTCCTTGGACAACACCAGCGAGTGCCGGGTGCCCGGGGTGCCCTTGATCAGGTTCTCCAGCAGCCAGTCGAGTTCCCGCTCGGGCTGCCGCTGCGTGCCCATCGGCTGTGCGTCGGTGCCGTGTGCTGTTGCGCTCATAGGGCTTCCGAGGCGGACATCCGGTCCGGATGGCCGACCCCTGCCTCCGTTCTCTCGTTGCGTACGACCCGGCGAAGGGGCGATCAGGAATTGTCGTCGGGGGACGCCGTCACGTCCCGACCCGGCTTCTCGCCCTGGACCGCCTGGCGGAAGGCACCGAAGCGGGCTCCGGGCGCGGGGCGCGGCTTGGCCGTTCGGGAAGCGGGGTCCGGGCGCCCCTCGGCCCGCTCCGCCGCCTTGGCCGCGGCGGCCAGGGTCTGTCCGGGGCGGCGCTTGGCCAGCCCGGAGAGCTTGGGCGCGGGCGCCGCCTCGGGCGCCTGCTCCGGCTCGGCCGGCGGTTGCCCGGCCGGCGGTTCGAACACCGGCGGGGCCGCGGCCGGCCGGCGGGACACCGCCGCCGGTGCCGGCGCTCGCGTGCCGGGCGCGGCCCGCTTGCGCGGCTCGGGCCGGGCCTCGCCGACCAGTTGCCGGGGAATCATCACCACGACGCCGGTGCCGCCGCGCGAGGAGGGGCGGAACGACACGGTCAACCCGTGCTTGCGGGCCAGGCAGCCGACCACGGCCAGGCCCAACCGGGTGCCGGACAGCGTGGTCAGGTCCAACGCCTGGGCCGCGACCGCCTGTTCGGCCCGGCGCAGGGCGAACTCGCCCATCACCAGGCCGCCGTCCTCGACGGTCACCACGACGCCGGCGGGCACGTCCTCGACGTAGACGTGCACCTGCTCGGAGGGCGGCGAGAACTTGGTCGCGTTGTCCATCAGTTCGGCGAGCGCGTGCATGACGCCCTCCGCCGCGTAGCCGGCCACCGCCGCCTCGCTGGTGGAGTGCACCCGCACCCGCTGGTAGGCGCTGATCCGGCCGACCGCGCCGCGCAGGATGCTCTCCATCACGATCGGCTTGGTCCACCGGCGGCCGGAACGGGCGCCGGTGAGCACCGCGATGCTGTCCGCGAGCCGACCCGCCTGGGCGGTGCTGTGATCCAGCCGCAGGAGATCGCCGAAGACCTCCTCGCCGTGCCGCCCCTCCATCTCGCGCAGATCGGCGAGCATGCTGGTGGACAGCGCCTGGACCCGCCCCGCGGCGTTCGCGCACGCGGACATCGCCGCGGCGCGCATGCGCTCGCCCTGGCCGACCTCGCGGGCGACGGTCGTCAACATCCGCCCCAGCGCCTCGTGGTGCGGGGTGGGTACGCCGGCGAGCGCGGTGTCCACCGAGGCGCCGTCGCGCAGCAGCGCCACCAGCGCGGGCAGCGTCTCGTCGGCGAGCCGGGTCGCCTCGGCCTCGAGCGCGGACATCCGGTCCCGGTTGTCGTCGTTCCACCGAGCCGCGTCGCCCTCCATCTCGGCGATCCGGGAGCGCAGCCGATCCGCGGTGCCGACCGCGTACACGGTGGCCGCGACCGCGATGGCCAGCGCGAGCGCGACCGCCACGCCGCCCACCGCGACCGTCGTGCGGTGCTTCGAGCCGACGGCGGACACCGCCCACGCGACCGCGCCTGCGGTGATGATCGACACGGCCGCGAAGGCGAGCAGCGCCCGTCCCGTCGGCGGTCGTTCCGACCGGGCGCGAGGGGGCATGTGTGCAACTGACATCAAGCGGATCCTCGTTGCGGGGGGCGGGTCGGGCGTGAGCCTACCGGCGCGATCCGGACGTTCCCAACACCGACCTTCCGGACGCAGCCGTAGCCTGACGTGTCGTCAACCGACCTGATATGTCCGGGACTTACCCTTCTCGGCAGCACGCCGTTCAACGCGCCGCAGCCCCCTCGGCGACCGGTCCCCGGGCACGCCGCGGGGCCCCGCCGGGAGTCGCGCGCGGAGCTTCGGTCCCCGGACCGACGGGTCGGGCCGGCCACGCCGGGCGGGCTCGATCGCCGCCCGGCCCTTGCCCCCACCAGCACACCGGCCGGCGGCGCGGTCGATCCGGGCGGGCGGCTCGGAAACCGCCGCCCACCTGTACGGGGACGCCGCGACCCGCCCGGCCGGCGGCCGGGACGGGTCCACCCGGCCGTACGTCGCCCGCCGCGGCGTGTGCCGGTCGCGCGGGCATCGATCCGGGCGGATCGCACCGCCGGAAGCCCGAACGGTGATCAGTCTCACGTCGACGGCGACAACAGGTCGCCGTCGTGTCCGGCCGGCCGAATTCCGTCCATTCCCACCGACTTTCGGTCGATACGAAGGAATCCGGGCATTCCACCTCGACTGCGGTGCGGCGCTTATATCTTCGCGAGCGCCGCCCACGCAAGCCGCTATGCGCGGGCCCGTTCGGGCCCGTTCGGGCCCGCCGGCCGCCCCGTCCGACGCGGACGCGGCCCGCGAGCGGGCGCAGACCCGGGAATTCCCTGCATCATCGGGGCCCGACCGCCGTCGCGGGCCCCCGACCACCGCCTCCGGACACGGCCCGATCCGGGCTTGCCACGTTCGATACGAGACGTACATCACATCGCCGAGAGAGCAACCTGAGGGGCCCTCCGACAGTCAATGATGCGGAGACTCGCGTCGCGCGACCTCCATCTTTCGACCCGTTTGAAGGGAATCCCGAATCGTGGCAGGTAAAGCGATGCGACGGCGCACCGTTCCGGCCGTCCTGGTCGCCGGCGCGATCCTGTTCACGGGGGCCTGCGGGCTGCTGGGCGGCGACGACGAGGGCGACAAGACGAGCAACGCGGGCAGCGAGTCCAAGGTGACCCCCGGTGCGGCCGGTGCCACCGCCGGCGCCGAGTCCGGCAAGCCCCAGGATCCGCCCAAGGGTGCCGTCCCGCAGGTGACCATGACGCCCGAGGACGGCGCGACCGGCGTCGACCTGGGCGATCCGCTCACCTTCGCGATCGAGGGCGGCAGGATCGCCTCGGTCAAGGTGCTCAACGCCAGGGGCGAGGCGGTCGACGGCACCCTCTCCGCGGACGGCAAGTCCTGGAAGCCGAAGGTCCCGTTCACGCCCGGCGGCCAGTACACGGTGAGCACCACCGCGAACAACCCGGAGAACCAGCCGACCACGATCTCCACCAAGTTCACCACCCAGACGCTGGGCAAGGAGGTGACCGCGTCGATCTTCCCGGACGGTGGGACGGTCGGCGTCGGCCAGCCCGTCTCGGTGCGCTTCGACCGGCCGATCACCAACAAGGCCGAGGCGGAGAAGGCGATGAAGGTCACCGCGACGCCCGCGGTGTCCGGCGCGTGGCACTGGTTCGGCAACACGCGCGTGGAGTGGCGGCCGAAGGACTATTGGAAGGTCAACACCAAGGTCAAGGTCGACCTCAACCTGCGCGGCGTCGACCTCGGCGGCGGCACGGGCTCCAAGCAGTACAAGAGCTTCAACTTCGCGATCTCCAACGTGGCCCGGATCTCCACCGTCGACGTGGCCGCCAAGACGATGACCACGACCGAGAACGGCAAGGTCGTCAAGACCACCAAGGTCACCACCGGCGAGTCCCCCAAGTACGACACCTGGGGCGGCGTGATGGTGGTGATGGAGAAGTACACCCAGACCCGGATGAACTCCGCGACCGTGGGCCTGGGCAAGGAGTACGACATCGCGGACGTGCCGTCGGCGGTCCGGATCACCACGTCGGGCACCTTCGTGCACGGCAACTACTGGTACGACAAGGCGAACCCGCCGTTCGGCCGGGCCAACACCAGCCACGGCTGCGTGAGCATGACGCCCGAGGACGCCAAGTGGTTCTACGACCACGCGGATCGCGGCGACGTGGTCAAGGTGGTCAACTCCAAGGAGCGCGCCGTCTCGGCCGACAACGGCTACGGCGCGTGGAACCTGACCTGGGCCCAGTGGTTGTCGACCAGCGCGACCAAGCAGTGAGTCGGGCGTGACGATCGCGCGACGCGACGAGCCCGCGTCGCCCACCCGTCCTCCCGAGTGAGACGGCGATCACAGGGTCCCCCGCGCAACGCCGGCGGTGCCGGCAGCGTCCCTCTGGTGAGTTCACCAGACGGCCGAGCACGGGGGACCTGTCCATGTCTCGAATCATCCGACGCACCGGAGTCGCCGCACTCGTCGCGGCGTCGCTGTTGTTGACCGGCGCCTGCACCAAGGACGACGCGAAGAAGACGACGCCGGACCCGGCCAAGGCCGCCGGCGAGAACCGGGCGGGCCCGGCGGAGCCCGCCGTCGTCACCTTGACCCCCGCGGACAAGGCCACCGGTGTCGATCCGGGGGCGCCGGTCACGATCGCGGTCGGCGGTGGCAAGGTCGCCGAGGTCAAGGTGATCAACGCGAGCGGCGAGAGCGTGGACGGCGCGCTGGCGGGCAACGCGTGGAAGCCCAAGGTGCCGTTCATGTACGGCGGCAAGTACACGGTGACCGCGACCGCGACCAACGCGGACAACAAGCCGACCACCGCGACCTCGGCGTTCACCGTGCTCAACCCCACTCGGCCGGCCACCGCGACGTTCATGCCGGACGCGGACTCCACGGTGGGCGTGGGCCAGCCGGTCTCGATCACGTTCGACGAGCCGGTGAAGAACCACAAGGCCGTCCAGGAGGCGATCAAGGTCACGCCCACCCCGGCGGTGGACGGCGCGTGGCACTGGTTCGGCAACTCGCGGGTGGAGTGGCGGCCGAAGGACTACTGGCAGGTCGGCACCCAGGTGAAGGTGGACCTGAACCTGCGCGGCGTGGACCTGGGCGGCGGCGTGATGTCGAAGCAGTTCAAGAGCTTCTCGTTCAAGATCTCGGACACCAAGCGGATCGCCGTGGTGGACGCCAACGCGCACACGATGACCGTCTCCGAGAACGACCAGGTGGTCAAGACGATCCCGATCACGGCCGGTGAGGACCCCAAGTACACGACGTGGAACGGGATCATGGTGATGCAGGAGCGCTACCCCACGCTCGACATGAACTCGCAGACGGTGGGCCTGGGCAACGAGTACGACCAGAAGGCCGTGCCGTTCGCGATGCGGATCACCGAGTCGGGGACCTTCCTGCACGCGAACACGTGGGCGACGACGAACCCGTTCGGCAACGCCAACACCAGCCACGGCTGCGTCAGCATGACCCTGGAGAACGCCAAGTGGTTCTACGAGCGTTCGATCCGCGGTGACATCGTGCAGGTCAAGGGCAACGAGGAGAAGCCGGTCGCGGCCGACAACGGCTACGGCGCGTGGAACCTGACCTGGGAGCAGTGGACCGCGGGCAACTGACCCGCTCCGACCCGCTTCCGGCCGGCCCCGACCAACGGGGCCGGCCGGCGGTACGTGCGCCCTACACGCGAACGTGACCGAAACCACGGCTGCCACTGCGCCCGAATGAGCGTATGAACTGTTGAATACATCAACTACGGGTACGCCTGCCACGGAACAACCGACTCGACCACCCCGCTGAACAGCGTCCCGACAACCCTCCCGACCACCACCTTCCCTGGCGAGACGAGGCAGCCGTGTGTTGGAGCGCCGAAGCCGATCTCGTGATGGGCAGTGCCATCACGGCCGTGGGCATAGCGAGCGTCGCGTCGGTGCGACGGATCAACGATCTGCCGATGGCGATGCTGCCGGTGATCCTGGGCGCCCACCAGTTGATCGAGGCGGTGGTGTGGAAGGGCGAGCGCGGCGCGGTGTCCCCGGGCACCGCCGAGATCGCGCGCGAGGCCTGGGCCGTGATCGCCTTCCCGCTGCTGCCCGCGTTCGTCCCGCTCGCCGTGTTGGCCGCGCAGTGGCCGCTCGAGCGCGGCCGGGAGCGGGTCCGGGCGAGCGTCCTGATCGTGCTGGGCCTGGTGGTCGCCGGCGCGCTGGGACACGCGGTCGCGACCCGCCCGGTGAACGCCGAGATCTGTGGGCACACCGTGCGCTACTCGGTGGGCATCCCGGCCGCCCCGTGGGTGATCGCCGGCTACCTGGTCGCGACCCTGGGGTCGCTGTTGCTCGCACGGGACCGATTGCTCCGCATCCTGGGTTTGGTCTGCGCCGTCGGCGCGGCCGTCACGATGCGCCTGTGGTTCCACTCCTTCGCCTCGACGTGGTGTGCCGTGGCGGCCGTGGCGAGCGTGATCGTGCTGTGGTGGGTGCGCTCCCGGCGCGATCTGCCGCCGGGAGGCGCGGGACACCGGCACGGTCCGATATCCGAACTCGTGCGGTGAACTCGGGCGGTACCGCGTGCGCGCACCGCGGGTCGGGTCGGACGTCGCGGTCGGACGTCGTCCGGGTCAGGGAAGCAGCAGCGTGCTGTCGCCGAACTCGTGCCACAGATAGCCCTCCGCGAGGGCCTCGTCGTACACCCGGCGCAACACCGTCGGGCCCACCACCGCCTCCAGCAGCAGCAGGTGGGTGGCCTCCGGCGCGTGCAGACCGCTGATCAGGCCGTCGACCACGCGGGCCGGTCGATCCGGACCGAGCAGCAGGTCGGTCCAGCCGCTCGCGGGCGCGATCTCGCCGTCGTCGCCCACCGCCGATTCCAACGCCCGGGTCACCGTGGTGCCCACCGCGATCACCCGGCGGGCCTGCCGGACCATGGCGGCCGTGTGCTCCGGCACGCTGAACCACTCGCGCAGCGGCGGCTCCCCCATCTCCTGCGAGGACACCCCGGTGTGCAGCACGATCGGCGCGATGGCGACGCCGCGCGTGATCAGGTCGACCACGAGTTCGTGGGTGAAGGGCCGTCCGGCGCTGGGCATCTCGGCGCTGCCCTCGTCCCGGGCGAAGACGGTCTGATAGGCAGTCAGCGGCCAGCGCTCGCGCAGGTACGAGTAGGCGATCGGGCGCCCGCGCTCGGCCAGGAAGGTCTCCACCCGTGTCTGCGGAACGGTGATCCGCGCCTTCCACAGCCGCTGCCGGGCGTGTTCCTCCGGGTACGCCTCCAGCAGCAGCGCCATCCCGCATCCGGTGCCGGGAAAGCGCACCGCCTCGAACCGTCGCACGCCGTCCACCGGTCCGGGCGTACCGTCGGCGTGCCGCAGTTCGAGCACCCAGGTCTCGTCGTCGAGCCGGGTGGCGAAGTGCACGGTCACCGGCGAGCCGTCGGCCCGGTAGCCGTCCACCGCGGCGGGCAGCGTCGCGGAGGTGTTCACCACCAGCAGGTCGCCGGGCCCCAGGTGGCGACCGAGGTCGCGGAACACGGTGTGCTCGACCCGCCCCTCGGAGTGCACGAGGAGCCGGATCCCGTCCCGTGCGAGCCCGCGCGCCTCGGCGGGTTCGGTGGCGTCGTGGATGACCGGAGTGCTCACGAGGTCACCGCCGCGGCGAACTCGGCGACGGTGTACCGGCCGCTCGCCGGCCGCTCGTCGAGCAGCCGCAACAGCGCCGGCACCACCGTCGCGGCGGCCGGCCGATCGGAGATGTCCTCGCCCGGGAACGCCTGTTGGTGCAGATCGGTGTTCATGTCGCCGGGATCGAACGCGTACACGTCCAGGTCCGGATGCTCGGCGGCCAGCGTCGCGGTGACGTGGTCGAGCGCGGCCTTGGCGGAGCCGTAGCCGCCCCAGCCGGGATAGGCGTTGACGGCGGCGTCCGAGCTGATGTTCACGACGGCGCCGCGATCGGCGCCGAGCAACAGGGGCAGGTTCGCTTGGGTGAGCGCGAGCGGCGCGAACACGTTCACGTCGTAGGTACGGGCCAGGTCGGCGAGGGGGTGGTCGGCGAGCGGCGGCATCGGGCTCGGGCCGAGCACGCTCGCGTTGTTGACGAGCAGGTCGAGCCGCCCCGACTCGCGGACCACGTCCCGCAGTTCGCCGCGGTGCGCGGGGTCGGCCACGTCGCCGGCGACGGCGATCACGTCCCCGGCCCCGAGGTCGCGCAGTTCGTCGGCCGCGCGGGTCAGGTCGGCGGCTCGGCGGGCGTCCAGGACCAGGGTCCAGGATCGAGCGGCGAGCGCGCGGGCCAGGGCCAGGCCCAGTCCCCGCGAGGCGCCGGTGATGAGTGCGACAGGCATGGTGATCTCCAGGGGAATCCACACCCCACCCGGTGATGGGCTGCCCCTCTACACTGCAAGCTCAAGTGCACTTCAGGTCAAGCGGGCGAAACCGGAATCGACCGGACCGCCGGGCCGGGATCTCAGGAGGCGGCGTGCTCACCGGGACGGATTTGTTGACGGTCGGCCAGATGACCGCGCGCAGCGGGTTCGCGGCATCCGCGCTGCGCTACTACGAGGCCGAGGGGCTGATCAGCGCGAGTCGCACCTCCGGCGGCCAACGCCGGTACGAGCGGCACATCCTGCGGCGCCTGGCGTTCATTCGCGCGGCGCAGAACATCGGCCTGTCGCTGGAGGAGATCAAGGACGCGCTCGGCAAGCTCCCGGAGGGCCGAACGCCCACGCCGGCCGACTGGGCGAAGATCAGTCGGGCCTGGCGCGGGCGTCTGGAGGAGGAGATCGAGGCTCTGGTGCGGTTGCGGGACGGCTTGGAGCAGTGCATCGGCTGCGGCTGCCTGTCGATGAAGCGCTGCCGCATCTCCAACCCCGACGACGTCGCCAGCCGCTACGGCTCCGGCGCCGTAACCCTCCCCGAACTCCTCCGCGAGGACCGCCGCCACGCCCACGGCTGACGCCGACCGGGATCCCCCCACCCCCGGGATGGCCTCAACCGCCGACCGGGCCGGACCCAGCCCGGCCGGCGCTTGAGACCGCCCGGGCCACAGACCGGATCCCCTACCCCGCAGGCGCTTGCGACCGCCCCAGCCACAGACCGGAGCCCCCAGCCCGGCCGGCGTTCGAGACCGCCCCAGCCACAGACCGGAGCCCCCAGCCCGGCCGGCGCTTGAGGCCGCCCGGGCCACAGACCGGACGCACCCCGCCCGGCCGGCGTTCGAGACCACCCCAGCCGCAGACCGGAATCCAACCAGCCCGGCCGGCGTTTGAGGCCGCCCGGGCCACAGACCCGATCAGTACCGGTCCCGCACCGCAGCAGCCTGCCCCCCACCGGAAGCCACCGCCGGACCCGCGGGAGCGGCGGGCGCGGCGGGCGCGGGCGCGAGCGCCGACCAGTCCGGCTTCGCCCCGACGTCATACGTCCGCAGCTTCGAGAGCACCGCGGGATCCTGGGCGTCGAGCCAGTCCACCAGGTCGTGGAAGCTCACGCACTTCGTCTCCGGCCGAGCGCACGCGGTCCGCATGGTGCGCTCCACCGCCTTCATGTAGATGCCGCCGTTCCAGCCCTCGAAGTGGTTGCCGATCATCAGCGGCGCCCGGTTCCCGGTGTACGCGCGCTCGAAGCCCGCCATGTAGCTCGCGTACGCCTGCTCCTCCCACTCCTGGAACTTGGCCGGGTCGCCCTTGACCGTGCGCGACTGGTTGAACATCACGTTGTAGTCCATCGACAGGACCTCGAACTTGCGCCCGGGCAGCGGGATTTGCTGCAACGGCAGATCCCAGATCCCGTTCACCTTGGTCGGCCACACCTGACGCCCACCGGGCGAACTCGCGTCGTAGCGGAAGCCCAGCGACGGCGCGGCGTCGAGCAGCGCCTTCTGGCCTTCCAGGCACGGCGCCCGGCCGCCGATCAGTTCCTTGTCGTAGTCGAACGGGAGCGCCGGCATGTCGACCCAACCGGTGTTGGTCTTCCAGTTCTTGACGAACGCCTTGGCCTGGTCGACCTCGCTGCGCCAGTCGTCCGCCGACCACGAACCGCCGCCGGTGGGCCCGCAGAAGTGGCCGTTGAAGTGCGTGCCGATCTCGTGGCCCTCGTTCCACGCGGCGCCGAGTTGTTCCAGCGTCATCCGCAGGTGGACGTCGTCGAGGTAGCCGATGTCCGAGGCACCGATCGGCTTGTGCGGCGGCAGGTACCTGGCCCGCTTGGCCTCCGGCAGCACGTACACCCCGGACAGGAACAGCGTCATCTTCGCGTTGCTCTCCTTGGCCACCTGGCGGAAGCGGGAGAACAGCTTCTTGTCGTCCTCGCCGGCGCCGTCCCAGGAGAACACCAGGAACTGCGGCGGCGCCTGGCCCGGCTCGAGCTTCTCCGGCTTGAGCCGGCCCGGCTGCTCGCCCGTGCTCGACGTCGAGCCGTCGCCGATCAGGGTGACCGGCGCCTGCCCGGGCGGCACCTTCGGGGCACCCTGGGCGGGCGCTGCGGCCTTCTGCTTCGGGTCCTCCTCGTGCCCACCGGCGAACACGACGAAGCCGATGGCGGCGACCACCGCCACCACCAGGACGATTGCGGCCACGCCGCGGGATGATCGCACGAATGCCCCAAATGATCGGAATTGTAGGGAAATCCATTTCAGGCTAATTCGCCCACCGTCACGGTTGGGGACATGCCTGGCCGCGTGCACGACCAGGATCACCACATGGGATGAAGGGGTACGGCCACTCGGCGGCAGTGTGACCGCGCTCATCGGCCGGCCGAGGTGTCCGTACCTACCGAACGGGCTATGGATAGCCGGGCCGGTGCCCGGTGCCGGGCACAGTGCGACCGATCCGGAGGGGCATCGATGCGCGAAACGCTTCGAGAGGCCAAGCACACCCTCATGCCGCCGCGCGACGACCCGAACGGCCCGCTCCCGCCGCTGCTGATCGTGCTCACCGTGGTGACCGGCCTGGTCGACGCGCTGAGCTACCTCGAACTGGGCCGGGTCTTCGTCGCGAACATGACCGGCAACGTGGTCTTCACCGGCTTCGCCCTGGCCGGCGCCCCCGGCCTGTCCGTGTCCGCCTCGCTCGCCGCCCTGGCCGCGTTCCTGGCCGGCGCCGCCGGGGGTGGCCGCCTGGGCGCGGGGTTCGGCGATCGGCGACTGCGCCTGCTCTGGGTCGGCTGCACCCTCCAGGCCGTCCTGCTCGTGGCGGCCCTGACCGTGGCCGCGGCGGTGAGCGGACTCGGCACCGGCGAGCAATACACGCTGATCCTGCTCCTCGGCTTGGCCATGGGGCTACAGAACGCGGTGGCCCGGCGGTTGGCCGTACCGGACCTGACCACCACGGTGTTGTCCCAGACGCTCACCGGACTGGCCGCCGACCTGCGCCGATTCGGCGGACCCGGCTCGCGCGCGGGCCGTCGACTGCTCTCCGCGTTCGCGATGGCGCTCGGCGCGTTCACCGGCGCGACGCTGGTACTGCACATACACGTCCTCGTCGCCTTCGCCGCACCGCTCGTCCTGCTCTCGGGCGCGGCGGTGACCGGGTACGTCCTGGACCGCCGCGCCGGTCCGGCCGCCTCCCCGGATCCGGCCCCGGACGACGCCGCCCCGGACACCGGCCCCGAGCCGCTCGCCGCGCCGGACGGGAAAAACATTTGAGGTCCCCGGCGTCCGAGGGTTAGCCTGGGCCGGTCACATTGTCGTCCGTCTGGATGGTCCGTTGCGCATCTGAGGTCTGGACATCGCGCCGCTCGAGCCCCTGTGTGCTCGCGGTCGCGTCTCGACCTCGGTGTGGCCGTCCCGGACGATTTCTCATGTCCGGCCCCCTCCCGATCCCGCCGCGCGGTGTCCCACGCGATCCGTTCACCACGCGTCCAGGGAGCCGCTCCATGTCATTTCCGACCGCACCGGCGATCGTATGTTCCGACCTGTCCTTCGCCTGGCCCGACGGCACCCCCGTCGTCGCCGGCCTCGATCTCGCCATCGGCGGCGGCCGAACCGGCCTGGTCGGGGTCAACGGCGCGGGCAAGTCGACCCTGCTCGAACTGATCGCCGGCGTCCTGTCGCCCACCTCCGGCTCGATCACCGCCGGCGGCGACCTCGGCTACCTCCCCCAGCATCTGCCGCTCGACGCGCACCGTCGGGTCGACGACGTGCTGGGCATCGCCGGCACGCGTGCCGCGCTGCTGGCGATCGAGGGCGGCGACGCCGACGTGCGGCACTTCGACGCGGTCGGCGACGACTGGGACGTCGAGGAGCGGGCCCGCGCCGAACTCGACCGGCTCGGGCTGCCGCACGTCGACCTCGATCGCACGGTCGGCACGCTGTCCGGCGGCGAGTCGGTGCTGCTCGGGCTGGCCGCGCTGCTGCTGCGCCGGCCCGACGTGCTGCTCCTGGACGAGCCGACCAACAACCTCGACGGCTCCGCGCGCGAGCGGTTGTACGACGCCGTGCGGGGTTATCCGGGTGTGCTCGTCGTGGTCAGCCACGACCGCGTGCTTTTGGATCTGGTGGACCGGATCGTCGAACTGCTCCCGGACCGGGCCCGCACCTACGGCGGCAACCTGAGCGCGTATCTGGAGGTCCTGGCACAGGAGCGGGCGACCGCCGAGCGCCTGGTCCGCACCGCGCAGACCGATCTGCGCAGACAGAAGCGGGAACTGGCCGAGGCCCAGGTGCGATTGGCCCGCCGGGTCCGGACCGGCCGCAAGGCCCAACTGGAAGGGGGCGTGCCCAGGATCGTCGCGGGCAACCTCAAGCGGGCCGCCGAGGTCTCCGCCGGCAAGCTCAGGGGCACTCAGGAGGGCCGGCTCGACGACGCCCGAACGCGGCTGTCCGAGGCCAGGGACGCGGTGCGCGAGGACAAGGAGATCCGCATCGAGCTGCCCGGGACCGAGGTGCCCGCCGGGCGCACGGTGCTCGTCGCCGAGGGTCTGAACACCGCGGATCTGCTGTACGGGCCGGACGGCCTGGACCTGAACGTGCGCGGCCCCGAACGGATCGCGCTGACCGGCGACAACGGATCGGGCAAGACCACGTTGCTGCGGCTGCTGACCGGGGCGGAGCAACCGGCCCGGGGCAGCGTGCGGATCGGCGTCGACGGGGTGCGGCATCTGCCGCAGCGGCTGGACGTACTCGACGAGGACGCGAGCGTCCTGGCCAACCTCCGCCGCTTCGCGCCCACGGCATCGGACTCCGAACTGCGCGGCCGGCTCGCCCGCTTCCTCTTCAAGGGCAATCGCCCCGAACAGCGTGTCGGCACCCTGTCCGGCGGCGAACGTTTCCGCGCGGTCCTGGCCGCGCTCCTGTCCGCCGACCCGCCCCCGCAACTGCTGATCCTCGACGAGCCCACCAACAACCTGGACCTCGCCTCGGTCCACCAACTCGAACAGTCCCTCAACGCCTACCGAGGAGCCCTACTGGTAGCCAGCCACGACCGCCCCTTCCTCACCAACATCGCCATCACCCGAGAACTCCCCCTCCACCGAGGCCAGGGCCTGAATCCCCCCACCGACACCCCACAGGACGCCTGAGTCCACCCTCCGGCCCGGCCGACCCAGTCCGGCCGGGCTCGAGGCCACCCTCCGGCCCGGCCGGCGCTCGAGGCCACCCCAAGCTCAACCCGCCTCCCGCACGGACCCATCGTCGTTCCCCCGCCGAATCGTCCGAACCCGCGCGCCGGGCCGCCAAACCCGTAGGACGATCGACTCGCCCTCCACCCCCACCCCGCTCACCTCGTCGAGCTCGACCCGAAACAGATGAAACGGCACCGGCGCCCCCGTCTCGGCCGCGTACGGCCCCTTCACCCCGTCGTCCACGACCTCGACCGCCCGCCCACTCACCCGCACGTCACCATGCGCCAGTTCGGCCCCCTCCCCCGGGTTCGCGAAGATCGAGAACCGCGGATCACGCAGCAGATCCCGCGCCTTCAACGAACCCGGCATCATCCCGAGCCACATCTGCTCGGACCGGAGATCCACCTCCAACCCGCTCAGCCGAGGCGAGCCGTCCCGCCGCACCGTGCCGAGCACATGATGCTTGTACATCCCGAAGCGCTCGCGCACCGCCGTCGCGAACTCCGGCTCGGCCTTCTCGAACTCCGCCCAACTCGTCATGCGCACATCGTGCACCGCCATCCCTGACAACCCTTGGCAAGGATTCCGGGTTAGTTTCGAGTCATGCGATCCGGCCGACTGGTGGCACTCCTGCTCCACCTGCAGAACCGACCCGGCGGGGCCACCGCCGCCGAGCTGGCCGACGAGTTGGAGGTGTCGGTCCGCACCGTGTACCGCGACGTCGCCGCGCTCCAGGCGTCCGGCGTACCGCTGTGGACCGAGACCGGACCGCGCGGCGGGATCCGGCTCGTGGAGGGCTGGCGGACCAGGCTGGACGGACTCACCGGCGACGAGGCGGCCGCGCTGTTCCTGTCCGGCGCGCCACACGCCGCCGACGCGCTGGGCCTGGACACCGTGCTCGTCGCGGCGCAGACCAAGGTGATGGCCACCCTGCCCGCCGATCTGCGTACCCGCGCGGGCCGGGTCCGGCAGCGCTTCCACCTGGACGCGCCGGGCTGGTTCCACCACGACGAGGACGTCCCGCACCTCACCGAGATCGCGAGCGCGGTGTGGACCGGCCGCCGGCTGGATCTGCGGTACGCCCGCCGCGACCGCGAGGTGTCCCGCCGGCTGGACCCGTTCGGCCTCGTCCTCAAGGCCGGCGTCTGGTACCTGGTCGCCCGCCATCGCACCGACATTCGCAGCTACCGCGTGTCACGGGTGGTGGCCGCGAGCACTCGGCCGGAACGCTTCGAGCGTCCGGACGGCTTCGACCTCGGCGCGTGGTGGGCGCACAGCAGCGAGGACTTCGCCCGTTCGCTGATGGGATTCACCTGCGTGATCCGGGTGTCGCCGGCCGCGCTGGGCCGACTACCGCGGGCCTTCGGCCCCGTGGTCGCGGCGGACGCGCTCGCCTCGGCGGGGCCGCCCGACCCGGACGGGTGGCGCGAACTGCGACTGCGCACCGAGTCCGAGGAGGTTGCACTGGGCCAACTGATCGCTCTGGGCGGGCACATGGAGGCCGTGTCGCCGCCGAGCCTGCGCCGCGCGGTGGCCGGGGTCGGCGCCGCGATCGTGGCCCACCACCAGACGCCGGAGGGTCCCTCGCAAGATTGACGACGCCCACCTCGGGGGGCACGGAGAACCCGGGTGCGACATTTGGGGAACCCCGGGGCGGATACGGATCGTTGGTACGGGCGAGGTCTACGCAGCGTGACGGACCGTCGACTCTTTCCCGGGATCCACCCCACTCGTACGGGGCTCCCGCAGGGACAAGGGTCGTTCGGCGTACCCGGGGTCCTCCCTGCGTAGGACGGCCGGATCTGTCCTTGGAGAGGATTCGCCGGAGCCCCCTCCCCCCTACGGTGATCCTGTGCACTGCAAACCGCGGAGCGCGCCACCCTTCACCTCATCTGGGGGACAGACTCGTGACCACGGCCACGGCTGCCATGACCGACGCGGACTCCAGGGGCACCATCGCCGCCCGCGCGCAGCAGCTCACCAAGGCGTACGGCGAAGGCGAGACCCGAGTCGTCGCTCTCGACAGCGTGGACGTCCAGATCGGTCGCGGTCAGTTCACCGCGATCATGGGCCCCTCCGGCTCCGGCAAGTCGACCCTGATGCACTGCCTCGCCGGTCTCGACTCGGTGAGCAGCGGCAAGAGCTGGATCGGCGACACGGAGATCACGAGCCTCAAGGACAAGGCGCTCACCAAGCTCCGCCGCGACAACATCGGCTTCATCTTCCAGGCGTTCAACCTGCTCCCGACGCTGACCGCGCTGGAGAACATCACGCTGCCGATGGACATCGCCGGCCGCAAGCCGGACAAGGCCTGGCTGGACACCGTGATCGAGACCGTCGGCCTGCGCGACCGGCTCAAGCACCGCCCGAGCGAGCTCTCCGGTGGTCAGCAGCAGCGTGTCGCGTGCGCCCGAGCGCTGGCCAGCCGGCCCGAGATCATCTTCGGTGACGAGCCGACCGGAAACCTCGACTCGCGCTCCGGCGCCGAGGTGCTGGGCTTCCTGCGGCGCAGTGTCAACGAGCTCGGTCAGACCATCGTGATGGTCACCCACGACCCGAACGCGGCGTCCTACGCGGACCGGGTCCTGTTCCTGGCAGACGGTCGAATCGTCGACGAGATGCTGCGTCCCACGTCCGACGCCGTACTGGAGCGCATGAAGCGCTTCGACGGCGCCCGGACCAGCTGAAACAGGCGGAGAGTCCCCCACCATGTTGAAAGCCACGTTCCGCAGCTTCCTCGCCCACAAGGGGCGAATGGTGCTGTCCGCCCTGGCGGTGCTGCTGTCGGTCGCGTTCGTCTCCGGCACCCTGGTATTCACCGACACGATCACCAAGACGTTCGACGAGCTGTTCAAATCCACGGCCTCGGACGTCTCGGTCAACCCGAAGTCCGAGTTCGACAAGGACGACCTCGCGCTCACCGGGCAGACGCCCACGCTGCAGCGCTCGGTCATCGACAAGGTCGCCAAGGTCGACGGCGTCAAGGAAGCGCACGGCGACGTCAACCTCGAGTCGATCACGGTCGTCGACAAGAACAACAAGTCCGTGGGCCCGTCCTCGGGCGCCCCGACCCTCGCCACCAACTGGTACGAGACCGACCGCACGCCGGTCAAGGTCACCAGCGGCAACCTGCCCAAGGGCCCGGCCGAGGTGATGATCGACGCCGACACGGCCGACAAGAAGAAGGTGAAGATCGGTGACGAGCTGCGGGTGATCTCACCGATCGGGCAGTTCCCGGTCAAGGTCACCGGCATCATGACCTTCACCACCACCAACCCCGGTGCGGCCCTGCTCGCCTTCGACTCGGCGACCGCCTCCCAGCGGCTGCTCGGCGACCCGAACCTGATCACCTCGGTGTCGGTCTCGGCCGCCGACGGCGTCTCCGACAAGGTCCTCAAGCAGCGCGTCGAGCAGGCGCTCGGCGACACCACGAACTTCGAGGTCAAGACGGCCGCGGAGTCCGCCAAGGACGCCAGCGACTCGCTGAGCGGCTTCCTGAACGTGATGAAGTACGCGATGCTCGGCTTCGCCGGTGTCGCCGTACTGGTCGGGATCTTCCTGATCTTCAACACCTTCTCGATGCTGGTCGCCCAGCGCACCCGTGAGCTGGGCCTGATGCGGGCGATCGGCGCGAGCCGGGCGGACGTGAACCGCTCGGTGCTGGTGGAGGCGGTCCTGCTCGGCGTGGTCGGCTCCACGCTCGGCCTGTTGGCCGGTCTCGGCCTGGCCGTCGGGCTCAAGGCGCTGATCAGCGCGGTCGGGATCAACCTCAAGGGCACGTCCCTGGTGATCAAGACCTCGACCCCGATCGTGGCCTACCTGGTCGGCGTGATCGTCACCGTGATCGCCGCGTACGTGCCGGCCCGCCGCGCGGGCAAGGTCGCCCCGATGGCGGCCCTGCGCGAGGCCGGCGCCCCGCCGCAGAAGTCGATCAAGACCCGCTCGATCATCGGCCTGGTGCTGTTCGGCCTGGGTGCGCTCGCACTCGTCGCCGGCGCCACCGCGGAGAGCGGCGGTCAGGGCGGCGGATTCCTCGGCCTGGGCGTGATGTTCACCCTGCTCGGCTTCATCGTGCTGGCGCCGCTGCTGGCCCGCACGGTGGTCCCGGCGCTGGCGTCCTGGTACCCGAAGGTGTTCGGCTCGATGGGCCGGCTCAGCCGGGAGAACGCGCTGCGCAACCCGCGCCGCACCGGCGCCACCGCGTCGGCGATCATGATCGGTGTCGCGCTGGTCAGCGGCATGGCGGTCGCGGCCTCGTCGATGTCGGCCTCGTTCGACAAGCAGATCGAGAAGTCCCTGGGCGCCGACTACACGGTCCAGTCGCTGGTCGGCACCTTCCCGGAGGACGTCGTCCAGGCCGCGAAGAAGACCCCCGGCGTGGGCGAGGTGGTCAGCCAGACGCTCAGCAACGCGACGCTCACCGCCGACGGCAAGAGCAAGAAGGACTTCGTCGTCGGTTCGGACCCGGGCATGGACGACACCCTCAAGACCACCTACCTCCAGGGCAGCGGCAACGCGGCCATCTCGGCGGGCAAGGCGGCCATCGGCGAGAACTTCGCCAAGGATCACAACCTCGGCATCGGCGGCAAGATCGAGATCACCTTCCCGAACGGGCAGAAGACCACGGTCGAGGTCGGCGCGATCCGCAAGAAGGCCGAGGGCGCCGACATCGGTGCGGGCGACACGACGATCATCCCGAACACCGTGATGAAGAAGTTCGTCCCGAACGTGCAGTACCAGATCATGATGGTCAACGCGGCCTCCGGTCAGGACGCGTCCAAGGTCGGTGCCGCGCTCAAGTCGGCGCTCGATCCCTTCCCGCAGGTCAAGGCCCGTGACCAGAGCGACTACAAGGAACTGATCGGCAAGCAGATCGACACGTTCCTGTACCTGATCTACGGTCTGCTCGGCCTGGCGATCATCATCTCGATCCTGGGCGTGATCAACACGCTGGCGCTGTCGGTGGTCGAGCGCACCCGGGAGATCGGCCTGATGCGGGCGATCGGCGCCTCGCGCCGGCAGATCCGCCGGATGATCCGCCTGGAGTCCATGGTCATCGCGACCTTCGGCGCCCTGGTCGGGCTCGCGCTCGGCATGGCGTGGGGCATCGGGGCCCAGCGCCTGCTGGCCAAGCAGGGCCTGGACGTCCTGGAGATCCCGTGGGGCACGGTGATCGGGATCGTGATCGCCGCGGCGGTGGTCGGCCTGCTGGCCGCCGTGATGCCGGCCTTCCGGGCGGCGCGGATGAACGTCCTGCGGGCGATCGCGACGGACTGACCCGAATCGGGTGTTCCACCCATGAGGCAGCCGGCTCCCCATCCTCCCCCCTTGGGGAGCCGGTGACCGAAGAGCCCCCCGAACCACCTTGCGCAGGTGGTTCGGGGGGCTCTTCCATGCCGTCGCGGCGACGGTGACAGTGGCGGCGGCGTCCCGGCGAAGCGCCGTCGGGCGGGCGCGGGCGCGGGGCGGCGGCCTACGGCCGGGCGGTCTTCAGCGCCCGGCGGCAGGCCTGGTCGGCCTGGCGGGTGGTCTCCGGGAGGCGATAGCGCGGGGTCAGGGCCAGGACGTGTGCGCAGGCCGTGTCCAGGTCGACGCCGTGGCCGATCGAGACGAACACCGGCTTGACCCCGTCGCGGGTGCGCAACACCCGCCCCACCACGTCCCCTTCGTACACGAGGTCGGCGGCGTCGCCGCGCCGGTCCCCCGGCGTCTCGTACGTGCCGACGAACGGCGTCTTGCCGACCCCGACGGTCGGCAGCCCGGTCAGCACCCCGAGGTGGCAGGCCAGCCCGAACCGACGCGGATGGGCCAGCCCCTGACCGTCGCACACGAGCAGGTCCGGTGCGGTGTCCAGCCGTTCGAGCGCGGCCGACAGGGCCGGGATCTCCCGGAACGCGAACAGCCCGGGCAGGTACGGAAACGTCGCCACGCCGTGCACCACCGACCGCTCCACCACGGCGTGCGTCGAGGCGTCCAACACCACCACGGCGGCGGCGAGTTCGTCCGAGTCCTCGGCGTAGGCCACATCCAGCCCGGCCACCAGGCGCACCTGCGTGGGCCCCGGCCCGGGCCCGTCCGTGTCCACCAGCGGCCGCAACCGGTCCTGCACGGCCAACCCCTCGGCAGCCGTGCGTGGCCAGGGTTCGCTCGCGTCGATCGCGGAAGAGGCGCTCATCCGCGAAACGCTACCGCCCGCGCCGAGCCGGAACGCGGCCGATGTCGTCGACCGGCACAGCCGGAGGCCGGGCTCGACGCTCACCGCCCCGGCAGCGGGACCCGGGCGTGCACGCCGGTGCGGCTCGTCCCGAACTCGGCGGCGGCACCCAGGTAGACCCGGGCCTGATCGCGCGTCAGGCCGTGGCCGCAGCACAGCAGTTCCTCGCCCTGGGCGGCGCACCGGCGCAGCGCGAGGGCCGGGTCGGCGCCGATGCCCAGCGGGATCAGCGCGTCCGCCGTGCTCACGAACGGGCCGCGCGGGTTGCCGAATCGAGCGCGGGCCCGCTCGTACGGGATCACCTCGACGCGCAGGGTCACCTTGAGTGCTCCCTCCAGCGCCGCGCCGTGGCCGTGTGCCAGCCGGGGGCCACCGAGGTAGAGCAGCGCGCCGGCGGTTTGCACCGGCAGGTGGAGCGTGCTGCCCGCGCCCAGGATCGGCAGGTCGAGATTGCCGCCGTGCGAGCCCACCCGGGTGGACAACCGGCGCAGGCCGTCGGAGGTGGCCACGCCCAGTACCGCCAGACTCGGCCGCAGTCGCAGGGTCAGGTCGCCGGTCGCGGTCGGGATCCGGGCCCGGCCGTCCCGGATCGCACACACCGTGACCGGTGGCGCGCCGCGCCCGCGACCGTGCCGCTCGGTGAGTACGCCGTAGGAGGTCCGCGGGCGCAGGTCGAGCAGGTGCACCGCGAGTACGTCGCCCGGGCGGGCGCCGGCCACCGAGATCGGGCCGGTGATCACGTGCGGGCCGTCCACGGCGCGGTCGTGCGCGAGGTCGGAGGCGGCCAGCGCGCGATGGTCCTCCGGAACACGCTCGGCCCGGATGTGGTGCCGGCCGAAGAAGGCCACCGGGTCGCGGCCCTGGTCGCCGAGCAGGCCCTCGTGCGAGATGGTGTCGGCGGTGAGCGTCTCGCCGGATTCGACGAACGCCACCGGCCGGTCCCGGGCTCCGGGCAGCCAACCCCACAGGACGGTGCCGGGCCGGGACGGCAGGTGTTGCCGGTGCCGCGGGGGACCCGGTACGGCGACGGGCGGCGCCTCGGTGATGGTCATGGGGACGTTGTACGGGTGCGCCGTTGCCGGTCGGCGTCGCGCACGTTACGTGCCCGTTTCGCCCCCGAAGGGGTGGTCCTTAACGGCACCGAAACGCCGCCGCAACAGCGCCCGGTCACAGTGGGTCGGGCGGCGCGGCGACGCGG
The DNA here is from genome assembly GCF_053594475.1 of Embleya sp. NPDC001921. Lineage (NCBI taxonomy): Bacteria > Bacillati > Actinomycetota > Actinomycetes > Kitasatosporales > Streptomycetaceae > Embleya > Embleya sp. NPDC001921. The sequence goes on from NZ_JBSFEO010000028.1 coordinate 50,060, forward strand.
TATGGGGGCGTTCCTTCGACCCCGCGTCGGATCGGGTCGCGGATTCGAGTCCCAGGGGGTAGCGATGAGCGACACGATCACCCTGTTCGGCGCCACGCTGCCGGACGGGCGTACGCGCGACGTGGTGCTGCGCAACGGTCGGGTCGGCGTGCTGCGCGAGCCGGGTCGGCCGTACTCGCGGGCCGGCGCCGGGCCGGATCTGACCGGCTACCTGCTGCTGCCGGCTCCCGCCGAGCCGCACGTGCACCTCGATCGCGCGCTGACCTGGGAGCCGGTGGGCTCGGATCCGGACGGGCGCGACGGCACGTGGCGGTCCTGGCAGGTCCGACCCTCCCGCTATCGCCCCGGCGATCTGCGCCGGCGCTCGCGCGAGGTGTTGCGCACGCTGGCCGTCCGCGGCGTGACCGCCGTGCGCACCCACCTGGACATCGGCGAGGGTCGCACGCCGCTGCGCTCGGTCGAGGTGATGGCCGAACTGCGCGCCGAGTTCCATCGTGTCCTCGACCTCCAGATCGTCGCGGTCCCGGTTCCTGGGACCGGCGATCGCACGATCGTGGACGCGGTGGGCGCGGGCGCGCGGGTGATCGGCGGCCGGCCCAGGTTCGCGCCGGACTGCCGGCAGGAGATCCGCCGGCTGCTGCGGCTCGCGGATCGTCTCGAGGTCGGGCTCGACCTGCACCTGGACGACGGTTTCGATCCGCGCCTGCTCGTGGTCGGCGACCTGGCCAAGCTGTTGCGCGCGTCGGGCTTCGACCGGCCCGTGACGGCCAGTCACCTGGCCGGCCTGAACCGGCTCTCGCCGTCCGCGCTGGGTCGGGTCGGCGAGACGATCGCCGCGTCCGGGATGCGCGTCGTGGCGCTGCCCTCGGAGCGTGGTTGCGGGCTGCCGATCCGCGAACTGGTCGCGGCGGGCGTCACGGTCGCGGCGGGCGGCGACCACCTGCGCGACGCCGGGCACCCGATGGGCCTGGCCGACCCGCTGGCCACCGCCGCCGCCACGGGGTTGGCGCCCGCCCGGGCCTGGGCCGCGGTGGCCGGGCACGCGCGCGGCGTACTGGGCCTGGATGCCGGCGGCCTGGAACCGGGGGCCCGCGCCGACCTGCTCGCGGTCCGGGCGGGCTCCCTGCCCGAGGCGCTGCGAACCCGCCCCCGGGACCGCGTCGTCATCCGTGCCGGCCGGGTGGTCGCCGGCAGCGCCCGCCTCGCCGGCGCCGCGCGCCCCGGCGGAACCGGCCGGACCCGCGTCCCGGAGGCCGCGTAGCTCCGACCCCGGACCGGCGCCGAACACGGGCCCGCACGCCGCCGGGCGAGCCGGTGTCGCCGTTTCGGGGACGCCGTCGCACGACCGGCGCGGCACGGCCCCGACGGACGTCGAACACGATCGCGACCTCGCCGCCGTGGTCGGGTCAGGAACGCGCTCGGATTGCCGCCCGCAACGCCAAGAGCGCGTCAACAGGTGGGCCGGGCGGGTGGTTTCGGGGGGAGGCTGGGGGCGGTCGAAAGGAGGCCGCCATGTTCGCCGCCATTCGTCGGGTCGACGGGATCCGCCGCACCGCCTCGATCCGTCGGGCCGGTGCCCGCGCTCCCGAGGGCGGTCCTCGGGTCGTCGTGGTGCCCATCGTGCGGATGGACGCCGCCGCCGTCGCGGCGCTGACCGCCGCGCGTGCGACGGCCGGGCGGGCGATCGCCGTGCATGTCACGCACGCCGGTGAGCGGGCCGCGCGGGACGCGCTGGTGGCCGCGTGGGACGCGTCCGGCGTGGACGCGCCGTTGAGCGTGGTCTTCGACGAGCGCGATCGACTCGTCGAGGCGCTGGCCGGCTTCGTCCGAGGGTTGCCCGAGCGGCGGGTGGCGGTGCTGTTCCCGGCACCCGCCGACCCGGTCCGCACGCGCGGCCGGCGGCACGACGTCCTGGTCGAGTCGCTGCGCGCCGAGGGTTGTGCGATCCGGGTGGACCGCGCCAAGGCAGGTGCCGCCCCCTCCCGGGATCGCGTGGTCACCGCCGCCTGACGTCGGCCGGGATCGCGGCCGACACCCGCGCACCCGCCGCCGGCCGCGGGTGGTCACGCACCATCGCCGACGCCACGGCAGCCGCGCGCGGGCCGGCGCCACCGCGGACGCGACCGCGTGCCCGTGCGCGAGGCGTCCGGGCGTGGGCCGCGACCCGGTGGCCCGGCCGCGATCGTGCTCGGCACGGCCGGGCCGACCGCGCCGCTCACCTGCCGGGTGGTGTTCGGCACGCCCGCCGCGAGCCCGGCCCGCTCGCGCGGCACACCCGCCGCGGCCGACCGGGCGATCGACGTGAAGCAGGGCCCGATCCCGGGCCCGACGCGACACCCGTTCGGCGGAGGAGGTCGAGATCGCCGCGGCGCGGATCGAGGCCGCGATCCGCGAGCGACGGCCCGGGATCGAGCAACTGTTTCCGGACATCGCCGACGCGGGCGACCGCGATCGGGACCGGGCCGCGGTGCGACGCCGTGAGCAGGCGGAACAGGTACGCGTCGCCGATCCCCGAGGGTGACCGTTTAGGCTGCCGGGGCGTTGTGCCCATCCACCGGAGGCCGAAGTGACCGAAAGCAGAGCAGGCGGATCACCCGCGCGACGTGGCCCCGGCGAGTTGGAGTCCGAGATCCTGTCACTGCTGTGGACGTCGCCCACGGCGATGGGCGCGGGCGCGGTGCAGGAGCAGTTGTCCGGCGAGTTGGCGTACACGACGGTGGTGACCATCCTGTCCCGCCTGCACGACAAGGGCGTGCTCCAGCGCACCCGGTCGGGCCGCTCGTACGTGTACGCGCCGGTGTACGACGAGGCCGGGCTGGCGGCGCGACGCATGCGGCAGGTGCTGGACAAGGAGGGCGACCGGCAGGCGGTACTCGCGCGGTTCGTCTCGGACCTGTCCACCGACGACGAGGCGCTGTTGCGCCGACTGCTGGACGAGAGCGGGTCGTAGGCGCGTGCGTTGGATCGTCTACCTGCCGCTGCTGCTGCCGATAACCTCCGTGCCCGTGGCCCGGCTCGCGGCCGACCACCTCGCGCCGCGCCGGGTGGTGGTCCTGCTCACCGCGCTGACCTCGGTCCTGGCCCTGTGCGCGACCATCAGTCTGGGCCTGCTCACCGTGGTGGGCACGGCCCAGCTCCCGGGCGTACCGCTGCCCGATCACTGGTCCGATCCGCAGGTGCGGGCCTCGATTCCCAACGTCCAGGTGATCGGCTCGCCGGCGAGCGCGGCGCTGACCTCGGCAGTGGTGTGCGCGGCGGTGGTCCTTCGCCGCCGCCGACGGGCGCTGACGCTGCTGCGCGCGGGAGTACCGGCGGCCGGCGACACCGAGTTGACCGTGTTGCCCACCGGACCGCCGACCGCGTTCGCGCTGCCGGGCAGACGGCCTCGGATCGTGGTCTCGGCGTCACTGCTCGCGCGCTTGGACGCGGACGAGCGGCGAGCGCTGCTGGCCCACGAGCGGGCGCATCTGAGCGGCCGGCACGATCGGGTGCTGCTGGTCGCGACGCTGGCGATGTGCGCGCATCCGCTGCTGCGGCCGATGCGCACCGCGATCGGCTACGCGCTGGAGCGCTGCGCGGACGAGGCCGCCGCGCGCGTGGTGGGCGATCGTCGGGTGGTGGCCCGCGCGGTGGGCAAGGCGGCGCTGGCCGGACCGGCCGCACCGCGTGGCGCGATGGCCGCGACCGGCGGCCCGGTCCCGCGCCGGGTGGCCGCGCTGCTGGGCCCGTCTCCGACCGACCGCTGGCCCACCCCTTGGAGCCGCCCCGGCGCGGCCACCCTGATCGCCCTCGGCGGCGCCGCCCTCTCCACCTGGGCCACCTGGGACGCCGCCGTCGACCTGCACGCCATCCTGCGCACGGCCGACCACGTGTTGTGAGGCCGGCCGCACGGTCAGTACATGGGGAAGTCCGCCGTCGCGATCGGGAAGCCGAACCGCGGGAGCGGTACGTCCTGGCCGAACGCATAGGCGGCGCGCGCGGTGTAGCGACCGCCCTTCGGCTCGGAGTACACCGCGATCGTGCCCTGACGAGGGTCGATGATCAGGTAGACCGGGATGCCCATGCGCGGGTAGTCGCGCAACTTGGCCTCCCAGTCGTTCTCCGGGTTCGACCGTGAGACGACCTCGACGGCAAGCCGCACGTCAGCGGCCGGCACATGATTCTCGACGGTGAGGAGATCATCCTCCGGAAAGACGCAGACGTCGGGATTGCGCCTTATCAGGTTGGCGTCGTCCAGGACGTCCATCCCCCCGTGAACCGCCATCCCGGCCCACTCCTCGCGTCCGGCGATACCGCGCTCGATGCGCATCCGCAGCCGGCGCACGATGAACTCGTGGATGCCGGACGGGCCGGTCGTCATCACGAGCGTGCCGTCGCTGATCTCGATCTTGTAGTTGGACGGCGTGCGGACAGAATTGGCGATGGCCGTCAGCCGGTCGAACTCCTCGCGGTCCATGTCCCCCATGGTAGGTCGCCGGGCTTCGCGACCATGGTCCGTCCGTGCGCCACCGAGCACCCGGCTCGTCACCCCGGTTTCCGCGCCGCGAGGCGTTTGCTCGCGACGTCGAGGAGGCGGCGCAGGTCCGCTTCGCGCGGGAGTTGCGCCGGGAGCCGTTCGCCGTACGGCAGGCGGGTGCGGGCCTTGCGCCACAGGCGGTCCGGGAGGGTCCTCGGGTCCTGGTGGTAGCGGACCTTGGTGAGCAGTTGGCGGGCCTCGGCGTCGGCCGGGTTGAGCGCGAGGGTGACCGCCAGGTGTTCGGCCGCGGTGTTCCAGCGGCCGCGCCGGGCCGACCGGACCGCGTCGTTGAAGTGCCGGTCGGCCAGCTCGACGAGGCCCGCGAGCGCGCCCAGGTCGCCGCCGCACGCCGGGCAGCGTTCGGTCAGGTCGGCGATCCGGCGGCGGCACAGGGGGCAGGTGATCGCGAACGCCATGTCATTTCTCCAGGGAGCTCTTCGGGAGCCGCAACCCGATGTGCGGGGAGCCCTCCCGGATCTGTTCCATCCAGCGGTCCGCCCGGGCCCGCAGCGGCATGATCCGACCTCGATAGATCTCCACCAACCGGCGGTTGCCCGCCGCCTCGTCCCGCACGTCCACCTCGGCGGCGTCCTCGGCGATGGTGTCCAACTCGCGCAGATAGCCGTCCGCGTCGGCCCGGTGCCGGCCGGCGGACGCCTGGTCCATCTCCTGGATCGAGCGGCGCAGGTACTCGACCTCCTGGAGCACCGCGACCTGGAACTCGGCGGCGGTGAACTGCTGCGGCGAGCGCCCCCCGTGCAACATCCGCTCGGCCGCGTTGATCCGGTCCCGCACCGCCTCGTTGGCCAGGTGCCAGTCCATCTTGTTGCCCGCCGCGTACGCGGCCCGCCCGGTCGCGCGCAGCCCCGGGATCGCGCCCCGGAAGCGCTCCGCCTCGACCGGGTCGTGGTCGACCAGTCGGTCGGCCAGTCGGGCCAGGAAGGCGAGGTTGTCCTCGAACTCGCCGATCGCCGGGTTCAGCGCGCTGCCCGCCGTGGTGGCCACCCGCAGGCCCTGGACCAGCGTCTCCGCCTCCAGGATCTTGTGGTGCGTCTTGCCCGCGTCGATCCGGTCCCGGACCAGTTCGGCGATCTCGGCCAGCAGTCGATCCAGCGCCGGGCCGACCCGGATCGCGTCCGCCGGCGGAATCGCGTCCCGCTTCTCCACCCAGCCGGTGAGCACCTGCCGGTGTCGCTCGGCCAGTTCCGGCCAGCCCGGGATCTCCCGACGCGGGATGTCGATCACCGCGCTACCCTCGGCGCCCACCTGCGGCAGCCGCGCCTCGGCCCGGATCGTCCAGCCCGCCTCGAACTCGAGCGTCACCTCGACGGTCGAGCCGACCGACACGTCCGTGGGCAGGTCCCGGATCGAGACCTCGCCGATCGGCACCAGGCCCTCGACCAGGCCGACCCGCAGGCTGGACCCCTGCGAGGCGGTCTCCAGGCGGAAGTCGGTGCGGTAGGGCACCATCGTCCCGGCCCGGACCACCACGTGCAGCCCGTCCACCAGTTCGACCGAGAAGTCGTGCGCGAGCACGTCGCCGGTCGCGTCCGAACGGGGCTTGCCGTCGGACTCGATCGTCAACTGCCGGGACTCGATCTCCCGTCCGTGCGCCAACACCTGCACGGTGAAGCCGTTCTCGCCGTCGCGCAACGGCACGTCGGCGAACAGGAAGCGGCCCTCCGCGTCGGCCGTCTCGGTCAGGTACACCCGCCCGTCGTCCGAGCTGAGCAGCACCTGCGCGCCCGCCGGCGAGGCCAGCGCTGGTCCGGCCAGCACCCGGCCGCCGATGTCGGTCTCCGGCGGCAGCGCCTCGGGCCGGTCCAACTCCAGGTGCCCGCTGCGGCTGGGCACGTTCGCGGCCTTGAGCGCGGCGCCCAGCGCGACGCACAGGTCGGGGTTGAGCAGCCGGGGCCCGCGCCCGAAGTGCTCGGTGAGCATCGTGGCCACCAGCGGGATCCGGGACGAGCCGCCGACCATGACGATCTCGTCCAGGTCGGCCGCGGTCATCCCGGCCCGCACCAGCGCCCGGTCGCAGTCGTCCAGCGTGCCGCGGATCCGGTCCGCGATCATCTCCTCGAACTCCTCGCGGCGGATCGGCAGTCCGATGTTCATCGGGGTGCCGCGCCGGTCCTCGCAGTACTGGCTGACGATCTCCGTCTCGGGATAGCGGGACAGGTCGTGCTTGGCCCCCTCGGCGACCGACAGGAGTTGTGCCTCGACCTTCCCGTCGGCCGGGTCCTCGCTGTCGATCGCCAGGTCGTACTCGGGCAGTTGGGCCGCGATCCAGGACACGATCCGCCGGTCGAAGTCGAACCCGCCCAGGTAGCGGTCGCCGCTGAACGAGCGGTTCTCGAAGCCCACCTCGGGATCCCAGGTGACCACCGAGGTGTCGAACGTGCCGCCGCCGAGGTCGTAGACCAGGAAGGTCTGCGGCTCGGTCAACTCGCGGGCCCGCTCGTGGGTGTACGCGAGGGCCGCGGCCACCGGCTCGATCAGCGTCTCGACCACCTCCAGGCCGGCCGCCTGTCCCGCGCGCGTGGTCTCGTTCTTGGCCCGGGTCTCGAAGAACGCCGGGACGGTCACCACGGCCCGCTCCACCGGCACGCCCAGGACCTCCTCGGCCACCTGCTTGAGGTGGCGCAGGATGTGCGTCGACGCCTCCAGCGGGGTCAGTCGCGCGTGTCCGGCGGTGACCACCCGGTCGGTGCCCATGTTCCGCTTGAAGAACATCGCGGGCGGCGCGCCCGGCAGGCGGGCCTTGTTCTTGGCCAACTGGCCGACGATCGCCTTGCCGCTCGGATCGATCCACACCGCCGAGGGTGTGGTCGGCGAACGGTCCGGATTGGCCACGATCAGCGAGTCGCCGACCGGCCGCAGCCGGCGGGCCGCGATCAACTCGGCCTTCCCGGGGATCTCGGCGTCGGCCGGTATGGCGATGCACGAGTTGGTGGTGCCCAGGTCGATGCCGACCACGATGCTCATCCGGTGGTACCGCCTTCGTGGTTCGCGTCGTTCGAGGTGTCGGGATGCGGCCGGGTCGGATCCGACCCGGCCGGGGGTTCTTCGGCGGTCGACCGGGCGCTGCCGGCTCCCGGCTCGGGCTCGGCAGACGCGTCGGGCTCGGCAGGCGCGTCGGGCTCGGTCGGGGTCCCGGAATCGACCGGGGTCTCGTGCTCCGTCGACGCGGGGGACTCGGTCGGCGCCTCGGGCTTCACCGGCACCTCGGGCTCCACCGATGCGCCGGGCTCGGCCGAAGCACCGGGTTCGACGGGTCCCCGGTCCGCGGCGTCCTCACGTGCGGCGTCCCCGCGTGCGGCGTCCCCGCGTGCGGCGTCCCCGCGTTGGGCCGGGGTGGGCACGAAGCCGAGCACGACCTGCGCGCGCCGGATCACCTCGCCGTCGTCGAGCAGCACGCCCGGCCGCAGCGTCCTGGCCACGATCATCGCGCTCTCGTCGCCGCTGTCGGGCGCGTGCGCGACGTCCACCCGACGGCCCACCGCCGCGTACGCCTCGCCCACCGGGTCGTCGAACCGAACACCCGCGCGGTCCAGCGCGGTGGCGAACCGCCGGGCGATCGAGGCCAGTACGGCCGGCACCGGCTCACCCTCCAGGCTGCCGCGCAGTTCGTGCAGCGCGACCGCGGCGTCCGCGGCCAGGCCGGTGTACCGCTCGTGCGTCGACTCCAGCCGCTTGCGCATCTCCTCGCGGCCCGCCTCGCGTTCGCGCGCCGCGCCGCGCACCACGTCGTACACGAGCGCGAACGGCGGGTCGAGCGGGCGCTCGGGCACCGGCCGTTCGCTCTCGGTGATCGCCATCGGGTCCGCCTCGGGATCCGCCGGCGGGTCGGCCACGAGGGGGGCCCGCTCGGGTGTCGCTGCCATCAGTGCGCCCCTTCTTCCGTCCACAACGGTACGAACTCGCGCGGCGCGGGCGCCGGCACCAGGCCCGCGAGCACGCGTCGGTCGATCCCGATCCGCACCGGGCCGGCCGCCTCCGGCGGATCGAACTCGGCGAACTCCTCGGCCAGTTCCGCCGGATCCGCGCCGGGCCGCTCGGGCCGGTGGGTGAGCAGTTCGGCCGACAACCGCCCGGCCGGATCCGCCAGCGTCTCCTCCGCCGCGTTGACGTCGGCCGGGGCGAGCACCCGACCGTGCACCGGGAAGCGGTCCGCGCCGCGCGCGATCCGCTGTCTGCGCTTGCGCACCCGCGCCTTGATCGCCGCCCGGCCGGCCAGGTCCGGAGCCAGGTCCAGAATCTGGAAGGCCGTGCCCCGATAGGGATTTCGGCCGGCCTGCCAGGCCCAGGGGTTCTCCCGGGCGGGCTCGTTCACGGCGCTGCTCATGGGGGCGCTCAACTCCATTCGGGCCCGCGCGCCGAGGCCAGGGACAGCACGACCCCTCGGAGCGCGTTGGCGATGTCGGGATGGTTCGCGTCCGGATCGGCGGCCACCTCGTCCGCGAGCCGGCGGGCGGTGGCCAGGTCGTCGGGCGAGACGGTGTCCAGGTTGATCAACACCCGTGCCATGAACAGCCGTCCCCACGGCCCCGGCGCGGACATCGCCAGCGCCCGGCGCAGCGCGTCGCGAACGTGACCGTCCGGCAAACCCTGGCGCTGCCGGGCGGTGGCGGCCAGCGCCCACTCCTCGGCGGCGAGCTGTTCCACGTCGCGGTACATGCTCTTGACCGCGAGATCGCGGTCCAGTTCGAGCGCGCGCAGCAGGTGCCGACCCGAGCGCAGCGCGGCCTGTTCGAGGGTGGCGGGTTCGGTGGCCGGGCCGGATTCGAGCTCGCGCACCACGATCCCGCGCCAGTACTCGTGCCGGGCCAGCTCGACCGCGAACGAGCCCTCGGGCGTGCCCACCTCGTCCCAGGCCGGGAGCACCAGTCGGGCCACCCGCTCGACCAGCGCCTCGATCTTGCGCGCCCAGCCGGGCGCGGCGACCACGATCTCGATGTGCCGCCGGGTCGCGTACAGCAGGGCCCGGGCCAGTCCGAGGTTGCCGGGGTCCACCGCGAGCCAGGAGGCGAGCTGTTCGACCACGTCGTCGAAACGGCCCTCCTCGACGTCCCGGGACACCTCGGCCAACACCTCGCGCACCAGGTCGCCCCGGGCGCCGAGGATCGCCGAGCGCGGGAAGCCGGACTCGCGGACCAGGTCCAGGTGTGCCCGCGCGCGCAGCGGATCGCCGACCCGGTGCTCGGCGGCCAGCGTCAGATGCGGCGCGAGCAGATCCCGGGGCAGCCGCTCGCGCACCTCCTGCACGGTCCCGGCCGGGACCGGCGTCCCGCCGACCGTCTCCAGGTGCTCGTGCATCCGGTCCCAGAACGCGCTGTCGTGGTAGAGCTCGGCCCAGTGCGCCAACGCCCGTTTCCAGTACGGGAAAGCCGCCTCGTGGTCGGCGGCCAGTTCGAGGTCGTAGGCGCGCGCGTGCAGCGCGACCGCGAGGTGGTGGGTGCGCCACGAGCCGCCGCCGGCGGTCCACAACTCCTCGGCCCGCGCGCTCCACGGCTGCGCGTCGGCCCCGCCGCCCAGGCTCTCGTACGCCTCGCCGTCCACCGCGTCGGCGTCGGCGCCGTATTCGCGCAGCCGGGCGGCGAACGCGCGCAGCGTCGCCCGGTCAGTCATCGTCGCTCCCCACCGCGAGCGTGTCCGCCACGACGCGGACCCGGACCGAGGTGACCGGCCTGCCGGCCGCGTCGCCCTCGTCGAGCAGTCGCAGGATGCCCGGCACGACCGCGTTGACGCAGCGGTTGACGCCGCGTGCGGCCTCCTCCGGTCGGCCGCGCCAGGCCACGGTGGCGATGTGGTCGGCGGCCTCGTCGGTCCAGGCCAGTTCGACGCCCAGTTGCTCGCGCAGCCGCGCGGCCAGCCGGGCCAGGCCGTTCTCGGCGATGCCGCGCAGTTCGGTGGGGCCGAACGGCGAGTACAGGATCACCTCGTCCACCCGGTTGAGGAACTCGGGCCGGAAGAAGCCCTCCATGGTGCGCCGCAGCCGGGCGCTCGCGGCGCTGCCGCCGGTCGAGCCCTCGGCCAGGATCGAGCCGATCAGGTTCTCCACACTGTCCACGTCGTCCTCGACCGCCTCGGCCGCCGAGTGGGTCGCGCCCAGGTTGGTGGTCAGGATCACCACCGCGTCGTGCGCCTCGCGGACCGGGCCCGCCGGATCGCTGATCCGACCCTCGTCGAGCAGTCGCAGCAGCGCGTCGAGCACCCGCGCGTCGGCCTTCTCCACCTCGTCGAACAGGAAGACCCGGCGCGGGTTGTCGCGCAGTCCGTTGGTCAACTTGCCCTCGCCGAACCCGACATAGCCGGGCGGCGCGCCGATGAAGTTGTTGATCGACTCGCGCGCGCTGAACTGGCCCATCTCGAAGACCAGTACGTCCTCCTCCGAGCCGTAGACGACCTGCGCGAGCAGGCGCGCGGTCATCGTCTTGCCCGAACCGCTGGGCCCGCACAGCAGCAGCGCGGCGCGCGGCCGGTCGTCCGGCCGAAAGCCCCGGGTCAGCGAGCGCTTGATCAGCTCGATGTGGAAGGCCAGCCGCTCGACCACGCTCTCCTGGCCGATCAGCCGGGATCGCACCCAGCGCACCGCCTCCTCCGGGGAGAGCGGTTCGGCGGTCCGGCTCGGCTCGGGCTCGGCCGGCTCGCGGTAGTAGGTGTCGGCGAATCGGCGCAGCCGGTCCAGGTCCAGACCGATGTCGCGGAAGAAGCCGGCCGCCAGGCCGCTGGGGGTATCCAGGAGCGCGGCGAGCAGGTCGCGTTCGGTGATCGGGGTGCCCGCGTCGGGATCGGCGCCCGGTTCGCCGCCCGGGCCGGCTCCGGTCGCGGCGAAGGTCGCCGCCCGGCGCAGGGTCGACCGCAGCGACTCGTCCGGCTCGGCCGGGCCGGCGCCCGCCGCGCCGTGACCTCGGGTGCCGGCGAGGGTGATGGTCTGTTCGCGCAGCGCCCGTACGTCGCGACGCAGGAACAGGAAGGCCTGTTCGAGCAGGCCGCCCGGGGTGGTGGCCAGCGCGTGCAGGAGCATCGCGATGCCGTACCGCTCGTGGCCGAGGCCGGCCGCCTCGGTCGCCATCATCGCGAGCACGCGGCGGGCGCCGGGACCGAACGCGGCGGGATCGATCGACCCGTCGGGCCGGAACACCTCGACCACCCGGCGCGGTGTGGCCACCTCGGCCCGCCACGCGGCCAGGTCGACCCGGCCGTAGCCGACGAGCAGGTCCACCGCGCCCACCTCCAGGCGGGGCAACAGCTCGGCGAGCAGGGCCCGTTCGTCGATGAGCCCGGCGTCGGCGGCGGCCGTGAAGGCGGCGCGCAGGTCGGCGGTGACCGGCAGGCCGCCGAGCGCGCCGGCCGGGGCCAGGCCGTCGCGGCCCGGATCGAAACCGGCTCGGTCGGCGACGAGGGCTCCGGCGGACCCGCCGCCGGACCCGCCGCTTGCTCCACCACCGAGCCCGCCGGAGCCGAGCAGGCCGGCCGCGAGCACGTCGGGCGGGATGCCCTGGCGGTCGAACAGCCCCGCGGCTCGCCCGCCGTCGATCCGGGCCAGCGCGATCAGCGCGTGCGCGACCTCGACGGTGTCCGCGCCCAGTTCGCGCGTCACCGCCGCGGCGGTGCCGAACCGACGCGTGGCCGCGAGCAGGCCGCTGTCGAACACCCGCTCCGGCACCCCCAGGATGTCCGTGTCCACGTCGTCTTCTCCCCCGCCTCGCCGGCCGTCCACGTCGCGTCGGTTCACGCCTCGTCGCCGCCGGTCAGCAGTCGCTCGGCCAACTCCGCCCGAGCCCGGGCCGACTCCGGTCGGCCCGCGCCCAGGGCCCGCACGCCCAGGGCCAGTATTCGGTACGCGGCGGCCGTCGAGACGGCCCGGCCCAGCCGTCCGGCGCGCAGTTCCGGCGGCAGCGACTCGACGAGCGCGGCGGCCAGTTCGGGGTCGACGCGGGTGACCCGGTGCAGCACCAGGCCCGGGCCCAGTGGCGTACGCCGCGACCAGGCCGCGCCGTACCGCTCGAACAGGTCGCGCGCGGCGCCGGCCACCATCGCGTCGTGGTCCTCCAGCGCGCCGAGCAACAGCCGGACGGGCCAGGTGTCCGGGTGCGGCCGGCCGGCGGCGCCGCCGGCCTTCGCGCCTCCGGCCGCGGCCCGGGCGTCGGCGTCGGCCTCGGCGTCGGGCAGACCGCGCCGCAGCAGCCGTACCGCACCCATGTCGTCGCCGCGCTCCAGCAGTTCGACCGCCTCGGTGAACAGCGCCGCCGCCGAGCCGGGCCGGGCGCCGGCGGCCGGCCCGCCGTCCCGGGCCGCGACGGCGGCGCGGTGCAACTCGCGGTACTCCGCGTGGTCGGGGTCCAGCATCGCCGCCTCGTACAGGAACCGGACCGCGCGCGCCGGGTCGCCGGCGGACAGCTCGCGGTGTCCCTCGACGGCGAGCCGGTGGGCCAGCCGCGGCGCCGCGGCGGCGTAGCCCTGCTCGAAGGCGAGCCGGTAGCAGGTGCGCGCCTCGGCGTCGTCGCCGCGCGCCGCGGCCCGATCGCCCAGCACGCACGCCCAGTCGCCGCGCCCGGTCGGCGCACCGGGCGGCGCGACCACCGGCAGCAGCCGCCACAGGTCGTGGTCGGGGTGTCGCGAGGGCTGCTCGAAGCGCTCCTCCAGGCGTTCCAGCACGCGCGTGGTCGCCGCGACCCGCCAGTGCCGGACCGGCGCGCGCGGGTCCAGGCCGCCGAGTACGTCCAGGAGTGCCCGCTCCAGCGGGCGCGGGCCGTTCGCCAACGCCCGCTCCAGCGTGTTCCAGGTCTCGGTGAAGCCGTCGCCCGGCTGGACCACCCACCAGCGCAGCACCGCGTCCACCGCGCGCGGATAGCGACCCTGCGGGTCGCGCCCGAGCACCTCCGCGAGCATGCGCGCGGCGGTCTCCGGCTGCTGTGCGGCCACCGCCTCGACCTGACTCTCGATCAGGCCCCGGTTGCGGGCCACCTCGGCATCGGAGGCGTTGGCCAGAAAGTCGCGCATCGCGACGAGTCGAGGCTCCACCCCGCCCTCCCGATGCGTGGCCGTCCGGAACGCCCGTACCGCCCCGGCATCCGACATGGCGTCTCCCCCGCGAGCACGACCAGCCCGACGGCACCGGTCGCGACGACGTACAAGCAGCACGGTACTCGGCCACACCAACACCAGGGAGCGCACCCGGCGAACCCGTCCCCGTAACGTGATCGTCACCGGCGGTGAGACCCCTCGCACCGGGAAACCCGGGTGAGAACGGTCCCGAACATCGGGTAGTATTTCTCTCGCAGCAAGCGCCGCTAGCTCAGTTGGTTAGAGCAGCTGACTCTTAATCAGCGGGTCCGGGGTTCGAGTCCCTGGCGGCGCACAGCGGCAACACCGGGAAGGGCCCGTCGATTTCGGCGGGCCCTTCCCGCCGTCCACCCCCTCGGGAGCCCCCGACCCGCGGCCGGCTCCGCCCGACGCGCAGCCGATCCGCCCCTTCCGGATCGGCTCCCGGGCACGCGAGCGGGCGGCCGGGACAGGACCCGTGTTCGAATCGGCCCGGCCTCGGCCTACTCGAGGTAGTCCTCCAGCAGGGCCGGGGTGAGGCCGGCCGCGCGGGTCTGGTCGATGAAGGACTGGATGTCCTCCTTGAATTCCTCGCGGAAGTGGATGAGGACGATGTCGCCCGGGCGGAGCTTGTCGCCGACGGCGAATTGCATCCGACCCTTTTGGATCTCGGCGCTCCTGTGCACGACGTGCGCGACGCCGCAATCGCCGGCCGCGCGCATGGTGTTCTCGTCGTGGTTTCCGTACGGCGGGCGCAGCAGCGTCGGGCGCTTGCCGAATTCGCGATCATAGGCGTCGGACGTACCGCAGATCCGGCTCTTTCGCGTGTCGTACGGCTTGCCCTGGAGATTGGGGTGGTCGAGCGTGGTTCTCGATCGCGGTGCCGGTCTCGTCGCGCATCCGCCGGAAGAACCCCGGGTCCTGCTTCGCGTATTGATCGGTCAGGAACAACGTCGGTGTGATCCCGGCCTCGCGCAGCACCCGGATCATCTCCGGGTCCTTGTACGCGCCGTCGTCGATGGTCAGGAACGCGACCTCGTCCCCCGTCGATATTCGGTACACCGGCTTCTCCGGCAGCGGTCGCGGGATCGGCTTCGCGGCGGTCCGCGCGGTCGGCGGCGGGGTCTTGGCCGCGTCGTGGTTGCGGTCGCCGTCGGTCATCCGTAGATCGTGTAACAGGGGTCGACGGGTAGGATCGGGCGGATGTCGGTGAAACGTGGCGTTCCACTGGTTGTGTTGCTGTTTGCCCTGATCACCGGGTGCGCGGTGGACTCCGGCGTGCGGGTCGCGGGCAAGCCCGACCCGGTCGGGACACCGCTCGCGCCGGCTCCGTCCGGGACCGGTCCGAGTATCGATCCGGTGCGGGTCCTGCGCGAGGACTCGGGGGTGGGCGTCAAGATCAAGGCGGCCCTGACGCCGTCCTGCGGCACCTCCTCCCCGGTGGCCGCGCAGTACCTGAACGCGCCCGGGACGAGTGGCGCGCCGGTACCGATCGCGGTGGTGTCGGTGTTCCCGTGCGGCGCCGAGACCTGCACGGTGCGTCGAGATGTCGCCGCCTACGTGTACCGGCTCTTCGAGGACGGGCACACCGAGCGGGTGTTCGATTCGGAACAGCCCGGCAGCCGGATCGAGATCGGCAAGCAGATGTTGGTGCTCCAGTTGCCGGCGTATCAGGCGAACGAGCCCGCGCTCTGCCCGTTCGGCGAGCGCGGGGTCGGATTGCGCTGGGACGGCTCGGAGTTCGTCGAAGACGTCGATGGAAAGGCTGTGTCGTGAGCAAACCGCACGTGCTCCTGGTGGAGGACGACGAGGTCATCCGCGAGGCGACCCGGCTCAATCCGGAACGCGACGGCTCCGGGTGGGCACGGCCGCCGACGGCGAGGCCGGTCTCGCCGCGTTCCGGGCCGAGCGGCCCGACCTCGCGCTGCTGGACGTGATGTCGCCGCGGATGAACGGGATCAGCCTGTGCCGACGGATCCGGGCGGAGAGCCTGATCCCGGTGATCATGGTGTCCGCGCGGGACGACCCGATCGACATCGTGGTCGACCTGGAGGCGGGCGCCGACGACTGCGTCACCAAACCGTTCGACACCGTGGTCCCGCCGGCCCGGATCCGGGCGCTGCTGCGCCGCGCCCAGCGCACCGCCGGCCCGGGCGAGGACCCGGGACCGCTGCGGTTCGGAGATCTGGAGATCGACCCGGACGGCGTCCAGGTGCGCCGGGCCGGCCGGGTGCCGGCGCTGACCCCGACCGAGATGAAGCTGCTGCTGCGGTTCGCCGAGTCGCCGGGCACGGTGCTCGGTCGGGACACCCTGCTCGAAGGCGTATGGGAGTACGCGTGGGGCGGGGACACCCGCGTGGTGGACGTACACGTGCAGCGGCTGCGCGACAAGATCGGCGCGCACCGGATCGTCGCCCGGCTGGACACCGCGACCCGGCGCGCGGATCTGACCGAGGTGCCGCTGGGCACGTTCGCGGTGCGCCGCGTGGCGGCGATCGCGCCCACGGCCGGAATCGGGCGGGGCGCTCGCGGAACTGACGCTGCGTTCGGGGATTCGTAGGGTGTGCCCGCCCGCTCCGCCCGTGGCCGATGGTGCGGAGGTTGCGCGTCTCCCGCGCACCGGGGCCGCGCGCTCCGGTCTCGCGACCATGCGTCGGGGCCGTTCGGTGGTGTCGGGTGCGGACGAAAGGCAGGAGTATTCCGTGGGTGCTGTGGTCGGGTTGTTGTTGGCGGCCGGTGGTGGGCGGCGGCTCGGGGGGCGGGCCAAGGCGCGGTTGACGCATCGGGGCCGGCCGCTGGTCGAGTTCGGGATCGGCGAGCTGGTGCGCGGCGGGTGTGAGCGGGTCGTCGTGGTGCTCGGCGCCGAGGCCGACGCCGTCCTGGCCGAGGCGGATCTGACCGGCTGTGTCGTGGTGCGCAACGACGACTGGGCGAGCGGTATGGGCTCCTCGCTCGCCGCCGGGGTGGCCGCTGTGCCCACCGACGTCGACGCGGTCGTGGTCACCCTCGTGGACATGCCCGGTGTCGGTGCCCCGGCCGTCGCGCGCCTGATCGCCGCGGCCCGCGGCCCCGAGGACCTGATCGCGGCAAGCTACGCCGGCACCCGCGGCCACCCGGTCCTGTTCGGCCGCGCCTGGTGGCCCGAGCTGGCCCGTACCGCCGAGGGCGACGCCGGCGCCCGGGCCCTGCTGGCCGCGCAGCGCGCCCGGGTACGCCTGATCGAGTGCGCCGACATCGCCGACCCGTACGACATCGACACCCCCGCCGACCTGGACCGGCTCGACCCCTGACGCGCACGGACCCGGGCCGGTGGGGCCCGGGTCCGTGCGCGGCGCCGTGTGCGGCGCGGGTCACGCCTGGTTGAAGAACCCGTCGTGGTTCTGCTGGGACGGATCGCCCGTCAACAGCCGTGCGTCGGCCGGCATCAGCAGGAAGACCCGCTTGGCCAACCGCTCGATCGCGCCGCGCCGACCGAAGGTCAGCCCGGAGGCGAAGTCGACGACCCGCTTGGCGTCCGACTCGTCCATCGCCGTCAGGTCGATCACGACCGGAATGTCCTGCCGGAAGTATTCGCCTATCGCCCTTGCCTCGTGGTAGCTCTTCGGGTGTACGACGGCGATGCGCGTGCTCGGCCGAGCCGGCGTCTCCGTGGCGGCCGCCCGCGCGGCGAACACCTCCGACGCCGGAACCACACTGCCCTCCAGGGCGCGCGAACGCGACTCCTCGGGCTCGTCGTCGTAGACCCAGCGCGACCCCGTGTCGTCGTCCTCCGCGTCGTATGTACCGGTCTCGTAGGCACCCGCGCCGGTGCGGTACAGGTCGTCGTCCACGTCCCCCGAACCGATCCCGAGCCACGAGCCGGCCTTGCGCAATGCGCCCATGGGCACCTCCGCGTCCGCTCGTCCCGGCCCCGTCCGGGCTATCTCGTCATCCTCCACTCGACCGAACTGTATGCGAGTGCCGGGTCTGATGCGTCGAACGACGCGCCTATAAACGGACAGATCATCCAAGCGACCTCGAACGGGCGTACCCAGTGCGGCTTCTGACGCCATTTGAGATCTTTATCCGCGCATTCCGAATCGAACCGCATCGAAATTCCGGCCCGTGCCGTTCGAACACGATAACTCGAACTGGTGTACGAAAGTCGGGAATTCCGCCGGCCGACCGAAGCAAACGCGCAACGATTCGGGCCGGAACCGGACGCGGGCGCGAGCGCGGAAACGAGCGCGGATTCGGACGAGAAAGCGAGCGCGGGGCCGGGAGGGAAGCGGGCGCGGAAGCACACCGGGAACCGCACGCCCCATCGACGCTCTCCGCCTCCCGCGCCCGGTCCGCGGCGCCCGGCCGGGTCCCCGGCCCGCAACGGCGCCCTCCGGTACCCGAACCCCGTTGACCGGCAAGGCCGTTGCCGATCGACGACCGTGCCCGCGCGAGCCCTCGGCACGATCCGTACCCGACCCCGGGAATCCCGCGCGGTCCGCCCCGGCGCACCTCTACCGGTGGACCGGGGGCAGGTCGCACACTCGGATGCGACATCTTCGGAGGTGAGCATGGATTCGCCTTTCCGCATCGTGCGGCCCCCTCGTCCGCTCGAAGAGCCGTATCCCTCGCGGGCCCGCATCAACGAACAGGTGGGCGTCGTCTGGGATTGGGGGATGCGTGAGGATCCCGCGGCGGCCGTCCGGCTCTACCACCACCTCGGCGAGGTCGCGAGCAGGGTGCTCGGCGGCACCGATCGGGACACGCTCAACATCCGCCGGGCGTACGCGCACTTCGTCGGCCAGGACGGCGATCCCCGGCGTGCCGCGCAATTGCTGGCCGGCCTGATCCCGGTCGCCACGGAGCACCTGGGCCCCGGCGACTGGGTCACCCTCGACATGCGGCTGTGCCACGCCCGGTTCACCGGCGAGGGCGGCGAGGCACCGCGCGCGGTCGCGTTCTTCACCCGGATCGTCGCGGACATGACCCGCGCGTTGGGGCCCGAGGCGGAGAGCACGCTGACCGCGCGCAGCTTCCTGGCCCGGTTCACCGGCGAGTCCGGCGATCCGCTCCGGTCCGCCGCGATGTACGGCGCGCTCGCCCTGGACTCGATCCGGATCCTGGGCGCCGACTGCCTGGAATCGCTGGTGGCACGCGCGGGCCACGCGATCAATCGCGGACTCGCGGGCTACCGGGACGAGGCGCTGGCCCTGTACGGCCCGCTGATCGCCGACTTCGTCCGGGTACTCGGCCCCGACCACGCGGAGACCCGACAGACCCAGGTCTGGCAACGGTATTTCCGAGGGGGAAGCGGCTGAATCCGAGCCGAGGGGCGGCGGTTAAGGTGGCCACTCCTGTACGGCCGGAACGGGGAACGGTAAACATGGAAGAACTGCGCGACGGGGATCCGATACGGCTCGGACCGTATCGGCTGCGCGGCCGGTTGGGCGAGGGCGGGATGGGCGAGGTGTTCCTCGGCACGTCTCCGAGCGGGGTGCGGGTCGCGGTCAAGACCGTCCGTCCCGAGTTCGCGACCGACCACGGATTCCGCGACCGGTTCCGCCGTGAGATCGACCTCGCGCGGCGGGTGGACAGCGCGTGGACCGCGCCGATCGCCGAGGCCGACCCGGACGCGCAACCACCGTGGCTGGCCACCGAGTTCCTGACCGGACTGTCGCTGTCCGAGGCGATCAACCGGTACGGCCCGCTGCCCGAGGGCGCGCTGCGCGTCCTGGGCGCCCAGTTGGCCGAGGCGCTGATGGCGGTCCACCGCGCGGGCCTGATCCATCGCGACCTCAAGCCGTCCAACGTCGTCCTGGGCCGCGATCGGCTGCGGGTGATCGACTTCGGCATCTCGCGCGCGGTGGACGAAGGCGGCCAGGGTCTGACCGGGACCGGCCGGGTGGTCGGGTCGCCGGCGTTCATGTCGCCGGAGCAGGCGGGTGGTCGAGCATTGGGACCGGCGAGCGACGTGTTCTCGCTCGGCTCGGTGCTGGTGTTCGCGGCCACCGGGCGGGGTCCGTTCCACCAGGACACACCGGTGCCGCAGTTGCAGATGATGATGCGGGTGCTGCGCGACGAACCGGCGCTGACGGAGGTGCCGGCCGGCGTCCGGGAGCTGCTCGCCGAGTGCCTGGACAAGGACCCGGACCGGCGACCCGCGCCGGCCGCCGTGCTGAATCGCTTCATGGGCGACGACGAGCCGCCGGCCACGACTTCGTGGCTGCCGGCCGCGCTCGCGGCCGAGTTGGAGCGGCGGCATCTGGGAGACCCGGCGGTGCCGCCGAGGCCGGCGGTCTCGTCGGTCGAGCCGACGGGCGAGGTCACCGAGTCGCCGACCCGGGCGCTGGGCATCGGAACGGAGAACGGCGCGGCCGCCGCGCCGACCCGGGCGCAGTCCGCGCCGCCCGCCGGCCGCAAGGCGCCGCCGCCGCTACCGAGCCTGCCGCCGACCGTCGGCATGCCGGAACCCCCGCCCGGGAAACGGGCGTTGGCCCGTCGCGCGTTCCTGTTCGGCGGCGGTGCGCTCGCGGTGGCCGCGGTCGGCGGCGGCGCCGGATGGCTGCTGATGGGCGACGAGGCCGATCCGGGCAAGCAGGTGTGGCAGTACGCGGCCGGCGCCGCCGCCGCTTCGTCGCTGAAGGTACAGGGCGATCTCGTCTACCACGTCGCGGACGGCGTGGGTGGCGGCAAGGGCCAGATCACCGCGATCGACGCGGAGTCCGGCAAGCAGGTCTGGCGCAAGGCCACCGCGGGCAACTCGGTGTCCGCACCGCTGACCGCGAAGGACCACGTGTTCGTCGTCTCCTGGACGGTCGACGGTTCGGCGTCGGCGGCGGAGAAGACCCAGCCCTCGATCTGCACGGTGCACGCGTTCGCCCTGGGCGACGGCGAACTGCGCTGGAGCCAGGAGTACGCCGCTCGCTGGGTCAACCTGCCGGCGGCCCTGGACGGCGACGTGCTGTACCTGGGTGTCTCCGAGGAGAACTCGACCTCACCCGATGCCGGTCGGATCGTCGCGATCGACGTGACCAGGAACAAGGAGTTGTGGAAGGCGGAGATGACCGGGGACGCCGGCATGCCGTCGACGCCGGTGTTCACCGGGAGCATGGTGTACGTGTTCGCCCAACCGAGGTACTCCTCGTACCCGTCGGTGATCCGCGCCTACGAACGCAACGGGAACCCGAAGTGGGAGATCCCGTTCAAGGACGCTCCCTGGGGCCGCGACGTGGTGGTGGCCGGCGAGCGGGTGCTGACCGTGGTGACCTCCGGAAGCAGCAGCGGTGTCCACACCTGGCAGCGCTACGCCCGGTACGCGGCCACCGGCGCGCCGGCCTGGGGCCCGATCCCGGTCAAGGGCGGGCAGAGCCGCGGTCTCACCCTCGCCGGCGACATCGTGTACTTCGCCTACGACGGCGCCGACGACACGTCCAGGTCGGGCGTGGTGGCGGTGGATCCGGTGACCGGCGCCGAGATGTGGAAGTACGAGATGGAGGCGCGCAACGTCGGCGAGATCACCCGGGTGGGGGACGTCGTCTATGTGGCGAACCACCCCTCCAAGGCCCAGGCGGGGGTGAAGCCGAGCAGCACCGCGAGCGCGCCGCCCACGGGCGAGCCGCCCACGTCGGTGACCAGGAGCAAGGTCTACGCGCTGAACGCGAGGACCGGCGTGGTCGTGTGGTCGCGCGAGTTGCCGTCCTTCGGCGTACTGGGGACACCGGTCGTGGAGAACGGCAAGGTGTACGTCTCGATGGACGCCACGGCGGCGGACGCCACGGGTGACGATGCCGCGCAGTTGTTCGCGCTGCGGGTGAAGACCGGCGACCCGGCCTGGAAGGTCGTGTTGCCGGCGCCCGTGTCCTCGCGGGTGGTGCTGGCGAAGGGCAACGCCTATCTCGGCCAGTGGCAGCCCTCGAACGCCGCGAGGCCGGCGGCTTCGGTGGTCGCGTACGAGGCGTGAGCCGAGTCGGCGGGTCGGGTCCCCGAGCGATGGTCGCACCGCCTCCACCGTGCCCCGGGGCGGCACCGAGCGACGCATGGACCGCCCCGGTCCGTGACACATGAAAGCGCGCGCAGCGGGAACGGGAACGAGGTTGCGGGCATGTGCCCGTTTCCACCGAAGCACGTGCTCCGCGAGACACCTGCTCCCTCGGACGCGTACTCGGCGGAGCACCTACTCCCCGAGGCGAGGAAGCATGGTCGAGTTGGGACCCGTCGACGCCATCGTGTTGGGCTTTCCGGGCCAACGGCTGACCTCGTCCGTACTGGACGCGTTCGAGGCGGTCGAGGAGCGCGGCGACGTACGGTTGATCGACGCGCTGATCGTGGTCAAGGACGTCTCGGGCGAGGTGACCAGCCACGAGGTGAGCGAGTTCGAGGGGCTGCGCGACATGGCGGCGGAGTTGGCCGCCCGCGAGATGCTGGGCCTGGCCGGGGCCGAGGACGCCGAGCAGATCGGGCAGGTCATGCCGCCCGATTCGCTGGTGGTGGTGCTGTTCGTGGAGAACATCTGGGCCCGTGAGGTGGCCGGTCGAATCCGCGACTCGGGCGGTCGGTTGCTCTCGTACACCCGGTTGCCGCAGTCCGTCCTGGACGATGCGGAAGAGGCGCTGGCGGGTACGTCGGACGGCAGTTGAGGGCGGACGTGGGTCGGTTGGCTTCGGCCGGTGGCGACCGGTGCCGCCTGCATCGACCCCCGTCGGCCTGCGTCGGCCTGCGTCGGCCGTGAGGGAACGACTTGATTTCCAAAGGGTAAAGCCGGGCAAAGTCCGGCAACCCGCCCTACCGGTTGGGCGTCTCCACCGGTGCAAGGGCACAACCCCCAAGCAAGCGGAGGTCGACATGACCACCAAAATTCGCCGTACGGCCGCCATCACCCTGGCCGCCGGACTCCTCGTCACCGCCGGCGCCGCCGCACCGGCTCTCGCCGCCGACGGCTCACCGCCCGGCGAGCAGCAGATCCGAAGGATCGGCGTCGTGGAGAAGGTGACCGCCTTCTACGACCAGTACCTGTCCGCCGTCAACGGCACCAACCCGCACATGAACCCGACCGAGGTCCGGAACGAGTTCCTCACCCCGGAGCTCAACGCGCGCCTGGACGCGTGGGCCGAACAGCACATGGCCGACCCGGTCTTCCGCGCGCAGAACACACCGCAGAGCCGCGACGTGCGCTACGAGGGCAGCGGCGCGGGCAGCGCGTCGGTGGTCGTCACCGAACACTTCGGCGCCTCCACCATCGACGTCTGGTACCGGGTCCCCCTGGCCGGCGGCCGGATCACCGACCTGACCGACACCCCGCAATAGCCACCACACCACGGCCCTGCGGGCACCGCGCACACGGCGGGTCGCCGATCCGAACCACCGTCACGAGGGCGCCTTCGCCGCGGCGAAGGCGCCCTCGTCGTGCGGTGGTGGATCAGGCGGATTCGGTGGGGAGGCCGGCGTCGGTCCAGTCCTCGATGCCTTCGGCGTACTTGCGGACGTTGGTGTAGCCGAGGTGGGTGAGTCGGTCGGCGACCTGGCCGCTGTTCGGGCAGGCGGGGTTGGAGCAGTACGTGACGATCGCGGCGTCGCGGTCGGGCAGCAGGGTCGGGGCCAGCGTGTCGACCTGGTCCCGGACCAGGGCGAGTGCGCCCGGCAAATGCTGCTTGGCCCAGTACTCGCCGCCGAGTGCGTCGACGACGGTCACGCTGCCGGCGTCGATCGCGGCGCGCAGTTCGTCCCGGGTGATCAGTGCGGTCATGGCAACCTCCAAGAAATCGGACTATAGTCCGCTTGTGCCTCACGACATTAACGGACCGCAGTCCGGTTCGGCAATCCCCCTGGATCTGCTCCGTACGCCGCCGCCCAAGGAGCGCGCGGACGCGGCCCGCAACCGCGCCGCCGTACTGGAGGCCGCCGCCCGGCTGTTCGCCGAACAGGGCGTCGCGGCGGTTTCGATGGACCAGGTGGCGGCAGCCGCCGGCGTCGGCAAGGGCACCCTCTTCCGCCGCTTCGGCGACAAGTCCGGCCTGGCCGGCGCACTCCTGGACGCGCGGGAGCGGATCCTGCAGGAGGCGATCCTGCACGGGCCGCCCCCGCTGGGCCCGGGCGCGCCGGCACACGAACGCCTCACCGCGTTCCTCGACACCTACGTCGACTACCTACTCGAACACCTCGACCTGATCCGCATGTCGGAAACCGCCACCCCCGGCGCCCGCTACCGCATCGGCGCCTACCGCTTCTGGCACCGCCACATCACCATCCTGCTCCCGCCGGAGACCGCGGACCCCGACCACACGGCGCACGCCCTCCTGGCCCCTCTCGCCGCCGAACACGTCACCGCGCTCCTCCCGGACCTGGGCCCGGACCGAATCCGCGCGGGCGTACTGCGCCTGGGCGCGGCGGCGATGCACCCGAGGCAGGCCTGAGCCGCCGCCGGCCTCGACGATCCACGACAGCGGCGGGGTCCCGCCCGGGCTCAGGGGCCGACGCCGGCCGTCGCGGTGGTTCGATCGCGCCAGGTCTGCTCGTACGGGATGTGCGTGCCCGGGGTGTGGCCCGCGTCGAGGTGGGCGAGGAGGGCTTCGACGTAGTGGTTCCTGCCGTCCGGGCGCATCGGGCTGATCTTGGCGCCGGAGAATTTGCGGATGACGCTCGGGTCCGCGTCCGTCCACAGGCGGTCGGTGGCGAGGGCGAGGCGGTCGAGGAGGTACTCGAACGTGGCGTGGGAGAACTGGAGTTCCGAGTCGGCCGGAGGTTCGAGGGTGGGGTGGGCGGTGAAGCCGCGAAGCTTGACCAGGGCATCCGACTCCGGGATGTGCTCCCCCGCCTCGGCCGGTTCGAGGTTCTCCAGATGACCCAGCCCGTTGCGCAGCCGCTGCGTGACGCCCTGCTCGGTGCGCTCCGACACGCACCGCCCGACGAGTTCCGCACCGTTGAGGGAGAGGGACGCGGCGGCGAGGTACTGCCCCTGTGCCACCAACAGCCCCGCCGAAGCGATGAATTCGCGCAACACACCGGCCGTGTACAGATACTTGCAACCGTACGGCGGTATCCCGTACCGCGCGGAGACCGGCGCCCAGACCTCGGCCTCACCTCGCGGCAACGCATGCCGGGTACGTCGAATCGATGACCTCATGGCCCCATGGGTACCGGTGGCCGCAACTCCCGGACAACCGGATTTCGCCGACCGCGGCCGGCCGGACGCCCCCCCCACCCCCGATCCCCGGTCTCCGGTGCCCGGTCCCCGACCGGCCGTACGGCCCACAACCGCCGGCGTGTTGTCCGCGGGGGATTAACGCCGGACACGCACGATGTTGTCCCAGTGATCGCATGCGCCGATCACGGATCGGCCCGCGGCCACGACGACCGTCCCGATCCCTCCCCTCCGGACGGACGGACGTCCGGACAGACAGCAGGAGTTGACGAAGAAGATGGCGGAGCGAGCTCGCATCGGTGTGACCGGACTGGCCGTGATGGGCCGCAACCTGGCCCGCAACTTCGCCCGGCACGGGCACACCGTCGCCGTGCACAACCGGACCTCGGCCAAGACCCGCGCGCTGGTCGAGGAGTTCGGCGGCGAGGGCACCTTCCTACCCGCCGACACCGCCGAGGAGTTCGTCGCACTACTCGAGCCGCCCCGGCGGCTGGTGATCATGGTCAAGGCCGGCGCGCCCACCGACGCGGTGATCGACGAGTTCGCCGCCCTCCTGGAACCCGGCGACATGATCGTCGACGGCGGCAACGCCCACTTCGCCGACACCCGCCGCCGCGAGGCCGCACTGCGCGAGCGCGGCATCCATTTCGTCGGCACCGGGATCTCCGGCGGCGAGGAGGGCGCCCTGCTCGGCCCGAGCATCATGCCCGGCGGCTCCCCCGAGTCGTACGCCGCGCTCGGCCCGATCCTGGAGGACATCGCCGCGAAGGTCGACGGCGTACCGTGTTGCGCGCACATGGGCCCGGACGGCGCCGGCCACTTCGTCAAGATGGTGCACAACGGCATCGAGTACGCCGACATGCAGCTCATCGCCGAGGCGTACGACCTGCTCAACCGCGCGCTGGGAATGCAACCCGACCGGATCGCCGAGGTGTTCAAGGCCTGGAACTCCGGTCGGCTGGAGTCCTATCTGATCGAGATCACCGCCGAGGTGCTCGCGCACATCGACGAGGCCACCGGCAGGCCGTTCGTCGACGTGGTCCAGGACCGCGCCGAACAAAAGGGCACCGGCCGCTGGACCGTGCAGACCGCCCTCGACCTGGGAGTTCCGGTCAGCGGTATCGCCGAGGCGGTGTTCGCGCGATCGCTCTCCGGCCACGCCGACCTGCGCGCGGCGGCGCAGGGGCTGCCCGGGCCGACCCGCGGCACGCTCGACGGGGACGACGCCGACCGCTTCGCCGACGATGTCGAACAGGCGCTGTACGCGTCCAAGATCGTGGCGTACGCGCAGGGCATCCACCAGATCCAGGCAGGCAGTGCCGAATACGACTGGTCGATCGACCCGGGTACGGTCGCCGAGATCTGGCGCGGCGGCTGCATCATCCGGGCCCGCTTCCTGAACCGCATCCGCGAGGCGTACGCGGCCGACCGAAAGCCCGACTCGCTGCTGACCGCCGAATACTTCCGCAACGCGATCTCCGGCGCCCAGGACGCGTGGCGCCGGGTGGTGGGCACCGCCGCCGAACTGGGCATCCCCACCCCGGGCTTCGCCGCCGCGCTGTCCTACTACGACGGCCTGCGCTCGCCGCGGCTGCCGGCCGCGCTGATCCAGGGCCAGCGGGACTTCTTCGGCGCGCACACCTACCGCCGGGTGGACCGCGAGGGCTCCTTCCACACCGAGTGGTCCGGCGACCGCAAGGAACACACCGTCTGACCGAAGCCGAAGGCCGCCCCCGGCGGGGACGACACACGTCCCCGCCGACCGGCCGAGCCCGCCTCGCTCCCGGCACCCCTCACGCCCGCCGCCCCGTCATCCCCGCGCCCCCGACACCGCCTCACTCCCAACGCCCCGCCAACAACCGCGTCGTCGCACCCGTCAACACCCCGCGCAACTGCCGCCGCACCGGCGGGGCCAGGTGCCGCAGCCACAGGTGCGCCGCCCGGTCGCCCATCAGCCCCGCACACAGCAGCGGATCCTCGAACAGGAACGCCGGAGCGTGCCAGTTCACGCACACGTCCGGGTCGGGATCCACGGCCGGCACCCGACGGACGCCGACCGCGGCGAGGGCGGTCGCGCAGAGCAGACAACAACCGCTCGCGACCTCGGTGAGCTCGCCCGTCTCCAAAGGCAGTCCGAGCATCCGGGCCTGCTGGAGGCAGTCCATCTCGGCGTGCAGCCCGCGCTTCGGCGAGCCCTCGAAGACCCGGCGGCCGAAGCTCATCACGCAATCCGCGCCGGGCTCGGCCGGCAGCACCCGACCGGAGGTGACGACCCGCCCCTCGGCGACCCGCGCCCACCCGACCCAGTCACCGGCGATCTTCGGCACGATCATCTCCGCGGGGGGCGTCTGCGCCCGGCCGCCGGAAACCTTCGGACAGTACTCGCAGTGCATGGCGCCTCCCCAGGGACGACATGCCGCAAGCTAGCGCGCGCGAGGTCGGGGTCGCCAGCACAAGACCGGCCGAAAATCACCGGAAAATCACCACTTGTGCGGCCGAAGGGACTCGAACCCTCATATCCTCTCGGACGGCAGGACCTAAACCTGCTGCGTCAACCAATTGCGCCACGGCCGCGCGCGGCCGACCCGCGCGACAACGCCCCGAGGTCGACCAGGCTTCATGCTAGTGCCCGCCGCATCGAGCGGCCGGCACATATCCCCCCGCGACCAACCATCCGGCCGAGCCGGAGTCCGAGCCGAGCGCGCGAACCGGCCCCGACCCCCGGTCGATCGCGAGGCGCCCCCGACCGGCCCCGAGCCGTCCCGCGATCCCCCGCAGCGCCCACCCCTCAGCGACGAAGCCGCCCGGTCGCCCGCCGCGCCATCGCCAACGCGCCGTCCCGAGTCGTCCCGCCCAACCCGAGCACCGCCCGCGTACTCAACCCCTCCAACAACGCGAGCAACTCGGAGGCCTCCGCGACCGGGTCGTCGATCACCAGCACGCCCTTGTCCGCGCCCCGGGCCAGGACGGTGACCAGGTCGTCCTGCCATCCCTGGTCGATCTCGTCCTGCGCGGCCCGCAGTTCCGCGTTGCCGGCGGTCCGCGCCCACAGCTCCACCCACAACATCCAGCGCGGATCGCGCGGGCCGGCGGGCAGGTACAGGCCCAGGAACAGATCGAGCTTGCGGTCCGCCGACACCCGGCGCGCGAGCAGTCGCGCGCGCTCCTGGGCCAACCGGTCCTCGCTCCAGCGCAGCGCGGCCAGCAGAAGCTGATCCTTGCTCCCGAAGTAGTACAGGATGTGCCCGCCGCTGGTGCCCAGGCGCTCCGCGAGGCCGGACATGGTCAGCTTGGCCAGGCCGTGCTCGGCGATCGCCGCTATGGCCTCCTCGAGCATCCGGTCCTGGGCGATCCGACCGTCGCTCCGCCTTGTGGCCACCACCGACACCGCCTCTCGACCGCGCGGCCGACCCGCTCGCGCAAGGGCTCGACCCTATCCCGCCGGCGACGTCGACCTTGAACAACAGTCAAATTCCGGTCCGATTCGTCACGAACTCTTGACACCCTCCCGACCCACAGCGCACCTTGAGTGGCGTTCAAAGTTCTTGAATGACATTCAAGCTTCCGGTCCGGCCGGCGCACGCCCTCGAAGCCGAACCGCACACCACGAAGAGGAGGTCCGGTGACCCTGCCCCACAAGGACTCCGCGAGCGACACTCCGAACGCCGCCACGAACACCACCCCGGCCGGGTTCGGCACGGGGGTCGCCTCCGACGAGCTCTTCCAGGTGGAGGTCCACGGGATCGACCCGATTCCGGACGACGAACGCCACGGCAGCGCCAAGGACGTCTTCTGGCTCTGGTTCGGCTCGAACCTGTCCTTCACGTTCGTCATCAACGGCACCCTCGCGGTGATGTTCGGCCTGTCCTTCCGGGCCGCCATCGCCGTGGTCGTGGTCACCGGCCTGGCCTTCTTCGCGGTCGGCGCACTCGGCTTCGCGGGCGTC
The DNA here is from genome assembly GCF_053594475.1 of Embleya sp. NPDC001921. Lineage (NCBI taxonomy): Bacteria > Bacillati > Actinomycetota > Actinomycetes > Kitasatosporales > Streptomycetaceae > Embleya > Embleya sp. NPDC001921. The sequence goes on from NZ_JBSFEO010000028.1 coordinate 78,686, forward strand.
CGCACCGGCACCGCGACCCTGGTCATCTCGCGCGCCGCGTTCGGCGTACACGGCAACTTCCCGGCCGGCCTGCTCAACTGGGTCGTCGGGATCGGCTACACGATCCTGAACACCGTGGTCGGCACGTTCGCCCTGGAAGGGCTGTTCGGCAAGCTCGGCTGGGCCGGCGGCGACCTCGCCCGGGTGGTCGCGCTCGCGATCACCCTCTCGCTCACGTTCGCCGTCGCGATGTGGGGCCATGCCACCGTGCAGGCCGCCGAGCGCTGGCTGGCCTACGTCCTGGGCATCGGCTTCGGCCTGCTGATCCTGTTCGTCGTACCGGGCCTTAAGACCGGGTCCGCGCCGGAGACCTCGAACAACTTCCACGCGATCTCGCTCGCCGTGCTCGTCCTGGTCGCCGGCCCGATCTCCTACCTGCCGATGCCCTCCGACTACACCCGCTACCTGCCCCGGGACACCTCGCTGCGCTCGATCACCCTGTGGGGCGCGGCCGGCGGCATGCTCTCCTCGGTGCTGCTGGGCGTGGTCGGCGTGGCCGCCGCCACCCAGGCGGACATGACCGACCCGGTGGCCGGCGTCGCCGATCTGGTGCCCGGCTGGTTCGAGGCGCTGTTCCTGCTGCTCGTGGTGGGCGGCTCGATCACCAACTCGATCCTGACCCTGTACTCCTCCAGCCTGAACCTCCAGGTGCTCGGCATTCCGTGGTCGCGCGCCAAGGGCATCCTGGTCAGCACCGCGTTCATCCTGGTCGGCTCGTTGTGGGCGCTGTTCAACGGCAACTTCACCGACAACCTGACCAGCTTCCTGTCCGTGCTCGTGGTGGTGTTCGCACCGTGGGGCGGCGTGTTCATCGCGGACACGCTGATGCGTCGCTGTCGCTACGACGACGCCGGTCTGCACGACATGCGCGGCGGCGCGTACTGGTACACCGGGGGCTTCCATCCCGCCGGGATGATCGCGCTCGCCGCCGGCATCGTCTTCGCGTGCCTGACCGCCGAGTCCGCGCTGTGGACCGGCGCGCTGGTCGAGACCTTCGACGGCGACCTCACGCTGCTCGGCGCGGTCGTCTCCGGCGTCCTGTACTGGGCGCTCGCCCGCCGCGAAGCACAATTCGCCAAGCGCTGACCGCCCGCGCACCGGCACATCCGAAGACCCACCCCGCACCACGTTTCCGCACCACCCCTGGAGTCACCGTGTCCCGCACCGCCGATCTGGTCCTGCGCAACGCCCGCATCCACACCGTCGACCCCGACCTGCCGGAAGCCGAGGCGCTCGCCGTCCGCGCCGGCCGGATCGCCTGGGTGGGTGCGGACGCCGACGCGGCGGCCTGGATCGGCCCGGACACCACCGTGCTCGACGGCGCCGGGCGGCGAGTGCTGCCCGGCTTCGTCGACGCGCACAACCACGTCCGGCTCGGCTCGGACGACGCGTGCGTACAACTGGCCGGCGTGCGCACGCTGACCGGCATCCACGAGCGGATCGCCGCCTGGCTGGCGGCCAACCCGGACGCCGAGTGGATCGAGGCCGAGGCGTTCGACTACTCGGCGATCCCCGACGGCCGGATGCCGCGCGCGAGCGACCTGGACCCGGTCACCGGCGACGTGCCCGCCTTCGTGCTCAGTTACGACGTGCACACCGCGTGGCTGAACAGCGCGGCGATCAAGCGCCTGGGCATCACCCGGGACAGCGACGTCCTGCCGTTCGGTCGGGTGGACAAGGATCCGGAGACGGGCGAGCCGACCGGCTTCGTCAAGGACTTCGCGATCCGCGGGCTCTCCCGCGCGGGGCACCGGGCACTGCGCGAACTGGGCCTGCCGTGGGCCTCGGCGGACCGGCAGTACGGCCGGCTGGCCAAGAGCCTGGACGACGCGATCCGGTTCGGCATCACCACCGTGGTCGAGCCGCAGAACTCGCTCGACGACCTCGCGCTGTACACCCGCGCCCGGCACGAGGGCCGACTGCGCTCGCGCGTCGTGGCGGCGCTGTTCCACCCGCGCGGCACCACCGCCGCGGACCTGGACGAGTTCGCCGAGGCGGCCCGGGCGCACCAGGACGACCGGCTGCGGGTGGGCCCGCTCAAGCTGTACATCGACGACGTGGTCGAACCGCGCACGGCCGCGCTCCTGGAGCCGTACCGCGGCTGCGCGCACCACCGGGGCGAGACGTTCTACCCGGCCGAGGAGTTCGCCGACCTGCTGGCCGAGTTGGACGGCCGAGGCTTCCAGTGCTTCGTGCACGCCACCGGCGACCGGGGCATCCGCACCGTCCTGGACGCGGTCGAGCACGCCCGTACGGTCAACGGCGAACGCGACGCGCGCCACCAGGTCGTGCACGTGGAGTGCCTGGACCCGGCGGACGTCCCGCGCTTCGCCGAACTGGGCGTGGTCGCGTGCATGCAGCCGCGGCACTGCGCACCGGAGATCGCCGGGCCGGGCCAGGACTGGGCCGAGAACGTCGGCGAGGAGCGCTGGCACAAGGCGTGGCCGATGCGGAGCCTGCACGCCGCGGGCGCCGTGCTGGCGCTGTCCAGCGACTGGAACGTGGCCGAGATGGACCCGATGGTGGGCGTGTACACCGCGCTCACCCGGGCGCCGCTGGCCGGCGGCCCGTCCTGGATCCCGACCGAGACGCTCGACATCGAGACCACCGTGCACGGCTACACGATGGGCTCGGCGTACGCGAACTTCCTGGAGCACGAGCGCGGTTCGCTCACCGTCGGCAAGCTCGCCGACTTCGTCGTGCTCTCCCGCGACATCATGAGCGCCGCGCCGGCCGACATCCCCGGCACGGTCTGCGAGATCGTCGCGGTCGGCGGCGAGGTCGTGCACACCGCATAGCGCCGCCGGCCGGGGTCACCGCCGCGCGGCGGTGACCAGTTCCCGAGCCTCCTCGACCGTCTCCACCGCCGGTGGCGAACCCATCAGCGGCTTGCGGGCCGTCTCGGTCATCGCGAGCGCGGCGGCCAGGCCGACGGCCGCCGCGAGCATCATGTAGAAGGCCGGCATGTAGTCGTTGCCCGTCCCGTCGACCAGCGCCTCGGCCACGAACGGGGTGGTGCCGCCGAACAGCGAGACCGAGATGTTGAACGAGACGGACAGCGCCCCGGAGCGGATCTCGGTCGGGAACAGGGCGGGCAACGCGGCGGACATGGTGGCCAGGAAGCAGACCAGGACCAGGCCCAGGATCAGCAGGCCGATGAAGATCGGTACCAGGTCGCCCTGCTTGATCAGCACGAAGCACGGGATCGGCAGCACCATGAAGCCCACGCACCCGGCGATGATCACCGGCTTGCGGCCGATCCGGTCGGTCAGCCCGCCCAGCGGGTGGATCACCGTGAGCAGCACGATCATCACCACGACGATCTGCAGCAGGCCGTGCGTCTCGTCGTAGCCGAGGGTGTCGGAGAGATAGGTCGGCATGTACGACAGCAGCATGTAGTCGTTGATGTTGTACGCCGCGACCAGCGCGATACAGATGACCATCGCCCGCCGTTGGCCGAGGAAGATCCGCTTGAACTCGCGCACCGTCTCGTTCCCGTGCTCGCCCTCCTCCGCTTCCGCCTCGGACGCCGCCGACTGCTCCATCACCTTCGCGAACGCCGGCGACTCCTCCAGCCGCAGCCGCAGGTACAGCCCGATCACCCCGATCGGGCCCGCCACCAGGAACGGGATGCGCCACCCCCACGTGCGCATCTCGTGGTCGCTGAGCACCGCCGTCAGCAGGGTGACCAGGCTCGCCGCCAGGATGTAGCCGATCAGCGTGCCGAACTCCAGGAAGCTGCCGTAGAACCCGCGCCGCTTGTCCGGCGCGTACTCGGCGATGAACGTACTCGCGCCGCCGTACTCGCCGCCCGCCGAGAATCCCTGGAGCATCCGGAACAGGACCAGCAGGATCGGCGCGAGGAAGCCGATCGTGCCGTAGCTGGGGATCAGCCCGATGCACAACGTGCCGCTCGCCATCATCAGCATCGTGATCGCGAGCACCTTCTTGCGCCCGATCCGGTCGCCGAGCGGCCCGAAGAAGAAGCCGCCGAGCGGCCGGACCAGGAAGGCTGCGGCGAAGGTCGCGAACGAGGACAACGTCTGCGCGGTGTCGTTCCCCGCAGGAAAGAACACCTTTCCGATCGTGACCGCCATGTAGGCGTAGATGCCGAAGTCGTACCACTCCATGGCATTGCCGAGCATGGTCGCCTTGACCGCGGTGTCCACGGTCTTGGCGTCGACGACCGTGATGTCTTCCTCGCGCACCTGTCTCCTCGTCCTGGAACCACCCCCGCGCTCCAGGTTGGGGCAGACGGTCACGCGAAAGGGGGCGCGACACAGACTTCCACGCAAAAAGCCCCGATCCACCCGAAGATCGGGCGAATCGGGGCTTGTGGACCCCCGAGCGGAGCGAAGTGTGCCCTCAGGCCGCGTCGAGCTTGAGGTCCTTGATCAGCTTGGCCACGTGGCCGGTCGCGCGAACGTTGTACAGCGCCCGCTCCACCTTGCCGTTCTCGTCCACCACGAAGGTCGAGCGGATCACGCCCTTGACGGTCTTGCCGTACATGGTCTTCTCGCCGAAGGCGCCGTACGCCTCCAGCGTGCTCTTGTCCGGGTCGGCGACCAGCGTCACCGTGAGACTCTCCTTCTCCCGGAACTTGCCGAGCTTCTCCGGCTTGTCCGGCGAGATGCCGACCACGTCGTAGCCCGCGCCCGCGAGCAGGTCCAGGTTGTCGGTGAAGTCGCACGCCTGCTTGGTGCAGCCCGGGGTCAGCGCGGCCGGGTAGAAGTACACGATGACCTTGCGGCCCGCGTAGTCGGACAGCGAGACGTCCTTGCCGTCGGCGTCGGACAGGGTGAAGGCGGGGGCGGTGTCGCCCGCCTGGAGACGGTCGCTCACGAAGAACTCCTCGGATCGCTCGGCAACGTACGCCGCAACGCTAGCGCCGCGCTCGGACCCGTCCGGGTCCGAGCCGCACGGCGCGCACGCGCGTCCCACCGGCGCGCCATTCGTCAACGCGAGGCAAAGAAGCATGCGCGCGCGCCGCTGTTGCCACTATCACCCAATTGCAAGGCTGTTGCAGTTACGGCGCAAGGCCATAAAATCCCACAGCCGAATCCGGCATTTCGGGAGGGCCACATGCACATACCCAACGGGTTCATCGACGGCCCCGTATCCGCGGGAGCGGGCGTCGTCGCGGTCGCCGGGATCGCCGTCGGCCTGCGTGGCGCACGTCGCGAGCTGGACGAGCGCACCGCGCCGCTGGCCGGCCTGGTCGCGGCCTTCGTCTTCGCCGTCCAGATGCTCAACTTCCCGGTCGCCGGCGGGACCAGCGGCCACCTGCTCGGCGGCACCCTCGCCGCGATCCTGGTCGGCCCGTACACCGGCATGTTGTGCGTGGCGGTGGTGCTGCTGATGCAGGGCCTGTTCTTCGCCGACGGCGGCCTGACCGCGCTCGGCCTGAACATCACCATCATGGGCGTCGTGACCGTTGTGGTCGGCTACGGGCTGTTCCGCCTGGCGCTGGGCCTGCTGCCCGCGCGGCACTCGTCCGTCCCCGTGGCCGCGTTCGTCGGCGCGCTGGTGTCGGTACCGGCCGCCGCCTGCGTGTTCACCGCGTTCTACGCGATCGGCGGGACCACCGACGTGTCGATCGGCAAGGTGGCCGGCGCGATGATCGGCGTACATGTCCTGATCGGCATCGGTGAGGCGATCATCACCGCGGCCACCGTCTCCAGCGTGCTCGCGGTGCGGCCCGACCTCGTCCACGGCGCGCGCGGCCTCACGCGCCCGCTCGAACTGCGCTCGGCAGGGGGATCCCGATGACCCGCGTCCGTACCCGCACGCTGCTGATCGCGGGCGCGCTGCTCGCCCTGGTGCTGGCCGGCTTCGTCAGCTACTACGCGAGCCAGAGCCCGGATGGCCTGGAGAAGGTGTCCGCCGACAAGGGCATCGACGCCAAGGAGCGGGACCACCAGTTCAAGGACGGTCCACTGGCCGACTACAGCGTCAAGGGTGTGCACAACGAGCGGCTCTCCGGCGGCCTGGCCGGCGTGATCGGTGTCGGCGCCACGCTGCTGGTGGGCACCGGCGTGTTCTGGTCGGTCCGCAAGCGCTCCACCGGCACCGACCCGGCGACCGCGCGCACGGTCGACTCCGCCGCCGGCTCCGGGGCCTGACCATGTCAGCGGGACACGGACACCGGCTCCACCGACCCGGCGACTCGCCGATCCATCGGCTGCCGCCGCACTGCAAGCTCCTCGCGCTGGTCGGTTTCGTGCTGGTCACCGTGTCCACGCCCCGGGATGCCTACCTGGCGTTCGCCGGGTACGCCGTGCTGCTCGCCGCGGTCGCCGCGCTCGCCCGGGTGCCGGCCGGCTTCCTGCTGCGGCGCATGCTGGTCGAGCTGCCGTTCGTGGGCTTCGCCGTACTGTTGCCGTTCGTCGCGAACGGGCCGCACGTCGAGGTGCTGGGCCTGTCGCTCAGCCGGGACGGCCTGCTCGGCGCCTGGAACATCCTGGCCAAGGGCACCCTGGGGGTGATCGCGGGCGTGTTGCTCGCGGCCACCACCGAACTGCGCGCCCTGCTCCTGGGCCTGCAGAAGTTGCGGATGCCGCCGCTGCTGATCCAGATCATGTCGTTCATGCTGCGCTACGGCGCGGTGATCACCGCCGAGATGGGCCGGATGCGGATCGCCCGCGAATCGCGCGGCTTCCTCGCGCGCGACCTGCGCCAGGCCCCGGTGGTGGCCAAGTCCGCCGGCGCCCTGTTCATCCGCTCCTACGAGCGCGGCGAACGGGTGCACCTGGCGATGCTCAGCCGGGGGTACACCGGGACCATGCCGGTGCTCCTGGACACCCGGGCCACCGGCACCCAGTGGGCCGCCGCCGGTGCGCTGCCGGCGGCGGCGCTCGCGGTGTGGGCGGCGGCGTCGACCCTGTGAGGCGCCGACCCGATGTACCGACCCGATGACGCCGACCCGATGACGCCGACCCGATGAACGGAGTCCCCAGGTGAGTGACACTCCGGCCACCGCCCCCTCGCTCGTCGTCCGCGGCCTCGCCTACGCCTACCCCGACGGCCACCAGGCGCTGTACGGCGTCGACCTGACCATCGCGCGCGGCGAACGGGTCGCGCTGCTGGGCCCCAACGGCGCCGGCAAGACCACCCTGGTGCTGCACCTCAACGGCATCCTGACCGCCGGGGCCGGCACCGTCGAGGTGGCCGGCCTGCCGGTGGCGAAGCAGCACCTGCGGGAGATCCGCCGCCGGGTCGGCATCGTCTTCCAGGACCCGGACGACCAGCTCTTCATGCCCACGGTCCGCGAGGACGTCGCGTTCGGCCCGGCCAACCTGGGCCTGCGCGGCGCCGCGCTGGAGGAGCGCGTACAGGACGCGCTGGCCCGGGTGGGCATGTCCGGCTTCGCCGATCGGCCGCCGCACCACCTCAGCTACGGCCAGCGCCGCCGGGTCGCGGTGGCCACGGTGCTCGCGATGGAGCCGGAGATCCTGGTCCTGGACGAGCCGTCCTCGAACCTGGACCCGGCGAGCCGGCGCGAACTGGCCGAGGTACTCCGTTCGCTCGATGTCACCGTGCTGATGGTGACCCACGACCTGCCCTACGCGTTGGAGCTGTGTCCGCGCGCGACGGTGCTGGCGGGCGGCGTCGTGGTCGCCGACGGCAGCACCCGCGAGCTGCTCCTGGATCGCGACCTGATGGCCGCCCACCGACTGGAACTGCCTTACGGATTCGACCCGTCGTCGGTCCCGGCCTGACCGCTCCCGGGCCGCCCGCCGGCGCCACGACACCCGGTTGACACGGGCGCGGGGATGTACCTGACAGACTTGGGGAACACACGAGCGCAGGGGCCGGAGAGGACGGGTTGTGAGCGACCACGGGCGGGAACTGTCTCCGGCGGAGTTGGAGCGGGAAGGCCGGGCGGCGTTGGGCCGTCCGGTGACGGCACACGCTGAGCGGAGTCGGGTGGAGTCGGTGAACGGTGCGCACAAGGCTGACGTTTCGAACGCCGAGCACAAGGACGGGAAGGCCGCCGACAAGCACACCGGCGGCGACCAGCCGGACCGGCGCTCGCCGCAGCAGATCGAGCGCGACATCGAGGCGGCCCGGGCCAGCCTGGCGGTGACGCTGGACGAGATCGTCGACCGGGTGAAGCCGGCCAATGTCGCGGCGCGCGCGAAGGACAAGGTGCGGGCCCAGTTCATCGACAGCGACACGGGCGCGCCGCGCAAGGAGCGGATCGTGCCGCTCGCGGGCGGCGTGGCGGGGCTGCTCCTGCTGGTCGTCCTGGTCAAGAGCCGGGGCAGGGCGGACAAGAACGTCAAGCCCGGCAAGGGCAAAAAGAAGCGCTGAGCCCGCCCGCGTCGACGCCGGGCGCGCCCGCCGGGTCCGGTCCTGGACCGGACCCGGGCCCGGCGGAGGCCGAATCGACGCCGAACGGATCGGGACACCACACCTCCCGGTGACGCACGTTCGGCGTCGGACGGGTAGCTTGTCGAAGCGTGAGTTCCGACAGGTCCCAGTCTTCGAGCAACACCGCCCACCATCTCGGCGAGAAGCTGCCCATCCGCATGCTGCACGACCGTGTCCTGGTCCGCCAGGACGCGGCGGAGGGTGAGCGCCGTTCCGGCGGCGGCATCCTGATCCCCGCGACCGCGCAGGTCGGCAAGCGGCTGGCGTGGGCCGAGGTGGTCGCGGTCGGCCAGAACGTCCGCACCGTCGAACCGGGCGATCGTGTCCTGTACGACCCCGAGGAGCGCGCCGAGGTCGAGGTGCGCGGCGTCCCGTACGTCCTGCTCCGCGAACGCGATCTGCACGCGGTCGCCGCCGAGCGCATCGAGGTCTCGGGCGAGGCCACCGGCCTCTACCTCTAGTCCGGGCCCGGTAGCACGCCCCAGCCCTCGAAAGCCCTGGAAACGACCGCCGCACGGGCGCCACGAGAGCACCGCAAGACCGCCGAGAGATCTCCGAACAGCCGTACCGCCGGGTGGTGAGCCGATTCGCCACCCGGCGGTTTTGTCCTCCGGCGGCGCTTTCGCGCGCCCGGAACGCACCCGCTCGCACCGAGCGACTCACCCCTTGGGATGAACTCTTCTGCCAGGATGACCCGATCCGCACGAAGAGCCGGCCATGAGGAGAGGGACAGATGCCGCGACGTCGGATCTGGATAGCGGCGCTGTGCGCGGTCGCGCTGATGGGTTTCCTGGGCGGCGGCCTGGTCGGGGTGTTCGGTGGCGACGACGGCAAGGCCGCCGGCGCGTCGGCGTCCGGAACCGGCCCGAGCGGCTCCTCCCCGAGCCCGCCCGCCGCGGTCGCGGCGCAGGTCACCACCGCGCCGCCGACCACCGCCGCGCCGACCTCGGCGTCACCGTCGCCGTCCAAGAGCGCGTCCGCCAAGCCGGTCCTGGCCTCGGGCAAGCGCTACATGCTGACCCTGGCGGACGGCCGGGCGATGGACGTGAGCGGCGGCAGCGACCGGGATCGGGCACCCGTGATCGTGTACCCGGCCGGGCCGGGCAAGGCGAACCAGCAGTGGGTGGTGCGCGACGCGGGCGGCGGTTTCGTCCGGTTGCAGTCGGCGGACTCGCACAAGTGCCTGGAGGTGGCGGACGGGCGAGGGGCCCGGGCGTATCAGGACGACTGCAGCCGCGGCGACACCCAGTTGTGGAAGCCGCAGCCCAGTGGCTCCGGGGTGGTGCTGCTCGCCCGCAACGGCTCCGCGCTGGGGCTGGCCGACCAGGTCAAGGGCCAACAGAGTCTGGCCCTGGTGCCGGCCGGCTCGGGAGCGGTCTGGCAGGCCGGCGCCGCGTGACCGGGCGCCGGACGGCGGGCCGGGATCGGCCGGGCCGGGCCGGCGACCGCGACCGAACATGCCGAGGGGCCGCCCGCGTCGGGCGGCCCCTCGGTGCTTCGTCCGGCCCGAACGGCGTCAGCCGCCGTTGAAGCCCTTGGCGACACGCGCGCCCAGGTCGGCGTCGACCTTCGTCCAGTACTCGATCACCCGGGGCAGCACCTCCGCGCTCACCGGCCCGTCGCTCTTCATGTGTCCGACGATGTTGGCGACCAGGTGCTGCCGGTCGGTCTCGGACATCACGTGGCGCCACAGCGCGCCGGGCTGACCGAAGTCGTCGTCCTCGGCGTGCGGCTTGTAGGCGGAGCGCATGATCTCGCCGGTGACCGCGTAGTTCTCGTCCGTGTACAGCTCCGGATTCGCCACCGGGCCGCCGTAGCTGTTCGGCGCGTACACCGGGTCGCCGTAGTTCTCGAACCGCATCGCGCCGTCCTTGTTGTACGAGTGGACCGGCACGATCGGGCGGTTGATCGGCAGTTGGAGGTAGTTCGGGCCGATCCGGTAGCGGTGCGTGTCCGGGTAGCTGAACAACCGGCCCTGGAGCATCTTGTCCGGGCTCGCGCCGATCCCGGGCACCAGGTTGGCCGGTTCGAACGAGGCCTGCTCGACCTCGGCGAAGTAGTCCGAGGGGTTGCGGTTCAAGGTCATCCGGCCGACCTCGATCAGCGGGTAGTCGCCGTGCGGCCACACCTTGGTCAGGTCGAACGGGTTGAACCGGTAGTTCGCGGCGTCCTCGAACGGCATCACCTGTACGTGCAGCGTCCAGGACGGGTGGTCGCCACCGGTGATCGCGTCGCGCAGGTCGCGGATGTGGAAGTCGCGGTCCTCGCCCGCCTGCGCGGCGGCCTCGGCGTCGGTGAAGTTCTCGATGCCCTGGTCGGTCAGGAAGTGGTACTTGATCCAGAACTTCTCGCCGCCGGCGTTGACCCACATGAAGGTGTGGCTGCCGAAGCCGTGCATGTTGCGCCACGTCCGCGGAGTGCCGCGGTCGGACATCAGGAAGGTGACCTGGTGCGCGGACTCGGGCGAGAGCGTCCAGAAGTCCCACTGCATGTTGTGGTCGTGCAGGTGGGTGTCCGACCGGCGCTTCTGCGAGTGGATGAAGTCGGAGAACTTGCTCGGATCCCGGATGAAGAAGATCGGCGTGTTGTTGCCGACCAGGTCGTAGTTCCCGTGCCGGGTGTAGAACTTGATCGCGAAGCCGCGCGGGTCGCGCACGGTGTCGGGGAACCCGAGCTCACCGGCGACCGTCGAGAAGCGGATGAACATCGGCGTCTCGCGACCGGGCTGGAACAGGTCCGCCTTGGTGAATTGGCTGACGTCCCGGGTGACCTGGAAGATCCCGTGGGCGCCGCCCCCCTTCGCGTGCACCACCCGCTCCGGCACCCGCTCACGGTTGAACTGCGCCATCTTCTGGATGACGTAGTGGTCCTGGAGCAGCAGCGGGCCGTTGGGTCCGACCGAGAGCGAGAACTCGTCGCTCGGGGCCGCGATACCCGCGTCGGTCGTGGTGGTCGGGCGTTCGGTCATCGCCGGTGTCCCTTTCGTGTGGTTCACGTGCCGGGTCTTGGAGCGCCGATTCCAACCTGCGTCCGAAATTGGAACGAGTCAAGACCTGTATGGCATCCAATCCATCATGTTTCCGACTGTCCTTTATGCCCCGTGTGATCGTCTGCACGCCTGAGCCGTGGAACAGCGCGCAGTGCCCGCGGGTTGCAACTCACAGCACCGGAGCGCAATCGGGTGGGCGGGAAACGGGCGAGAAAGAGGGACGCGGAGTGGACGCTGTGAAGTTGTCGGTACTGGACGTGGCGCCGGTGGGAACCGGGTACTCGGCGACCGAGGCGCTGCGCACGAGCACCGAGTTGGCGAAGCTGGCCGAGCGATGGGGTTTCCACCGGTTCTGGGTGGCGGAACACCACAACATGCCCGGCATCGCCAGTTCGTCGCCGCCGGTGCTGCTCGCCCACCTGGCCGCGCACACCTCGACCCTGCGGCTGGGCTCGGGCGGGGTGATGTTGCCCAACCACGCGCCGCTCGTGGTCGCCGAGCAGTTCGGCACGCTGCAGGCGCTGCATCCCGGGCGGATCGACATCGGCATCGGCCGGGCCCCGGGCACCGACCAGGTCACCATGCGCGCGCTGCGGCGCGGCGGCGGGGCCGAGTCGGTCGAGGAGTTCCCGCAGGCGCTCGGCGAGCTGATCGGGTTCGTCACCGGGTCGTTCGCCGCGGACCACCCGTACGCGCGGATGCACGCGGTGCCCGGCCCCGCGTCCGGGATCGAGGCGGGGGGCGAGTTCGCGTCCGCCGAGGCACCGGTGTGGCTGCTGGGGTCCAGCGGCTACAGCGCGCAGTTGGCCGGGATCCTGGGCCTGCCGTTCGCGTTCGCGCACCACTTCAGCGGCCGGCACACACTGCCCGCGCTGGAGTTGTACCGCGAGTCGTTCCAGCCCTCCGAGTCGCTCAAGGAGCCGTACTCGATGATCGCGGCCGGGGTGATCGCGGCCGACACGCACGAGGAGGCCGAGCGGCTCGCGTTGTCCCAGGCGTTGTCGATGTTGCGGCTGCGCGGTGGCAACCCCGGTCGCATGCCGTCGCCGGAGGAGGCCGAGGCCTACCCGTGGACGCCCGCCGAGCGGGAGTTCGTGGCGAACTACCGGCGCCAGCACATCTCGGGCGACCTGGCCGAGGTGCGCGCCGGCATGCGCGAACTGCGCGAGCGCACCGAGGTGGACGAGCTGATGGTGATCAGCAACGTGTACGGCCACGACGCGCGGATCCGCTCGTACGAGCTGATCGCGAAGGCGTGGGGGCTGATCGAGGAGTGAGCGGCACCGGCCGGGTCGTGGGGGCGACCCGGCCGGTTTCGGTGGGCTTGCCCGGACGGCGGCCCGACGCGGTGTGGTTCGCGCTCGGGCGGCTCGACGCACGGCGAGTCCAAGCCGGGCGGTTCATCGCACCGTGACGCCGATCCGGTGGTGGCCGGTGGCGCCGTCGGGGACCACATCGGCGTTCCTGGCGGTCTGTACCGCGCCGGTGCCGTCGGTGGCCCGCACCCGCAGCACGTGCCGGCCCGGCGCGGCGTCCCACATCCAGCGGTACTGGCGCCAGGTGTCGGTGGTGGTCCGCGGCGCGAGTTCGGCGGGCTGCCACGGGCCCTCGTCGACCTGGACCTCGACTGCGGCGATGCCGCGGTGTTGCGCCCACGCGACGCCGGCGACCGGGACCCGGCCGGCGTTCACCGTGGCCCCGTCCCTGGGTGTGTCCAGCCGCGACTGGGTCTTGATCGGGGCCTGCCGGGCCCAGCCGAGCTTGACCCAGTAGGCGCTGAACGCGTCGAACCGGGTCACCTCCAGGTCCACGATCCACTTGCACGCGGACACGTAGCCGTACAGTCCCGGAACCACCATCCGGACCGGGAAGCCGTGCTTGATCGGCAGCGGTTCGCCGTTCATCGCGTACGCCAGCATCGCGTCGCGCCCGTCCAGCACCTCGCGCAGCGGCGTGCCGATCGTCATGCCGTCCGGCGACCTGGAGACGATCTGATCGGCGCCGGGCCGGATGCCCGCCTCGCGCAGCAGGTCGGCCAGCGGGGTGCCCAGCCAGCGGGCGTTGCCGATCAGGTCGCCGCCGACCTCGTTGGACACGCAGGCCAGCGTGATGTCCCGCTCGATCGCGAAGCGGGCCCGCAACTGCGGGTAGTCCAGCCGGATTTCCCGGTCGACCAGGCCGTGGATACGCAACTGCCAGTCCTCGGCCCGAAGCTGCGGCACGGTGAACGCGGTGTCGATCCGGTAGAAGTCGGCGTTCGAGGTCAGGTACGGGGTCAGGCCGGGCTCGATCAGGCCGGGGCCGGCCGGTGCGGCCGCGCTGATCGGCGCGGGCAGGTTCCGCGCGACGGACGCGCGGGACCGCTCCGCGTTGAACCGGGCGTGCTGGAGCATCCGGCCGCCGAACCCGGTCACCGCGGCGACCGCGGCGGCGCCGACCAGGATCACCGTACGGCGCGAGGTGTCCGGGGCCGGTTCGCGCACGTCGTCCTCGGACGCGCCCGGCAGCGGGCGGGCGAGCGGGCGTCGGTCGACCAGGTCGGGCCGGGTCGGCAAGATCAGCGCGAGCGTCCCGAACAGCGTGCCGACCAGCACCGGGGCCAGGTCGGCGGGTGTGTACGAGGGGCGGTCGACGGCGGTCCACGCCACGAAGGCGCCGAGCGCGAGCACGCCGGCGATCCCGTAGCGCAGCCGCCGGGCGGCGAGCACGCCGAGTCCGGCGGCGAACAGCGCGAGCAGCACGGCGATCACGGTCAGCAGGAACGCCTTGTCCGCGGTCCCGAAGGTGCGGATCGCCCATTCGCGCGGCCCCTGCGGCGCGCGGTCGGTGACCGCGCCGCTGATCGTCACGAACGGTGTGGCCTCCGGTCGCACGAACGCCGCGATCGCCTCGGCCACGCCGACCGCCACAGCCGCCGAGACCACGCCGGCCAACGCGGCACCAAGCCATCCAGAACGCCGCACGACGCCACCTCACGCTCGGGAAATCGGTTCGCGGAACAGCTCCCACCATCCTGACCCGCACGCGTCACCGACGGGGGAATGCGCTGCTTACCGTTGTATGACGAAGCGTCAGGAGTCCGCCGGTCTTATTGCAAGTAGCTTGCAATAGGCTTTCCGGGTTCCAGTCGCCGATCCGTCGGGAGAAGCCGTGAGCACCATCGACCGGGAGCGGTCCATGTCCACCGCCGAACTGATCCGGGCCTGGGTCACCGGTTGGGCGGCGGCCCGATCGGTGACCGCGCCGGTCGAGGCGGCGGGCGGCTTCCGGCTCGACGTCGGGTTGCCCGAGCACCGGGTGCGCTACGTGCTGCACGACGTCGGACACGTGGCCGAGACGGCCCGGACCCGGACCGATCCCGGCACCTGGATCAAGAGCTTCGGCCCGCCCGAGCGGATCGGCCCCGAGCTGACGCCGGCGTGGACGATCGGCGATCCGGAGTACATGATGACCGGGCCGCTGCGGCAGGCCGCGGCGGTCCCCCCGAGCGGGTACACGATCGAGGTCGAGCCGGTGGGCGCGGTCGTGTTCGTGCGGTTGCTCGCCGGCGACGGCACGGTCGCCGCGGACGGGCGGATCGCAGTCACCGGGGACACCGCCGTGGCCGACCAGATCCGGACCGACCCGGCGCACCGGCGTCGCGGGCTGGGCAGCGTGCTGATGACCGCGCTCGGCGACGCCGCAGCCGAGCGCGGCGCCCGCACCGGTGTGCTGGTCGCCACGCCGGCCGGCCGGGCGTTGTACACCAGCCTGGGCTGGACGCTGTACGGCGTGCTCACCCCGGCCTGGATCCCGGAACCGGCGATCGCACCCGACGCGGCCGCACCCGCCGTGCCGAGCCTGGCATGCCCTCCGGCTCAGACCCGGCTCGCCCGGTAGGCCCGCTCGACCTCGGCCTTCAGTGCGGTACTGCCGGACACCAACCCGTCCTCGTCCGTGCGCACTTGGAGGCTCGCGGTCGACCCGCCCGGGGCCCGGGCCTCGGCCCGCCCCCCCGGTCCGGCCGTCAGCCGATCAGTTCGGAGACGATCGGCGCCAGGGCACGAAACGCCTTGCCCCGGTGGCTGATCGCGTTCTTCTCGGCGGCGGTCAGCTCGGCGGCGGTGCGGGTGTCGTCGGCGACCAGGAGGATCGGGTCGTAGCCGAAACCGCCGGTGCCGCGCGGCTCGCGGGTCAAGGTGCCCTCGAACCGGCCCTCGACCACCCGCTCGGTGCCGTCCGGCAGCGCGAGCGCCGCCGCGCAGGCGAACCACGCGGCGCGGTGTTCGTCCGCGATGTCGGAGAGCTGCGCGAGCAGCAACCGCAGGTTGGCCGCGTCGTCGCCGTGCGTGCCGGCCCAACGCGCGGAGAAGATACCGGGCATGCCGTTGAGCGCGGCCACGCACAGGCCCGAGTCGTCGGCGATCGCCGGGAGCCCCGTGGCCCGCGCGATGGCGTGGGCCTTGAGCAGGGCGTTGGCCGCGAAGGTGAGGCCGGTCTCGGGCACGTCGGGGACGTCCGGATAGGCGTCCATGCCGACGAGTTCGACGTCGAGCCCGACGTCCTCGAGGATCTGCTGGAGCTCGACGACCTTGTTGGCGTTGCGGGTGGCGAGTACGAGACGGCTCATAGCGGCAAGCCTAGGCTCGCGGCGGCCGCGGATCGAATCCGGGCCGCCCTCGCGGACCGGTTACTTGACGCAGATCGTGGTCAGGTTCTTCGCGCCGTTGATCAGCGGCTGCACGTCGCTCGCGCCCAGGCTGTCACCGTTGGCGGCCTTGGTGCTGAGCTGGGTGATCACGTCGCCGAGGCTGTTCGCGGCGTTCTTCGCGTCGTCCGAGTCCAGGTCCTTGGTCTTGTCGTCCAAGGTCTTCTGCAGGTTGTCGAGCGACTTCCGGGCGGCGGCCGGGTCGTTGAGCACATTGCTCAGGTTGGAGATGTCGTTGGTGAGGTTGGTGGCCAGTTCGGCACACGAGATGGCCTGCTGTGCCTGCTCGCACGCGACGGTGGCGAACAGCGCGCCCGCCATGGCGGTGGCCGCGATCGTGGTGCGCAGGACCCGGCGGGGACGGAACGTGGCGCGGAACATGGAGCTCCTCGTCAGGGACGGGCTGATCGGCCCGGTCGTGGCTGGTGCTGATCGGGATGACCAGATGCCATGACCGTACTGGTGACCGGGCCCGCGCCGGGCCGACCGTGGCACACCCGGTGCGTGCCGGTTGCGCGTACGTGACACTCGCAACCGGCACGTGACCACCACTTGCGGTGGTATGCCCGGGAAAGCGACTTCGCGGTCGTGCCCGGGCGGTTGCCGTACGGGTTCCGCTCAGGACTCCAGCGCGAGTTGCTGAAGCACCGTCAGCTCCTCGCAGCCCCGCGCGCCGAGGTCGAGCAGGTTGTTCAGCAGCGCGCGATCGAAGGGCTCCTTCTCCGCGGTGCCCTGCACCTCGACGAAGCGTCCGTCCCCGGTGCACACGATGTTCATGTCGGTGTCGGCCCGGACGTCCTCCTCGTAGGGAAGATCGAGCATCGGCACACCGTCGATGATCCCGACGCTGACCGCCGCCACCGAACCGACCAGCGGGTTGGCTCCCTTGCGGGTGAGCTTGTGCTCGCGCGCCCAGCTCACCGCGTCGGCCAGCGCGACGTACGCGCCGGTGATCGCCGCGGTCCGGGTGCCACCGTCCGCCTGGAGCACGTCGCAGTCGAGGTGGATCGTGGTCTCGCCGAGCGCCTTGGTGTCGATCACCGCGCGCAGCGAACGGCCGATCAGCCGCGAGATCTCGTGCGTACGCCCGCCGATCCGGCCCTTGACCGACTCGCGATCCCCGCGCGTGTGGGTGGCGCGCGGCAACATCGAGTACTCGGCGGTGACCCAGCCCTCCCCGCTGCCCTTGCGCCAGCGCGGCACGCCTTCGGTGACGCTCGCGGCGACCAGGACACGCGTACGGCCGAACTCGACGAGGACCGAGCCCTCGGCGTGGTCGAGCCACTTGCGCTGGAACGTGACCGGGCGAAGCTGGTCGGGGGTACGGCCGTCTACTCGTGACATGGACCCAGCCTAAGCGGTGGCACGCACCCGTTCGGACCGGACACCCGAGCGGGCTCAGACCGTGTGCGCGGCGTCCGGCAGGGCCAGCTCGACAGCGCCGGTGAAGGTCTTGCGGGCGTCGTCGAGATTGCGTCCGCGGCTCGTCCACGGCGGGATGTGGGTGAGCAACAGCCTTCCCACGCCCGCCCGTTCGGCGTGCTCGCCGGCCTGGCGGCCGTTCAGGTGCACATGCGGCAGGTTCTCCCGGCCGTGCTCGAACGACGCCTCGCACAACAGCAGGTCGGCGCCGCGCGAGATCCGGACCAGGTCGTCGCTGACCCCGGTGTCGCCGGAGTAGACCAGCGACCGGCCGCCGGCCTCGATCCGGTAGGCGTACGACTCCACCGGGTGCGGCATGCGGTCGGCGGTGATCCGGAACGGGCCGACCTCGAAGGTGCCGGTGACCACCGTGCGGAAGTCGAACACGTCGCCCATCCGCCCGTTGTCGATGGCGCCCTCGACGTCGTACGCGCGCGCGATCCGCTCGTGCGTATCGGCCGGTCCGTACACCGACAGCCGGGGCAGCTCGCCGGACGGGCAGTACTTGCGAGCCACGAAGTAGCAGGCGAGGTCGAGACAGTGGTCCGCGTGCAGGTGGCTGAGCAGCACCGCGTCGATCGAGTCGAGCGTGGCGTGCCGTTGCAGCGGGCCGAGCGCGCCGTTGCCGAGATCGATCAGGATGCGGACCCCGTCGGCTTCCAGGAGGTAGCACGAGCAGGGGCTGTCCGGGCCGGGGAAGCTGCCGGAACAGCCGACGACGGTGAGTTTCACGTGAGGGCTCCGAGCGCGTCGACGTGCGCGAGTTCGGGGCCGAGGAACCGGCGACCCACGTCGCGGAACTGGGCGGGATCGCCCGTGGTGAGGAATTGGTGGTCGGGCGCGGCCTGTCCGGTGTCCCGCATCAGGCCGCCGGCCGCGAGTGCGCGGTAGACGTCCTTCGCGGTCTCCTCCGCGCTCGAGATCAGCGTGACCTGCTCCCCCATGACGTAGGAGATGACTCCGGTGAGCAGCGGGTAGTGCGTACAGCCGAGGATGAGGGTGTCCACACCCTCGGACACGACCGGATCGAGGTAGCCCCGGGCGACCTTGAGCAGTTCGTCGCCGTTGGTCACCCCGCGCTCGACGAACTCGACGAAGCGCGGGCACGCCTGGGTGGTGAGGTTGATGTGCGGTGCGGCGGCGAACGCGTCCTCGTAGGCCATCGAGGTCTTCGTGGCCTGGGTCGAGATCACCCCGACCCGCCCGTTGCGAGTGGCCGCCGCGGCGCGCCGGGTGGCCGGCTTGATCACCTCGACCACCGGTACGGCGTACCGCTCGCGCGCGTCCCGCAACATCGCGGCGGACGCGCTGTTGCAGGCTATGACCAGGAGCTTCACGCCCTCGTCCACGAGCCGGTCCAGGCATTCCAGCGCATAGCGACGAACCTCCGCGATCGGCCTCGGCCCGTAGGGCTGCCGCGCGGTGTCGCCGAGATAGCGGATCGGCTCGTTCGGGAGCTGGTCGAGCACGGCCCTGGCCACGGTCAGGCCACCAAAGCTCGAGTCGAAGATCCCGATCGGCGCGTCGTTGGATGCGAATGCCACCCCCTGAGAGTACGCAGGGGAGGGGTACGTCCCGGTGCACAACGGGCATGGGGGTGACCGACGTCACGGGACAACGGCCCTTCGGACCGACAGCGACCTCCGGCCGCCGGATCAAACGCGCTTCGCGCGAACCGGCGGCTCCGCCGCTCTCCTCGCACGCTCGTCGATCACTGGTCGACGATCAAGTCGTAGGCGCTGACGCGCCGGGGGTGGGCCGAGTAGGTGTCGCGGCCGGAGGCGGCCAAGTGCGGGTGGTCGGCCGCCCCGTCGTCTCCGCGTCGGGCAACGGGGCGGGCCACTGGGGGAGTTGTCGCGACGCCCATGACGAATCCGGAGGCCTCGCGGCCGGCCCGTTGTCCCGACGCGCGAGCGGCTCAGCCGGCGTTGATCGCGCCGGGGGCGAGTGTGCGGGCCGGCGGACGCGAGAGCCACCACGCGGAGGCGAGGTGCACGGTCGCGCCCAGGGTGCCGCCGATCGCCATGCCGGTGATGCCCTGTTCGATCCCGATCACCGCGTCGCCCACCTGTGCGACGCCGGCCACGAGCAGGATCGGCGTCAGACCCCGGTCCGCGCGCCGGGCGAGGAGATAGAGCAGGCCGGCGGCGAGCGGGATGGCGCGAACGCCGTACGCCTGGGCGTACATGTCCATTCCGTCGCTCACCTCGCTCCCGGGCGCCGACAGGATCCCCGGGTCGACCATGCCGAGCACCGCCGAGGCCGCCGACCCCAACGCCATCACCGCATTGAGAACCAGCACCGCACGTCGCATGACTTCACTCCTTGAATGATTCAAGCTCTGAATGATTCTCCCAGGTTATTATGCAACCCATGAAAGATGTCAAGGGTCAGGGTCCGCTGACGAGCACGGTGACGTTCCGCCTGGGCACCATCGGCGCGATCGTCACCGAGCGCTTCACCGAACAGGTCCAGGCGTACGGCCTCAAGCCCAAACAGGTCGGCCTGATGGCGGTCCTGGCCGCCGGCGCCGCCGACTCACAACAGGAGATCGCCCGCACCATGGGCGTCGCGCCCAGCCTGGTGGTCAGCCTCGCCGACCAACTCGAAGAACTCGGCGCGATCCGCCGCGAACGCGACCCGGCCGACCGCCGCCGCCAAGTCCTGACCCTCACCGACCACGGCCGCACCCTCCTCGCCGAGTGCACCACCGCCGCCCACGCCCTCGACGAGGCCCTCACCGCCCACCTGACCCCCGCCGCCCGCCAGGCCCTCCAACAAGCCCTGACCACCCTCGCCACCCAATCCGGCCTCCCCACCTGACCGAAGAACCGCGCCGTTCCGAATGCAATCTCGATTGGAGACCAGGCGGGCGCAGGCTGTCGTCTCGCCGAGACCGGCGTACGCCTCAGCCTGGACACAGGCAACCCAATGCCGTGTCGAGAGCGAACTGTCCCCGCGGCGTGCTACTTGCTCAGCGCCCGACAGCGTTCGGGCCGCTTGCCTATAGCGGTGCTGGTAACAGCTCGACATAGGCGTGTCGCACCAGCGCACACGCCCACAGGTCGAACGACCCCGATTCCCTGCCGGCGACCGCAGCCAGGGTGGCCTCGACCGCTTCGGCCTCACCATCGGCGCCGACGGCACGCAGACCGTCCGGCGCGACCCACCCACCGGCGCGTCCTGGCCCGTCCCCCTCCCCTGAGCCGGAATTCGGTTCGCCTCTTCCCGGATGCGGATGCCCCATCGGCCGCGAGCAGCCGTCCTCCGCACGACCCGAAGCGATCCCCTTGATCGCGTCCGCCACCCGACGCGCCTCGACCGCCTCCGTGAGCGGCAGCCGCGCGTGCACGGCGCCCTGCGGGCCCACCCGCCGCCCAGCCCGCCCAGCCCGCCATCACGGCCCACCCCCGCCCACCCCCGGAAAACCGAACGCCCCCGGCGCCCGAAGGCGGCCCGGGGGCGATCGAAGAAGACCCGGCGCGAAGAAGACCCGGCGCGAAGGCTCAGCCGGAGCCTCGCACCACGCAACTCAAGCCCAAAGCTGACCCTGAAGACCCTCCACCGCGGCCTCCGTGCTCTCGGCCGTGTAGATACCGGTGGACAGATACTTCCAACCCGCGTCCGCGATCACGAAGGCGATGTCGGCCGACTCCCCCGCCTTGACCGCCTTGCGCGCGATCCCGAGGGCCGCGTGCAGCACCGCGCCGGTCGAGATGCCCGCGAAGATGCCTTCCTTCTCCAGCAGTTCACGGGTGCGCCGGACCGCGTCGGCGGAGCCCACCGAGTAGCGCGTGGTCAGCACGTCGGCGTCGTACAGCTCCGGCACGAAGCCCTCGTCGAGGTTGCGCAGGCCGTACACGACGTCGTCGTAGCGCGGTTCGGCCGCCACGATGGTCACTCCCGGGACCTTCTCGCGCAGGTAGCGGCCGACCCCCATCAGCGTGCCGGTGGTGCCCAGACCGGCCACGAAGTGGGTGATCGTGGGCAGGTCCTCCAGCAGTTCGGGGCCGGTCGTGGCGTAGTGCGCGTCCGGATTGGCCGGGTTGCCGTACTGGTACAACATCACCCAGTCGGGATTCTCGGCCGCGAGCTCCTTGGCCACCCGCACCGCCGTGTTGGAGCCACCCGCCGCGGGCGACCCGATGATCCGCGCGCCCCACATGCGCAGCAGTTCGCGGCGCTCCTCGGAGGTGTTCTCCGGCATCACGCAGACGATCCGATAGCCCTTGAGCTTGGCCGCCATCGCCAACGCGATGCCGGTGTTGCCCGAGGTCGGCTCCAGGATCGTGCAACCGGGGGTGAGCAGCCCGTCCCGCTCGGCCGCCTCGATCATGTGCAGGGCCGGACGGTCCTTGATCGACCCGGTCGGGTTGCGGTCCTCCAGCTTGGCCCACACCCGCACGGTCGGCGACGGCGACAGCGTCGGCAGGCCGACCAGCGGGGTGCGGCCGACCGAATCGAGCAACGATTCGTAACGCATCAGATCGCGCCGCCGGCGACCGCCGGAAGAATGGTGACCGTGTCGCCGTCGTCCAACTTGGTGCCGAGGCCGCCGGTGAAGCGCACGTCCTCGTCGTTGAGGTAGACGTTGACGAAGCGGCGCAGCTCGCCGTTCTCCTCCACCAGCCGGCCACGAACGCCCGGGTGCCGGGCCTCCAGGTCGACCAGCAGGTCGGCGAGGGTGGCACCCGAGCCGGGTACGGCCTTGGCGCCGTCGGTGTAGGTACGAAGGATGGTCGGGATGCGGACCTCGATGGCCATGGATGCGCTCCTCTGGTGGTGACGCGTACGGAGAGAACGCAGTCCGGACGCGGGCCGCACCCTTGAAGCTCCAGCGGGGACGGTGGAGACCGTGGGGCGGGGATCGTTCGCGTGCGCCGGTGCTGCGGGACGTGCCTGCTGCCTGGGGTGCCTGGTGGCCGATCCGGAGCGGATCAGCTCACGCGCGCAGCGCGACAGAGGGCGCTGGAGAGTCGGCACAGATCGACGTGCAGGCGTGCGACGAGAAGCGCGCCCGGGGCACCGCCCGCTACCGCTTCCGTCATATTCACGCCCGCATAACGCATATGGTCATGCTAGCCATTCCATCGGGAGGCTCCGATGTGATCTCGTATGCCGGAACGTGCCATACCGACAGGTGAGACGCATCTCGATGCCGGCATCCGACGGATCGGGCATTCGTTCCGAAATCACCCGCCCGTCGGCCTTCGAACAGTCACCGACAACCCTCGAACGGCCGTCGGCCGGATCAATAGGCCTCCACCACGTTGACCTCCTCCTCGGTGATCACACCGTCGACGATCCGGTACGACCGGAACTCGTACGTCTCCTCCTCCCGCGTCGACACGAGCACGTAGTGCGCGTTGGGCTCGGAGGCGTACGACACGTCCGTGCGCGAGGGGTACGCCTCGGTCGCGGTGTGCGAGTGGTAGACGATCACCGGCTCCTCGTCCCGGTCGTCCATCTCGCGGTAGAGCTTGAACAGGTCGGCCGAGTCGAACTCGTAGAACGTGGGCGACCGCGCGGCGTTGAGCATCGGGATGAACCGCTCGGGGCGGTCGCTGCCCTCGGGGCCCGCGACGACGCCGCACGCCTCGTCGGGGTGGTCGGCACGGGCGTGGGCGACGATCCGATCGCGCAGGGCTGCGGTGATGGTGAGCATGCCCCGAGCGTACTGAGCGCCCCCGGCACCCGCGCGACACCTCACCCCCACCCGATCCGGCGCCCCGCGCACCGGGCCGTCCGGTCCGCCGCTCAGACCCCCACCGGCTTGCCGCGTCGCGCCGAGACATAGGCGACCACCAGGAACGCCACCCAGATCGGCACCACGTACAACGCGATCCTGGTGTCCGCCGAGAACCCGAGCAGGACCACCACCATCAGCAGGAAGGCCAGCACCGCCCAGCCCGTGTACGGCGCGCCCGGCATCCGGAAGCCGTGTCCGGCCAGCCGCCCCCGGTCCACCGCGCGCCGGTAGCGCATCTGGCACGCGACGATCATGCCCCAGGTCCACAGCGCGCCCACGGTGGCCACCGAGGTGATGTACATGAACGCCTTGTCCGGCACCAGCGCGTTGATCAGCACGCCGGCGCCCATCACGATCGCCGACACGGTGATCGCCATGGCCGGCACCCGATGCGAGCTGAGCGTGCTCATCCGCGGCGGCGCCTGCCCCTCGACCGCGAGCGTGCGCAACATCCGGCCGGTGGAGTACAGGCCCGAGTTGCACGAGGACAGCGCGGCGGTGAGCACCACGAAGTTGATGATCGCCGCCGCGGCCGGGATGCCCACCCGGTCGAAGACGAGCACGAACGGGCTCTCCTTGGCGTGGAAGTCGGTCCACGGCGCGAGCGAGAGGATGATCACCAGGGCGCCGATGTAGAACAGCCCGATCCGGAACGGGATGGTGTTGATCGCGCGCGGCAGCACCTTCTCCGGGTCCCGCGCCTCCCCCGCGGTGACACCGATCAGCTCGACGCCCAGGAAAGCGAACATCACGATCTGGAGCACCATCAACGTCTCGCCGACACCGTTGGGCGCGAACCCGCCGTCCGACCACAGATGCGAGACGGACGCCTGGTCACCGGCCTCGCCGAAGCCGAGGATCAGCACCCCGATGCCGACCAGGATCATCCCGACGATCGCGGTCACCTTGATCATCGAGAACCAGAACTCGAACTCGCCGAACAGCTTGACCGAGATCAGGTTGGCGGCGAACAGCGCAAGCAGGACCACCAGCGCGGTCACCCACTGCGGGATCCAGGACCACCAGTACTGCACGTAGACACCCGCCGCGGTGATCTCGGCCATCCCGGTGACAACCCACATGATCCAATATGTCCACCCGGTCACGAACCCGGCGAACGGCCCGAAGAACTCTCTCGCGTACTCGGCGAAACTGCCCGCCACCGGCCGGTACATCAGCAGCTCGCCCAGCGCGCGCATGACGAAGAAGATCAGTACGCCGGCCACCGCGTAGGCCGCGATCAGCGACGGCCCGGCCTTCTCGATCGCGCCGCCCGCGCCCAGGAAGAGCCCGGTGCCGATCGCGCCGCCGATCGCGATCATCTGGATCTGACGGCCGTTCAGCCCCCGTTCGTACCCCTCGGCATCGACACCCGGTTCGGCCGCCCGCGCGCTCGACTCGGCCTTGATGTCCGTCATGAATCGCTCCCGTTCGTTGGCACGGAGGCCGTCTTACCAACGAAAACGAGCGGAAACCCGAATGCCGATCGATCCGGCGTGTCCCTTTCGCCGGATGTGCTCCCGCGACCGGGGGCATGCCCCCGCCGGCGGAGCGTGCCGCGGCCGGCGATGCGCGCCGCGGCCGGGGGCACGGGGGCAGCACGCAGCCACGGCCCGAGGCAGGCACCGCGGCCGCGATGCGCGCCTACAGCGCCCCGAGCAGCGAGTCCTGCAGCCCGCCCAGCCAGTGGAAGACCGCGAACAGCCAGCGTCGCGGATCGTCGTCCGCCAGCTTGGCCTCGAACTCCTCCATGTCCTCGGTGACTTCGAGCCGGGTACCGATCACCAGGCGCAGGTCGTTGAGCGTGCCGAGCCAGGCCTGGATGCCCTGCTCGTCGAGCACCACGCGGTGCTCGCCGCCCTGCGCGCGCAACTCCTCGGCGCCCGGAGGTTCGGTGAGGTCGACCAGCTCGGCCAGATCGGCCAGCACGATCCGCGCGTTGTCGCGCTTGCGCAGCCGCAGGTCGGTCTCGGTGTAGCGGCGGAACTCGGCCGCCGCCTCGGCGTCCTCGGCGTAGGCGTCCGGCAGCAGGCGGGCGAGCGCGGGGTCGTCCGGGGTGACCGGTGTGTCCGTCGAGCCGAGCCCGGTCAGGCCCAGTTCGGCGGCCAGCGGATCGCTCGCCTCGTCGTCGGGCGAGACCATCTCGACCAGTTGACCGCACAGATCGGCCAGCACTCGCACGTGCATGTCCTCCAGGACGATCTCGGGTCGTCCCGAGCGTCCGCGCATGAAGAGGCCGTTCACAGGCTGTGCAACTCCCGGGGAATATGAGGCGGACCGGAGGGCCGGCCGGGCCGAGCGAACCGAGCGGGTGTCACTTGTCGTGCTGGATGGTGGCCCACAGGCCGAATCCGTGCATCGCGGTGGTGTCGCGCTCCATCTCCTCGCGCGTCCCCGACGAGACCACGGCCCGGCCCTTGTGGTGCACGTCGTGCATGAGCTTCTCCGCCTTCTTCTTCGGATAGCCGAAGTAGGACTGGAAGACGTAGGTCACGTACGACATCAAATTGATCGGGTCGTTCCAGACGATGCACACCCATGGGGTCTCCGCCCGGACGTCCTCTTCGGGCTTCTGCTTCTCGACCTCGATGGGAGCGACACTCATGGGTCCCATGCTGCCATCAGCCCAGGGCCCGGGCGAACCGGCTCGACGGTGGTGTTCGGGCCCGGATGTGACCCGGGGCGTACACGTCACCCCTCCGGTACGGCAAAATCCCGCCCATGTCCTCTGCACCCGCACCGGGTTGGTACCCGGATCCGGAGATCACCGGCCACATCCGCTACTGGGACGGCGGTGCCTGGGTGCCGGACAGCAGCCGGCCGGCCGAGGAACCCGGCCGGCCCGCCGCCGAACAACCGGACCGGGCCCAAGAGTCCGGCGGCCCCGAGGCGATCGAGCAGGGCGGCCGGGTGATCCAGGGCGAGGTGTTGTCCGCGCGCGTCGGCGCTCCGCACGACATGTCCTCGACCGGTATGTACGCACCGCCGGCCGGCTCACCCGGTCCCGGTGCCGCCGGCTCGTCCGACGCGGGCACGTCGTGGTCCGGCCCGACCGCCCCCACCGGCCCGGCGCGCGGCGCGACGCCGCCGGCGGGCGGGGTGCCGCCACAGCGCGCGGCCGAGGAGCCGGGGCCGTGGCGACCGGTCCAGGCCGACATCTTCGGCAGCAACGAACGGCGCCCGGCGAACCTGGGCCGGCGGCTGCTGGCCCGGATCGCCGACGCCTTGGTGCCGCTCGCGGCCGGCGTCGCGGTCGGCATCCCGCTCGTCCCGGACGCGGTCGAGCACATCCGGGACAAGATCGACCGGGCCCGCTACGAGGGCCGCGACACCACGGTCTGGCTGATCGACGGCACCACCGGCACCGCGATCGCGATGGTGCTCGGCGCCGTGCTCGTGGCCGCGCTGCTGTACGAGGCGCTGCCCACCTGGAAGTGGGGCCGCTCGCTCGGCAAGACCCTGTTCGGCCTGCGCGTCGCGGACCTGGACAGCCACGACACCCCCTCGCTGTGGCAGTCGGTGCGACGCTGGCTGGTCCTGTACGTACCGGGCGTGTTCGTGGTCGGCGTGCTCGGCGCGTTGTGGGGTCTCTTCGATCGGCCGTGGCGGCAGGGGCTGCACGACAAGGCGGCGCGCACGTTCGTCGCGCGCGACTGACCGACCGGACCGGGCGCGGCCGGCTCGTCACCCGGTCGCCCCTCACCCCCGCGTCACCTCGTCACCCGTACAGACGCGACACGACCGGATTGGTCGAACACGTCACGGTCGCGTCAGCTTCTGTCCGGTTTACTCGGATTTATGACAGGTAGTGCACCGCCTCCACCGCCCGATCCGTTCGGAGACGACCCCTCGGGTCGAAACCCCTACGGGCAGCAACCGCCGCCCGGTCGACCGCCCCACGGACAGCAGCCGCCGTACGGCGGACAACAACCGCCTCCCGGGCCGGACCCGTCGGGACAGCGGCAACCTCCGTACGGCGAGAATCCCTCCGGGCAACCGCCGTACGGCCAGGACCCGACCGGGCAGTATCCGTACGGTCAGGGCGGCCCGTACGGCCAGGACCCGTCCTACGGCGCGGGTGGCGGCACGGGCGGCTACGGGGCCGGGCCTGAGCTCGGCGGTCCGCTGCGACGGCTGGTCGCGCGGATCATCGACACCATCATCGTCGGCGTGGTCGCGGGCCTGATCTCGTGGCCGATCACCGACTACGACTACGACGACATGACCTTCGGCTCGCAGTTCACCTCGGGGCTGATCTTCTCGCTGGTGTACTTCCTCTACGAGGGCTTCCAGCTCGACCGCTACGGTCGCACGCTCGGCAAGCGGGTGCTGCGCATCCGGGTGGTGCGGGTGGCCGACGGCGGGCCCATCGCTGGATCGGCCGCATGGACCCGCGCCGGCGTGTTCACGCTGCCCCCGATCGTGCCCTGCCTGGGCACGATCTTCTGGCTGGTCAACGTGTTGTGGCAGTTCTGGGATCAGCCGTGGCACCAGTGTCTGCACGACAAGGCCGCCCGGACCACCGTCATCCGCGGGTCGTGACCCGAGGCTGGTGATGCCGAGCGCGGATGCCGAGCACTGCCGTCGTCGTACCCAGCGCGACTCCGATACCCATGGCGACGGCAGCACCCGCCACGGTGCGCGGCTCCCAGGCCGCCAATAGTGAGACCGTCAAGACGATCGTGACGAATACGCCGTAGCCGAGTCGGAAGAAATCTCCTCTTGCCACGACGCACCACCTCCCCTGCACCCCTTTGTGCACGCCCCCCGCTCTCACGCTACTGCTCACGCCGCGCAATGTAACCATTCGATTGCGATCGGGATTTGTCGCTCCCGGCTTCGGGCACCCTCTCGCGACCGGTCGGAGCACCGATCCCGCCGGACCCCAGGACCGCCCGATACCCGGAGAGTCCACGTGAACCGCAGGCACGTCACCCTCGTCGTCGTCACCGCGTTGTGCGCACTGCTCGTGCCGGCCGCCCCGGCCGCGCCGGGCCGGATCGCGGACCTCCCGGGCGAGCACACCGACTCCGGAATCCTCGTCGAACGCGACGACGACCTGGCGCATCCCTTCACCGAGCGGCGCAGACAACGACGCGACGCGGCGGTACGGGCGATGACCGAGGACCCGGCGTTGACGGCGCGTACCGTGCCGGCGGGCGGGGCGGGCGCCGCGGAGACCCGGCCGCCCGCCGAGGCGCGGGTGTTCGTGGTCCTGGTCGAGTTCGGCGATCGCCTCGACGCGCCGAACGGGCACCGCTACAGCTCCCGGCCGGGTCCTCGACACGGCACCATCCCGGCGCCGAACCGGACCGAGGACACCACGACGCTGTGGCGATCGAGCTACGAACGCGACCACTTCCGGGACCTGTTCTTCGGCCCGGGCACCGACTCGCCCTCGCTGGCCTCGTACTACCGCGCGCAGTCCGCGGGCCGCTACTCGCTCGACGGCGAGGTCACCGACTGGGTCCGGGTGCCCTACAACGAGGCGCGCTACGGCAACGACGGGTGCGGCCGCAACGTGTGCCAGGACGTGTGGGATCTGGTCCGGGACGCGATGAAGGTCTGGTACGACGGGCGGATCGCGAAGGGGCTGACCGCCGCACAGGTCCGCGACGAGCTCGCGTCGTTCGACCGCTGGGACCGGGACGACTTCGACGGCGACGGCGAATTCGACGAGCCGGACGGCTACCTCGACAACCTGGAGATCGTGCACGCCGGCGTGGACAAGGCCCAGGGCGGCGGCGAACAGGGCCGGGGCGCGGTGTGGTCGCACCGCTGGTACGCGTACGCCGACCAGGTCGGTCGCACCGGGCCGGCGACGAACCGCGCGGGCGGCACACCGATCGGCGACTCCGGGATCTGGGCCGGGGACTACACGATCCAGCCGGAGAACGGCGGACTGGGCGTGATCGCACACGAGTTCGGCCACAACCTGGGCCTGCCGGACCTGTACGACCGGGGCAACTCGACCGACGGCCCGCCGGGCTTCTGGTCGCTGATGGCGCTCGGCGGCTACCTCGGCGACGAGGACGGCGCGGGCTCACTGCCGGGCTCGCTGTCCGCGTGGGAGAAGCTGCAACTGGGCTGGCTGGACGTACGCATCGTGGACCCGACCCGCAAGACCGTGGTGCAACTCGCGCCGAACCAGTCCACGGGCGACCCACAGGCACTGCTCGTCCCGTTGCCGGCACGCCCCGGCAGCAAGGCCAAACGCTGGTACATCGTGGAGAACCGGCAATACGTCGGCTCGGACACCGCCCTCGTCAACGGCCCGTACCAAATCATCGGCAACAAACGGGTGGCCGCCCACTTCCCGTACGGCGAGGGCGTCCTGATCTGGCTGTGGGACACCGCCTTCACCGACAACGACGTCTCCCGACACCCCGGCGAAGGCCTGATCCTGCCCGTCGACATCCACCCGGCCCCCCTCCTGGACCCGACCGGAAAACCCCTCCCCACCCGCTTCCAGACCGCCGACGCCGCCCTGACCTCCACCACGGAACGGACCTCGGCGATCAACCTGGGCCGCATGGGCAGCTTCCCCTCCCGCCCAGGCGTCCCCACCTTCACCGACAACGCCGAGTACTGGTCCCCCACGGCCCCCGACACCGGCGTAAAAACCCCCCACACCGGCACCACAATCACCACAGAAGGCCCCACCCGCACCGGCACCGCCGCCCGAGTAACGATCGGCCCCACCCCCTGACCAAACCCCACCGGGAAAGTGCACGACAAATCCCCACCGCACACCGGGGCACAACAAACACCCACGCCACCCACAAAAACCGACCAGCCAACCCCAACAGCCCGGCCGGCGCTTGAGGCCACCCAGCCTGCCCGGCGTTTGAGGCCACCCAGCCCGGCCGGCGCATGAGGCCAACTCAGCCCGGCCGGCGCATGAGGCCACCCAGCCCGGCCGGCGCATGAGGCCACCCAGCCCGGCCGGCGCATGAGGCCACCCAGCCTGCCCGGCGTTTGAGGGCACCCAGCCCGGCCGGCGCTTGAGGCCAACTCAGCCCGGCCGGCGCATGAGGCCACCCAGCCTGCCCGGCGTTTGAGGGCACCCAGCCCGGCCGGCGCTTGAGGGCACCCAGCCCGGCCGGCGCATGAGGCCAAAAAAGCCCACCCACCCCCCCCAAGCCCGCCCGGCCTCAGGGCAAGGCCGGCTCGCCCACCAAAACCGCCCCCGCCCCCCGAAGCTCGGCAACCGCAGCGGAGGTCGTCCCAGCCGCCACCCCCGCCGTCAGCCCCAACAACACCCGCGTCGCAAACCCCTCCCGCACCGCGTCCAACGCGGTCGCCCGCACGCAGTGGTCCGTGGCGATCCCCACCACGTCCACCTGGGTGACCCCACGCTCGCGCAGCCACTCCGCCAACGACGTCCCGTCCGAGGCCACCCCCTCGAACCCGCTGTACGCGGCCGCGTGTGCGCCCTTGGAGAAGATCTCCTCGACCCGCCCCGACTCGACCGCCGACGCGAACGCCGGGTGGAAGCGCGCCCCCTCGGTACCGGCCACGCAGTGCGTCGGCCAGGTCTCCACGTAGTCCGGCGTCGCCGAGAAGTGCGCCCCGGGATCCACGTGGTGGTCCCGCGTGGCCACGATGTGCGCGTACGCCGGTGTCTCCGCGTGCACGGGGTCCGGCGGCTGCTCGGCCGCGTTGGCCGCGACGTGGTGTCGGATCGCCTCGGCGACCGCCGCCCCGCCCGCGACCGCGAGGCTGCCTCCCTCGCAGAAGTCGTTCTGTACGTCGACCACGATCAATGCCCGGGTCATCGCCGCCTGCCTCCTCGTGGCGGGTCCGTCGACTCCGACGAACCGCTCGCGTCTACTCGTAGATGGTCGGAAGTACCGGTTCCCCGCGCGAGAGCTGCGTAGCCGAAAGCGGCAGTTCCTCACGCGAACGCGCGTGTCGGTCCCGCGCCGCCGACAGCGGCTCGCGGCCCACGATCTCCCCGTCGAGCACCAACGGGACCAGCAATTCCCGCTCGCCCGCCACGACTTCCGCGTCGGCCCGGAACGGCCGCAGCACCTCGGCCTCGGCCACCCCGTCCGCGTCGTAGCGCCGCACGGCGCTCTTGCGGCCGCCGTGGCTCGGCTTGCCCGGCGACTTCTTGGCCACCGGCACCAGCGGCGCGTCCGGCGCGTCGCTCATCGCCCGCGCGACCAGCTTGTACACCAGCGACGCGGTCGGCTGCCCCGAACCGGTGACCAACTGGGTGCCGACCCCGTAGGCGTCCACGGGCGCCGCCCGCAGCGAGGCGATCGCGTACTCGTCGAGGTCGCTGGTGACCACGATCCGGGTCTTGACCGCGCCGAGCTCGTCGAGTTGCGCGCGCACCCGGTGGGCGAGCAGCAGCAGGTCGCCCGAGTCGAGCCGGACCGCCCCGAGTTCGTGCCCGGCCACGTCCACCGCCGTGCGTACCGCGCTCGCCACGTCGTACGTGTCCACGAGCAGCGTGGTGTCCGCGCCGAGCGCGGCCACCTGCGCCGCGAACGCCTCGCGCTCGTCGTCGTGCAGGAGCGTGAACGCGTGCGCGCTGGTGCCCCGGGTCGGGATGCCGTACCGCTGCCCGGCGCGCAGGTTCGAGGTGCTCGCGAACCCGCAGATGTACGCGGCGCGCGCGGCGGCCACTGCGGCCTCCTCGTGGGTGCGCCGCGAGCCCATCTCGATGCACGGCCGCCCGGCGGCGGCCGACGTCATCCGGGAGGCGGCGGCGGCCACCGCGGCGTCGTGGTTGAGGACCGACAGGATCAGCGTCTCCAGCACCACCGCCTCGGCGAAGCTGCCCTCGACCACGATCAGCGGCGACCCCGGGAACCAGCACTCGCCCTCGGCGTAACCCCAGATGTTGCCGGTGAAGCGGTAGCCCGCCAGCCAGTCCAGCGTCGCCGGGCCGACCACGCCGGCCTCGCCGAGGAAGCGCAGCGTCTCGTCGTCGAAGCGGAAGTTCTCGATGCCGTCGAGCAGCCGCCCGGTGCCGGCGGTCACGCCGTAGCGGCGGCCGTCCGGCAGCCGGCGGGCGAAGACCTCGAACACCGAACGGCGGTGCGCCGCACCGCTGCGCAGTGCGGCTTCGAGCATCGTCAGCTCGTAGTGGTCCGTCAGCAAGGCCGTGGTCGCGGTGTCCATGTCGTCAGCATAACACGATTACTCGTCAGTTTGACGATTACTCGCAAGAGTGGTGAGCATCACGGGATTTCATCCGATCATGATCGGATATCCAGGACATTGTCGGCTAGTCGAGCCGATCCTCCTCCGGCGTCGGCGCCCAGGTCGACCCGTTGATGTGCGTCCCGCCACCGACGAACAGCGTGTTGCCGGTGACGTAGCGCGAATCGTCACTGGCCAAGAACAGCGCGGCCCCGCCGATGTCCGTCTCCGGGTCGCCCATCCGACCCATCGGGTTGGCCGCCTCGGCGGTCGCGGCGGCCTCCGGGTTCACCTTGGCGAACGCGGCGAACGCCTCCGTCCTGGCCCCCGGGCAGATCACGTTGGCCCGGATCTGATGCGGCGCCCACTCGCGCGCGGCCGAGCGGGTGAGCGCGCGCAGCGCCTCCTTGCCGACGTTGTACTCGGCGGTGAACCGGTGCGCGTTGACCCCGTTCAGGCTGGCGATGTTGATCACGCTGCCGCCGCCCGCGTCCCGCATCGGCTCGAACGCCGCGCGCATCGTCCACCACCCGGCCCACAGGGCCATGTCCAGACCGTGCCGCAACATCTCGTCCGTCTTGTTCTCCAGGCGGTTGATCCGCCCACCGCCCCACGCGTTGTTCACCAGCGTGTCCAGCCGGCCCCATCGGGCCAGCGCGGCCTCGACCAGACCGACCGCGTCCGCCTTCACCGTGACATCGGCGACGACCGCGAGCGTGTCGACGCCGAACGCGTCGGTGATCTCGGCGGCGACCCGATCCGCCGACTCCGCCCTGATGTCGTTGACCAGGATCCGGCAACCCTCGGCCGCGAACCGCCGCGCGATCCCGCGCCCGATGCCCGCCCCGGAGCCGGTGATCACCGCGACGTGGTCCTGAAGACGTCCTGCCATGGCGCTGCCTCCCACGTTGATCGTTCGACCTCGTGGGTATCCGCAACAGCCTTGGAAAACAAGGGCATACCGGCCCGGGAAGACCCGGCCGCCCCGGCGAAACCGCAGGTCAGCTGGGCCGCGACTGGTGATCACAGTCCCGGCACTTGCGGTCCCCGTACGGCATCGAGGACACCTTGCCCGAGCCGCACTCCGGGCACGTGGGACCGTCCGCGGCGGTCGGCGGACGCCAGCGCGCGGCGCACGAGCCGCACACGTAGTCACCGACGATGTCGGTGCTCACCTTGGTCGAACCGCACTTGCCGCACTGCACCTCGACGTGCCGGCGCTTGCGCGGCGCGGCCCGGCCGATCGCCGCCTGGCGTTCGCGCTGCGCGGAGAAGCCCCAGTAGGAGCGCAGCCGATCGGCCATGTCCGGACGCAGGTCGGCGCCCGGGCCGACCGGTACCTCACCGCGTGGCTGCTCGCTCATGACCGTCACGGTAGGCCATCCCGGCCGGCGCGCGGAGCCGGTTCGCGGCGCGGAAATCCCGTCGACTCCGGCGCGGGGTCGGTTATCGTCGAGGTATGCGGATCCACGGGCAGCGAGCTACCGGCGTCGGGCCGGCGAACCGAGCGCGATAGCGCGGCTCGGCCCGGCTCGGCGTGTGTGTACTGCCACCGCCCGCTGCTCTCGCGAAGGCCGATTCGCCATGCTCTCCCCACAGATCCGTTCCACCTTCCTCGACTTCTTCACCACGCGCGGCCACCGTCCCGTACCGTCCGGATCGCTGCTGCCGCCCGATCCGAGCCTGCTCGTGTCCAACGCGGGGATGAACCAGTTCAAGCCGTGGTTCCTGGGCGACGTCGAGCCCGCGTTCCCTCGGGCGACCTCGGTACAAAAGTGCGTACGCACCGTGGACATCGACAACATCGGGCACACCCGCCGGCACTCCACCTTCTTCGAGATGCTCGGCAACTTCTCCTTCGGCGACTACTTCAAGGAGGAGGCGATCGGGTTCGCGTACGACCTGCTGACCGGCCCCTTCGACCTCTCCCCGAACCGGCTGTGGATCACCGTGTACCGGGACGACGACGAGTCGGCGCGGATCTGGCACTCGGTCGGCATCCCGTCGGCGCGGATCCAACGCCTCGGCGCGGCGGACAACTTCTGGTCGATGGGCGTACCGGGACCGTGCGGACCCTGCTCCGACGTGACCTACGACCGGGGCCCGGAGTTCGGGCGCGAGGGCGGACCGGCGGTCGACCCCGAGCGCTTCGTCGAACTGTGGAGCCTGGTCTTCATGCGCAGTGTGCGCGGCGGGACCGAGCCCGGCGGCGGCTTCCCGGTACTGGGCGACCTCCCGCGCACCGGCGTCGACACCGGACTGGGCCTGGACCGACTCGCGACCGTACTCCAGGGCGTCGACGGCGTCATCGAAACCGACCTGCTGCGCCCCACCCTCTCGACCGTGGAGGAACTGGCGGGCCGCGACCACTCCCGTCTCGACCGCGAAAACCCCGACCGAGTGTCCTTCGAAGTGGTCACCGACCACGCACGGGCGATCGCGTTCCTGCTCGCGGACGGCATCCGACCGAGCAAGGAGGGCACGGGGTACGTGCTGCGCCGGCTGATGCGCAGAGCGATCCGACACGGCCGTCGCCTCGGCATCCAGGGCCCGATCCTGCCCCCGACCACCGCGAGCGTGGTCGCGAACCTCGGCCCCACCTGGCCCGAACTCACCCGAGCGGCGTCCCTGATCGAATCCGAGACCACCCGCGAAGAGGAGTCCTTCGACCGCACCCTCACCCGAGGCACCCGCCTCCTCGACAAGGCGATCCGCCGCCGCCTCGAAGCGGGCGAACCCGACCTCCCCGCGGAA
Source organism: Embleya sp. NPDC001921 (assembly GCF_053594475.1). Classification (NCBI taxonomy): domain Bacteria; kingdom Bacillati; phylum Actinomycetota; class Actinomycetes; order Kitasatosporales; family Streptomycetaceae; genus Embleya; species Embleya sp. NPDC001921. Next base: position 113,855 of record NZ_JBSFEO010000028.1, read on the forward strand.
ACGATCTTCACCCTCTACGACTCACACGGCTTCCCACCCGACCTGAGCATCGAAGCAGCCCAAGAATCCGGCCTGACCGTAAACCATTCCCACCTGACCACCCTCCTCCCCCACCACCCCTGACCCCACCCACCCCCACCAAGCCACCTCAACCCGGCCGGCGCACGAGACCACTCAACCCGGCCGGCGCATGAGGCCACTCAGCCCGGCCGGCGCTTGAGGCCACTCAGCCCGGCCGGCGCTTGAGGCCAACCCAACCAAACCAACGCCCAACGTCAGCCGAACCCAAATCAGCCCGGCCGGCGCTTGAGGCCAACCCAACCAAACCGACACCCAACGTCAGCCGAACCCATTCCAGCCCGGCCGGCGCATGAGGCCAACCCGTCACTCAACCCGATTCGCATCCGAAGCCACCGCCCCGAACAAAACCTGCACGCCCACCACCCGCAGCAACGCCAACCGATCCGCCGACGAACTCCCGGGCGCAGCCGTGTAAACGACCAACCGCTGTGCCGCCTCCAAGGCATCAAGCACCTGGCACCGCAAGGTGACCTCCCCGACCTCGGGATGCCGAATCGTCTCCTCCGCCTCACCCCGCCCAGCAACCCCAGACCGCACATCCACCCCGGGCAGCCCCGCCCCACCCGCATCCCACAGCGCCGCGAACTCCGCCGACTCCGAACGCAATCGCGCCACCAGCGCCGCCGGCCGAGCGTCGTCCCCCCGCAACGCACCCGCGGCGCGCAGATCCGCCACGTAGGCCCGGGACATCCCCTCCGCGTCCACCGCCCGACATCGCACCCGCGAGGCCGGCTCGGTGAACCACCGCACCACGAGATTGCGCCCGACGTTCGGCCCCATCAGCGCCACCGCCATCGCGTTCTGCGCCAGCACGTCGCCCAGATCCGAAAGCACCTGCGCCGGTACGTCGTGCAACCGGTCGAGCATCAGCAGCAGCGTCGGCGACACGTGCTCGTCGCACCCCGACGAGTGTCCCGGCGGCACCTGCCCGGCCAGGTGGAAGAGATGATCGCGGCCGGCCCGGTCCAACCGCAGCGCGCGGGCCAGCGCGGCGAGAAGTTGCGGCGACGGATTGGGGCCCCGGTTCTGTTCCAGCCGCGCGTAGTAGTCGACCGACATCCCGGCCAGCCGCGCGACCTCCTCGCGCCGCAACCCCGCGGTACGCCGCCGGGCCCCGTCGGGCAGCCCCACATCCGCCGGGGAGAGCCGGCCGCGGCTGCACACCAGGAAGTCGGCCAGTTCGCGTCGATCGTTCATGTCCTCAGGATCGGCGCTCCCGAGCCCGGTATCCAGGGACCACTTGTCCCTGGATCGGCAGTCCCCGGTTGAGCGATCCACAGGGACGCGCGCGGTGATCGCAGGCCGCGATCACGCGCCGTGATCGGGCGTCGAGTCCGGGGTCAGGCGGCGCGACGGATCGCGGTGACGAGTCGGGCGGTGGCCTGGGCGCGTGCCTGTCGACGCCGGCGCAGGGCGATCGCCGCGACCCGTACCTCTCGACTGTCCCGCTTGTCCACGACCGCCACCTCCATCCGAACCCGCCCCGCCCGAGAGGGCGGCACCGTACGCCCCAGCAGGAGCGACACCGGCAAATCTAGGCGCCGTACCCCCATCCGGGCGTCGGCCGGGAGTGCCGATCGGGCCTACTACCCCAGGACGACCCGAACCCCGAGCTACCCCCGAGGCATGCCCCCTCAGGAGTACACGGTGGCACTTCCAAAGGACCAGCACCGCCCCGAACCACCACAACCGACCCACCGCGCCGAGCCCGACGGAGCCCCGCCCCCTCAGATCACCTTGCCCGGGTTGAGAATCCCCAGCGGATCGAACGCCGCCTTGACGCTCCGGTGCACCCGCACGCCCACCGGCCCCAGTTCCTCGGCGAGCCAGTCCCGCTTGAGCATGCCCACACCGTGCTCGCCGGTGATCGTGCCGCCCAGGTCCAACCCCAGCCGCATGATCGCGTCGAACGCCACCCCGGCCCGCTCGACCGCCGCCGGGTCGGTCGCGTCGAAGATCACGATCGGGTGGGTGTTCCCGTCGCCCGCGTGCGCGCACACCCCGATCACCGTGTCGTGCCGCTCGGCGATCGCGGCCACCCCGTCGAGCATGTCCCCCAGCCGCGAGCGTGGCACCGCGACGTCGTCGATCATGCTCGTGCCCAGCCGCTCCAGCGCGGGCAGCGCGAGCCGGCGGGCCTGCATGAACAGCGCCGAGTCCTCGGCATCCTCGGCGGTGAACGCCTCGAACGCGCCGGCCTCGGTACAGATCGCCTCGATCGCGGCCAACTCGGCGGCGGGCTCCGGGGTGTCCACCGCGATCAGCAGCAGCGCGGCGCTGTGCTCCGGCAAGCCCATGTTGGCCAGCGCGTTCACCGCGCGCAGCGTGGTGCCGTCCATCAGTTCCATCAGCGAGGGGGTGTGCCCGGCCGCCATGATCGCCGAGACCGCGCGGGCCGCCGCACCCGTGCTCGCGAACTGGGCCACGGTCACCAGCGCGGGCGGCGGCGTGGGCCGCAGCGCGAGCGTGGCCTGGGTGACCACGCCGAGGGTGCCCTCCGCCCCGACGAACAGCCGGGTCAGGTCGTAGCCCGCGACGCCCTTGGCGGTCCGCCGTCCGGTGCGCAGCAGTTCCCCGTCGGCGAGCACCACGTCCAGGCCGAGCACGTACTCGGCGGTCACCCCGTACTTGACGCAGCACAGCCCGCCCGCGCCGGTACCGATGTTGCCGCCGATCGTGCAGGTCTCCCAACTGGACGGGTCCGGCGGGTAGACCAGGCCGTACTCGGCGGTCGCCTTGGACAGATCGGCGTTGATCACGCCCGCCTCGACCACGGCCGTGCGGTCGACGGGGTCGATGTGCAGGATGCGGTTCATCCGGACCAGCGAGAGCACGATGCAGCCGTCGACGGCGTTGGCACCGCCGGACAGGCCGGTGCGCGCGCCCTGCGGAACCACCGGTACCCGCAGCCGCGTGGCGACCCGCATGACGTGTCGCACCTGCTCGGTGGTCTCGGCCAGGACCACCACCGCAGGGTTACCGGCCGCACACAGGCCGGCCATGTCGCGCGCGTACGATGCGGCGATGTCCGCGTCCGTCACCAGGGCGTGCGCGGGTAGCTCCTCCCGCAGTGCCTCGATCAGGTCGGTGGTCATGCTGCCTCCCGGTGTGGCCGTGAATGGCCCCAGGGTAGGCACCGGGAAACCAGTCCCCCGAGGGAGGGCACCTTGCAGATCGACCGGTTGGATGCCGCGCTGATCCGGCTGTTGGTGGAAACACCGCGGATCGGTGTCGTGGAGTGTTCGCGCCGGCTCGCGGTGGCACGCGGAACCGTACAGGCGCGCCTGGATCGACTGCGCGAGGCAGGGGTGATCAGGGGTTTCGGGCCGGATGTGGATCCCGCCACGCTCGGCTTCTCGGTGACCGCGTTCGCCACCCTGGAGATCCGCCAGGGGCAGGGGCGCGACCTGCGCAAGGACCTGGAGTGCGTGCCGCAGGTGCTCGAAGTGCACGCGATCACCGGCCGGGGCGACCTGCTGTGCCGGATCGTCGCGCGCTCGAACGCGGACCTGCAACGGGTGATCGAGCAGATCATCGAACTGGACGGGGTGGTCCGCGCGTCCACCACGATCGCGCTGGAGAACCCGGTGCCCTACCGGGTGTTGCCCCTGGTGGAATGCGCGGTGGCGGACGGCTGACAGCGGCGCCCGCGGGGGTGGACGCGGGGCCGAGAAGACGGGTGCGGGCCACAGGCGCCGAACCCGAGCCGGACGGGTGACGGCGCACCGGAACGGGTGACGAATCGGACCCGCTCGGCCCATCCCGCGTTTCCCTGACGTACGGCGGCGGTAACCGACCGCGGTCACCACCGGGTTCGCGGAAAGGGCTGTGTTGAGCTTCTGGGACTACGTCTCCAGCCGGCGCGAGCAGCTTTGGATCGAGACCTGGATGCACGCGAGCGCCGTGTTCCAGTGCATGGTGATCGCGACGCTGATCGGGGTCGTGGTGGCGATCGCCACCTACCGCAGCGCGATCGCGTCGCGGATCGCGATCGGCACCACCGCGACCATCCTGACCATCCCCTCGTTCGCGCTGCTCGGTCTGCTGATCCCGCTGCTCGGCCTCGGTGTCGCACCGACCGTGGTCGCACTGGTGCTGTACGCGCTGCTGCCGATCGTGCGCAACGCGATCGTGGGTCTGGCCGGCGTGGATCCACAGCTTGTGGACGCCGCACGCGGGATCGGGATGCGTCGGGCGATGATCCTGCTCCGCGTCGAATTGCCGCTCGCGTGGCCCGCGCTGCTCACCGGCATCCGGGTGTCCACCCAGATGATCATGGGCATCGCGGCGATCGCCGCCTATGTGTCGGGTCCGGGACTGGGCAACGAGATCTTCACCGGGCTGGCCCGCCTGGGCAGCAAGAACGCGATCAACGCGGCCTGGGCGGGCACCCTGGGCGTGGTCGTGCTGGCCCTCCTCTTCGACGCCGCGTACGTGCTCCTCGGCCGGCTGACCGTTTCCAGGGGGATCCGTGACTGACGTCACCGGCGCGACGATTCGACTCGAAGAGCTCACCAAGCACTTCCCCGGGCAGCGGACGGCCGCGGTCGACCGGGTCACCCTGGAGATCCCGGCCGGCCAACTCGTGGTGTTCGTCGGCCCGTCCGGCAGCGGCAAGACCACCACGATGAAGATGATCAACCGGCTGATCGAGCCGACCTCGGGCCTGATCTCGATCGACGACCGGGACGTCACCCACCTGGATCCGGTCAAGTTGCGCCGCAAGATCGGCTACGCGATCCAGAACAGCGGCCTGTTCCCGCACATGACGGTCGGTCAGAACATCGCGCTGGTACCGAGGATGCTCGGCTGGAGCAGGTCGAAGGTGTCCACCCGGGTGGACGAACTCCTGGAGACCGTGGGCCTGGACAGCGTCGAGTTCCGCAACCGGTATCCACGCCAACTCTCCGGCGGTCAACAACAGCGGGTCGGCGTCGCGCGAGCGCTCGCGGGCGACCCGCCCGTGTTGTTGATGGACGAGCCGTTCGGCGCGGTGGACCCGATCACGCGCGGCCACCTCCAGGACGAACTCATCCGCATCCAGCACGAGTTGCACAAGACGATCGTGTTCGTCACGCACGACTTCGACGAGGCGGTCAAGCTCGGCGACCGGATCGTGGTGCTGCGCGAGCAGTCGCACATCGCCCAGTACGACACCCCCGAGGCGATCCTGACCAACCCGGCGGACGAGTTCGTGGCCGGCTTCGTCGGGGCGGGCGCCGCGCTGAAGCGGCTGACCCTGTCCCGGGTGCGCGACGTCGAGGTGAAGCCGTTCGCCACGGCGGACCTGCGCGACGACATCGAGACGATCCGCCGGGCCGCGCGCGAGTACGGGGCCGACGAGGTGCTGCTGCTGGACGACCGGAGCCGGCCCACCCGTTGGCTGCGGCGCGAGGAGGTCCGGCGCGGCGGCCCCGGGCTCGCGGTGACCGCGCACGAAGTGGGCGACACGGTCACCCGCGACGCGACGCTGCGGGACGCGCTGGACGCGATCCTGACCGAGGGCGGCGGCAGGGTCGCGGTCACCGGCGCGCGCGGCGAGTACGTCGGGGTGGTCTCGATCGAGACGCTGATGGCGTCGATCCAGGAGATGCTCGAAGCCGACCGTGAGGCCGCGCGCGAGCATCTGGAGGAGTTGGAGACGCAGCGCGAGGTGCAGGCTTGCGAAGCGGAACAGCTCGCCGCGGAACACCTCGCCGGCCACCAGGACGTCGCGCGCGCGGCCGAGAGCGACCAGCGGTGAGCGGCGCACCGCGAGTAAGCCCGGTCGGGCCCACGGTCGACGCCGAGACCCGCGCCGCGCGGCCCGCCGCGTTGCCCTCGCGCTTTCGGTGGACCGACTTCGTGGTGATGCCGGTCTTCCTGGGCCTGGTGCTGCTCGTGTTGTGGCAGTGGGTCGACCACCAGGACTTGGACCCGATCGAACGGGTCACGCTGGCCTGGCCCAACGTCCGCCGCCGGATCATCGAGCACATCCAATTGACCGCGGTGTCCACGGTGTTGGTGCTGGTGATCGCGATCCCGCTGGGCATCGTGCTTACCCGCCGACAGGCCCGCCGGTTCGCGCCGTTCGCTCTGGCGACGGCCAACATCGGCCAGGCCACGCCGGCGATCGGGCTGCTCGTACTGCTCACGCTGTGGTTGGGCGTGGGCGTCGAGGTGGCCATCATCGGCGCGGTGGCCTACGCGGTGCTCCCGGTGCTGAGCAACACCATCGCCGGGCTCAAGGACGTGGACCGGCAACTGGTGGAGGCCGCGCGCGGGATCGGCATGTCCATGCCGGGCGTCCTGCTCAAGGTCGAACTCCCGCTCGCGGTACCGCTCGTGCTGGCCGGCGTACGCAACGCGCTGGTGCTCAACGTGGGCACCGCGACGCTGGCCACGTTCGTCGACGCGGGCGGGCTCGGCGACATCATCCAGGACGGGATCCTGCTCCAGCGCACGCTCGTGCTGATCGTCGGCAGCGTGCTGACCGTGGTACTCGCGCTCACGGTGGACTGGCTGGCGTCCCTCGCCGAGACGGGCCTGCGTCCGCGCGGTCTGCGGGCCGGGGGTTGACCATGCAACGAGGACTGACGATGCGTCATGCGCCTTGGCGCGCGGTCCTGCCGGTCCTGCTCGCGGCTCTGCTCGCGGTGCTGTCGGGATGCGGCCTGACCAGCGGGCTGCCACTCACCGTGGACGCCGAGCCGGGCTCGATCCGCCCGGAGCCCTCGCTCAAGGGCAAGACCCTGACGGTGAGTTCGAAGGAGTTCAGCGAGCAACTCGTGCTCGGCGAGATCGCCGGCATCGCGCTCAAGGTGGCGGGCGCGAAGGTGATCGACAAGACCAACATCAAGGGCTCGATCGGCGCGCGCGAGGCACTGAAGAAGGGCTCGGTGGACCTGTACTGGGAGTACACCGGCACCGCGTGGATCAACTATCTCGGCCACACCGATCCGATCGTGGACCCGCAGGCGCAATGGGAGGCGGTGGCCGCGCAGGACCTGCGGAACGGCATCGTGTGGCTGCCGCCCGCGCCGCTGAACAACACGTACGCCTTCGCCGGAACAGCGGCGAACACCCGCAAGTACGACCTGAACACGCTCAGCGATGTCGCCGCGCTCGCCAAGCGGGACCCCGGCGCGGTGACGTTCTGCGTCGAGAACGAGTTCGCGGCCCGGACCGACGGCCTCGGCGGCATGCTGGCGGCCTACGGGATCAAGGTCCCGGACGGCAACATCCGCAAGATGCAGTCCGGCCTGATCTACACCGAGACCGCCAAGGGCGGCACATGCCTCCTCGGCGAGGTCTTCACCACCGACGGCCGCATCGCCGCGATGAACCTCAAGGTCCTCGCCGACGACAAGCACTTCTTCCCGAACTACAACGCGGCAGTCACCGTCAACGCGAAGACCTACAAGAAATACCCGGCCATCCGCGACGTGCTGACCCCCATCACCGCCAAGCTGACCACCGACGTCATGCGCTCCCTCAACGCCGAAGTCGACGTGGCAGGCCGAGAACCCCGAGACGTAGCCGAATCCTGGCTAAAACACGAGGGCTTCATCCACTGACCCAGGCCGGCCACCCAGCCCGGCCACTCAGCCCGGCCGGCGCTTGAGGCCAACCCAGCCCAACCGACGCATGAGGTCAGCCGAACAACTTCAGCCCGGCCGGCGCTTGAGGCCCTCAACACGAGGCAACCTTGCCCCCCGCGTTCAACGCGTTGAGCGCGTCGACCGCCCCCGAGAGCGTCTCGACCGGAACCAACCGAAGCCCACCAGACCCCACCCGCCCAGCCTCCCCGCACTCCCCCTTCGGCAGAACGAACACCGTCGCCCCCGCCCGCTCCGCCGCCAGCAGCTTCATCGGCAGCCCACCGATCTCGCCGACCTTGCCATCGGCGTCGATCGACCCCGTGCCGGCGATCGTCCGCCCGCCCGTGAGTTGACCCTCGGTCAGCTTGTCCACGATGCCCAGGGCGAAGAACAGACCCGCACTCGGCCCGCCGACATCGCTCAGATGCAGTGTGACCTTGACCTGCTCCGGCGACTTGCCGAGGTACTTCAGGGCCGCGGCCGTCGCGCTGTCCTGCGACTTGACCATGTCCTTGGTGTTGGTCTCGACGACCTGCTTGATCGACTTGCCGTCCGGGTAGACGGACTTCCTCGGCACAACGGCCTCTTCCGTGTCCCACCACGCACCGAGCAGCGACGCCAGCCGATGCTTCTCGTCGCGTCCGCTCGCGTGGATCGTGGTCAACAACAGGTGCCCGGTCGTCGGGTACACCGTGGCGGGCCCGGAGATCTCGACCACCGGCCGCCCCGCGTCGTCGCCGAGCGTGTCGGCCACCGATCCCGGTGTGATCAGGACGTACGGCATCGGCACCAGGAACGCGAAGCCGAACAGGATCGCGACGAGGAGCAGAGACACCGGGAGGGTGAGCTTGGTACGGGCCACGCCTGGCATTAAACACGGCCCGGCCCGACGCGCCGTACCGGACTCGCCTCACCCGCGCCGCGACCCGCTCCGTCCGCCGCGTCGCGCCGTGCGACCTATGCGGCGGAGACGCGCATTCCGCCCAGTTCGTCGGACAGCTCGGCCGCCGCCTCGGCCACCCGGCGGCCCAGTCGTTCGGTGTCCAGGTTGCCCAGCGAGACGATCCCGACGCTCGACTCGACGGCGGCGAGATCGGGCACCGAGGCCGCGATCCCGGGCACCGTGTGCCGACCGTCGCCGGGCGCGTACACATAGGACCTGGGCCCGTCCAGCCCGGCCACCACTCGGCGCGCGGCCAGGATCGCCAGGCCCGCCGCGCCCGCGTCCAGCGCGTGCCGCGAACCGACCCGGTAGGCCACGTGGTAGTCGGTCCAGGTGGGCTCGGCCACGGCGACCACCAAGGCCTCCATGCCGTCCACGATGGTCAGGTGCGCGGTGGCCCCGGTCTCCTCGGCGAGCCGGCGCAGACACGGCACCGCCGCGTCGCGGACCAGCGGATGCGCCCGACGGGCCAGTTGCAGTGCGCCCAGTCCGAGTTTGGTGCGGCCGCTGTCGTCGCGCCGGACCAGGCCGTGCTGTTCGAGTGTGGCGAGGATGCGATAGACGACGGTGCGGTTGACGCCGAGCGCGGCGGCGATGTCGTGTACCGACAATCCGTCCGAGGCATCGGCGAGCAGTTCGAGGACCTTGAGCCCTCGGTCCAGGGTCTGTGACGTTTCGGCGACCACCGGCCCCCCTCCCTTCGCGTGACGTTGCATTACGTCCAGCGGCGCTCGATCCCCGAACGGAACGCCACATTCGCGAGGCTGTGCGGCGCCAGATCATGGGGCCAGGACACGTACTCGTCACCACTCGGCGGGCAGGCCGAACGGATTCCCACGTCCGAGCAGGACGGTTTCTCCTGCTCGGCGCGTCGGAGGATCACGCTAACCAGAGGGGGCACTTTTGGCACCGGATATCCGGGATACGGACAGGAAAAATAACAGATCTATCGGGACATGTAGCACGTAATGTGCAATTCGCCAAATGCGATCCTCGCCACGTACCCCCGAGAGCATGACCGGACGACTCCGTACTCACCAGTCGGACACACCGTCCCAACCAATGAGATAGCCGTCCCCGCCGACACTCGGATCGGCGGCCCGATCGCACCCGGATCGCACTCGCGCCGGCACCCGAACAGCGAAGCGCAACCGAGCCCGCAATCGCGACCCGACGATCTGGCGACAAACGATTCGACAGTCAATGATCTGACGAAAGACGATCTGACGGTCGATGATCTGGCGACCCCTGACCCTGACCCATGACCTGACGACCCGACGACCCGGTGACCCGGTGACCCGGTGACCCGGTGACGATCCCGGCACCCGGCAACCCGCCCCGCGCGGCTCAGCGCCCGGACGTGGCCCATTCGCGGATCTTGCCGATCCGCGCCTCCAACTGCCCGGCCGACGCCTGTGCCACCGCCGGCCCGCCGCACACCCGGCGCAGCTCGTTGTGGATCTGCCCGTGGGTCTGCCCGGTGCGATGGTGCCAAGCGGCCACCATCGTGTTGAGTTCCTTGCGCATCGCCGTCATCTGACGATGCGTCACCACCGGGCGCTGGTCGGCCGGCTTCTCGGACAGGTCGGCCTGGTGGTCCGGCTTGCGCCGGCTCTTGGCCACCTGCTTGGCCTGCCGGGACTGGAGCAGCATCTGGACCTGGTCGGGTTCGAGCAGCCCGGGAAGGCCGAGGTACTCCTCTTCCTCCTCGCTGCCCACGTGCGCCTGAAGCCCGAACTCCGCGCCGTCGAACAGCACCCGGTCGAAGCGCGCCTCGCTCTCCAGCGCCTCGAACGCGAACTCCTCCTGCTGCCCCGGCTCGTCCTTCTGCGCGTTGGCCTGCGCGAGGAGGGCGTCCTCCTCGTCGTACATCCCGCCCTCCTTCTTCGGGCGGTCCAGCACGTGGTCGCGCTCGATCTCCATCTCGTTCGCGTGTTGGAGCAGCGTCGGCACGGAGGGCAGGAACACCGACGCGGTCTCGCCCCGACGCCGCGCCCGGACGAAGCGCCCGACGGCCTGCGCGAAGAACAGCGGCGTGGAGATCGTAGTGGCGAACACCCCCACCGACAGGCGGGGTACGTCCACGCCCTCGGACACCATCCGCACCGCGACCATCCAGCGGTCCTCGGACGCGGAGAAGTCCTCGATCTTCTTCGACGCGCCGACGTCGTCGGACAACACCAGGGTGGCGCCCTGCCCGGTGATCTCGCGGATCATCCGCGCGTACGCGCGAGCCGACTCGTGGTCGGTGGCGATCACCAGGCCGCCCGCGTCCGGGATGGCCTTGCGTACCTCGCCCAGCCGCTTGTCGGCGGCCCGCAACACCTGCGGCATCCACGAGCCCTGCGGATCCAGCGCGGTACGCCAGGCCTGGCTGATCGCGTCCTTGGTCATCGGCTCGCCGAGCGAAGCCGCGATCTCGTCGCCGGCCTTGGTCCGCCAGCGCAGGTCGCCCGAGTAGGACAGGAAGATGACCGGGCGCACCACGCCGTCCGAGAGCGCGTGGCCGTAGCCGTAGGTGTAGTCGGCGGACGAGCGGCGGATCCCGTCCTTGCCCTCCTCGTACGCGACGAACGGGATCGGGTTGATGTCCGAGCGGAACGGTGTGCCGGTCAGCGCGAGCCGGCGGGTGGCCGGCTCGAACGCCTCCATGCACGCCTCGCCCCACGACTTGCTGTCGCCCGCGTGGTGGATCTCGTCCAGGATCACCAGCGTCTTGCGGTTCTCCACCCGGCGGCGGTGCAACATCGGGTGCACGCCGACACCCGCGTAGGTGACCGCGATGCCGTGGTACTCGCGGGACACCGGGCCCGACGAGCTCGAATAGTTCGGGTCGATCCGCAGGCCTATGCGTGCGGCGGCCTCGGCCCACTGCTTCTTGAGGTGCTCCGTCGGCGCGACGATGGTGATCTGGTGGATCACGTGCGCGTCCAGCAGTTCGGAGGCGATCCGCAGCGCGAACGTGGTCTTGCCGGCGCCCGGCGTGGCCACCGCGAGGAAGTCGCGCGGTTGGCGGGCCAGGTAGGTGTCGAGGGCCCCCTGCTGCCATGCGCGCAGCTTGTTCGCGGTGCCCCAGGAGGCACGGTTCGGGAAGGCCGGGGACAGATGGGACGCGGCTGCGGTACTCACTGCGACGGGTCTGCTCCAGGCCGAGGGGGCGATCGAGGGCAAGCGATCAGGCTACCCGAGCCCCTGCCGAATTCCCCGCGCCCACGACTTCCGCGCCCACGAAACCCGGGCCGGCGAACGGCGATTCCGCAGCAGCACCGGCCCGACCGACCCCTCGAACCCACCCTCCCGGCCGATCTCCGGCGCGTCCCGACCACGCCCCGACAAACCACGACTCACTCACCCACACCCGCCGGCGCCGGCCGACCGGCCGACCGAGCCACCCGACCGCTCCGGCTGCTCCGCCCGCAGGCCGCAGGCCCTGACCACCCCATCGCCACAGTCATAAAAACGACCATGAAAACGACCAAATCCAGCACCCGATAAACCCACCATCGCATTTCGCGGGCAGCGCAAAAAATCCCCTCACAGCACAATTCCCAACCCCCAATCCAAACCCACCACCCACCGCAGACCCGCCGTCGATCCACCGTCGATCCACCACCAATCACCCTCTGACCTGCGCACATCACCCACCGCCGAGACACCCTCCCAACCTCCCCGCACCACGAATCACCCACTCCCACACCCCACCGAAAAGCCCTTTATCGCCATTACGCCGCACGCGGAATACGTCGGCTGGCCCGCACCCTCCGGGAAATGATCGTCCCGCAGCCTCGACGACTCCGTCCGGGCGTTCGACGACTCGACGACTCGACACCTCGGAGGCGCAAATGCCGCTCACGCTGTCGCGGGCGATCCGGGAATCCCCATACCGGCCCGTGTTCGCCCACCCCGTGCTGCGCCGCCTGCTGCCCGGCTACGCGATCTCGGCGCTCGGCGACGGCATGGCCGTGGTCGCGGTCGGCTGGCTCGCGGTGGACCTCGCCCCGGCCGACGGCCGCGCCCTGTGGGTGGCCCTCGCCGCCGCGGCGTACACCCTGCCCGGCGCACTCGGCGCGATCCTCCTCGGCCGCCTGCTGCGCGGCCGCGCCCCCGCCCGACTCGCCACCTGGGACGCCCTCCTCCGCGCCTGCGCCCTCGGCGCGATCCCCCTCGCGCACGTCGCGGGAGCCCTGTCCATCGGCCTGTACGTCGGCCTGCTCGCGACCTCCTCGATCCTGCACTCCTGGGGCCAGGCCGGCACCTACACGCTGCTCGCCCGGCAACTCCGCGAAGCCGACCATCTCGCCGGCAACGCGGTGTTCTCCACGATCGCCTCGGGCGCCACCATCGCCGGCCCCCTGCTCGCCGCACCCCTGGTGCTCTGGGGCGGCGCGGCCTCGGTACTCGCCGTCGACGCGGCGTCCTTCGCGATCCTGGCCGGCACCCTGCTGTGGGCGGCACCGGACACCGCCCCGAACCCCACCGCCGAACCGACCGCGTCCCGCACCGGCGGCCTCACCGTGATCCGCCGCCATCCCCCGCTACGCAACCTGCTGCTGCTCAGCATCGGCTTCTTCTTCCTCTTCGGCCCGGTCTACGTCGCCCTCCCCCTGCACGTGACCCAGGACCTGCACGCCTCCGCCGGCACCCTCGCCGCCTTCTACAGCCTCTTCGGCGCCGGAGCCCTCGTCGGCTCCCTCCTCACCGGCTACCTCCGCCGCCTCCCCCTGGCCCCCACCACCACCGCCATCGTCACCCTCTCCGGCCTGACCCTGCTCCCCCTCGGCCTCGGCGCCCCCACCCCCGCGGCCCTGGCCGGCTTCACCCTGCTCGGCCTCATGTGGCCCCCGTACTCGACCATGTCCACCACCCTCTTCCAACGCGCGACCCCGGCCTCCGACCTCCCCGCCGTCCTCGCCGTCCTCTCCGCCGCCCGCACCCTCCCGGTCCCCCTCGGCACCGCCCTCGGCGGCCCCGCCGCAGCCACCCTGGGCCCCACCCCCACCCTCCTCCTCACCGCCACAGCCACCCTCACCCTCGGCCTCACCGCCACCGCCCTACTCCCCCGCACGACAACCCCCGAGACCCCATGAACCCCGTCTCGCCCGCAGGCTGGCGAACTCACTCCAGCGCAGGACCGTGCACGCCGAGAACCCGCCGGATCTCCCCGGTATCCAGCGGGTCGCCCACGCCCCACACGACCCGGGCCCGGTTGAGCTTCGTGGTCAGCGAACCCACGAGTCGGGCCTCGGTCGCCGCGTCGACCGCGGCCAGGATCAATTTGGAGTACCGAACCGTGTCGACGAGAGCCGACTTGACGCGTTCGTGCCGGATGTACACGGGAAGATCCGCGAGGGCCCCGGTGCGCGCGTCGTCGGGCATCGCCGCGAGCCACCCGCTCCGCACCGCGTCGGCTTCGTCGGGGAAGTAGTCCATCTTGTGCAGGTGTACGGCCAGGTCGTACAACGGGTCCCCCCAGAGGGCGAGTTCCCAGTCGAGAAAGTAGGTCCGACCGGCGGCCACGATGACGTTCTTGCGATGGACGTCACAGTGCAACGCGCGAAACGGGCGACACGTCAGGGCGGACCAGTCCGCTTCCACCCGGGCGAGCGGATCCGCCGGGACCCCCAACGCCGCGTACAGCGACGCGTAGGGCGTCCGGAAGCGCCGCCAGACGTCGGCGGTGATCGCCGAGAGACGCGCCCCGAACCCGGCGGTGTCCCCGTCCTTGGGCCAATCCGCCGGCAAGGCGGGAAGCACGTCGAGCGGCACCCTCGACAGATCTTGGAAGAAGCCCACCACGTCTTCCGCCAGGTGTGTGGGCACCGAACACCCGCGTGGCGCGAGCGCGTCCAGCACCTCACCCGGGATGAACCGGTGGATCTGGAACGCCGGATCGTCCGAGACGTGCAATACGTCGGGGATCACCGGGATCCACGGCGCGACCGCCCGGATCACGTCCTGCTCCGGCCACACTCGCAAATCCATGCCGTCCGCACCATGAATCGGGATCCGGACGATCACCGGCCCGTCGTCCGTCTCGGATCGCACGTTGTCGTTGTAGAACCCGGAAGCGCTGATTCCCGATTCACGTGCCGTGCGATAGAGCGTCAGCGGATCCGGCGTCATGCTCATTCCCCCAGAATGGTGGCAACCCATGCGTCGACTCTTCCCTCCAGCACCCCCAGGGAGTCGACCGCACGGATCCCCGCACGGGCCCGCGCGAGGGACGCCGCGTGAACCGCTCGTTCCAAGCCGGCTGTGCGCAGTACACGCAAGGACGCGAGCACGAGCGTCGGATACACCTCCGCGCCTTCGAACTCGCGAATCGCCCACTCCGCAGTGCCGCGGGCGTTCTCGAAGTCGCCGCGACGGAGCAGCACGAGGGATCGGACCAACTGGGCGCGGGCGGTGCCCGAGCGGTAGCGCGCACGTCCGAGGACTTCCAGGGCGGTATCCAACGATGCCTCGGCCTCGACGACCCGCCCGCATCGAAGCAGGGCCAGGGCCTTGGCCGTGTACGCCTTGCCCAACTCGTGCAGGGCGCCGATGTCACGCTGCACCGCGATCGCCTCGTCCGCCACGTCACCGGCGTGCTCGGGTTCGGTCCAGGCCAGGAACTCGGCCCGGTTGACCACCAGATTCGCCAGGCGCACCGCGGACCCGGCCTCCAGGTAGTGCAGTTGCGCCTGATCCAGGTTGCTGCGGGCGGCTGGGAAATCGAACGCGAACCGCCGCCCCAGGTGGATCAGCCGTGCCGTGTCCCCACGCAACAGGTGCTCGTCGCGACCCAGCGTGGCGGTGAGCCCGTCCACCACGTTCTCCGCGTCCCGAAAGCGCCCGCCGGCCATGTAGAGGTCGGCTGCCCACAACGCCGCGCTTCGGCCTTCGGGAACCCTGGCCTGCTGCCACAACGACGAGTACCGGGTGAGCGCCTCCGAGGTCCGTCCGAGCATCCGCAACGCGTCCGCGCGGGCCAGTGCCAGCCGCACCTGGGCCGAACTACCGCCCTCGACATCCGCCAACCCACGGGTCAATGCCTCGGCATGCTCGGCGTCTCCGACCAGGATCGCGGTCTCGGCCTCGACGCAGCGCGCGGCCGACTCCAACTCGACGCGCGGTTGCTCGGCCGCCGCGCAGAACCGTCGAACGTCCTCGACGACTCCGCCCAGGGAGCGAATGCCGCCGCTCGCGGCGATCTCCGCCGTGAGGGTGAGCAGGTCACCGGGCCCGAACTCACCGGCGTACATGCTGTGGAAGGCCACCTCGCGCAGGTGCGCGCCCGTCGTGCGGCGCGTGCTCGCGACTCCCGTAGCCAAGCTGTCGGCCCGGGCCCGCCACAGTGCCCGCAACACGCGATGTACGGCCTGACGCGTCGCCGTCGTCTGGCGGGCCCTCAGCTCGGTCGCCATCAGTTGGTGCAACTGGAATCGCTCGGCACCCGCCGGCTGGACGAAGGAGTACGCGGTCAGCGTCTCCCAGGTCCGCCGATCCGCCGACAGCCCGAACGCCGCCGCGACGGTGCGGAAGATGTCGTAGTCGATCGTGCGCGCCACGGCGAGGACTTCGAGCAGCCGGACCTCTTGCGCGTCCACGTGCTGGAGGAACCGTTCGAGGATCTCCTCCCCCGACACGGCCGGCGTCGACGCGCGGTCGCCCCGATCCGCGCCGGTATCCGCGTCCAGGGCCAGGTTCAGGTAGAACGGCACACCGGAACTGGCCCTGGCCAAGGCGGTGCGCGCGCGGACGTCGGATACCCCGTGCGCTTCGAGTAGTTCGACGCGCGCGGTCATGGGCAACCCGTCGAGCGGCAGGGGGATCAGATGCGCGGTCCACTGGCTGTCGTACGTCTCCCAGCCCAGCGGCTCTCGGCTCGCGATCAGCACCAGGCCTCGGTCCAGCTGCGACACGAGGTCCCGCAACCACGCGTCCAGCCCGGCGGTGCGACCCGCTCGGGTGCTCCCGCCCACCAACGCCTCGTACGCGTCGACGCAGACGAGGTAGCGCCGCTCCGCGCTCGCGCTGCGCAGGTCCTCGGCGAACAGGAACGTGGCGGCGTCGGCGAGTTCGGCGGGGTCGAGTTCGTCGAGCCGGTTCAGGGTCTCGTCGTTCTTGAGCCATCGCCACCGCCTGAACCTCTCGGACGACCGACCGGCGACCCGGAGCAGTCCGCCGACGGTCCGAAAGATCGGCAGCCCGCCCACCGCGTCCGCGAGATCGGCCAGGACCTCGCTCTGCTGTCGGGCCGCCACATCGGCGAGGGAGATGTGCAGGTGGGGGTGCAGGCGCTGCCACAGGGCGAGGTACGCGAGGTCGTATCGCGGAAACGAGGCGCCCTGGGCACCGAGGTTGGAGCGCAGCACCGCGAGCGCCGCGTCCTGCTCCCGCAGCGCCGGGATCTGGAGGTCGAGCAGTACCGTTCGAGCCTCGGACTCCAGCCGCGACTGGCACTCGCGCAGGAACCGCGACTTCCCGATCCCGCCGACGCCGGTCACGTTCACGACCCGCAAGCCGTCCCCGCCGGCGCCCCACGCGCTCTCGAGGATCGCCATCGCCTCTTCCCGATCGACGAACCGGCGCTGAGACCCCGCGGACCTTCGAAATCGCGGTTGCAATGGCATGAGGTCCCCATCCCCGAAGCCCGCACCGCAGCAGGCACCCGGAACTCAGGGTAGTCGGGTGATCCGGGAACCGTAGCGAATTCCCCCGGGCCGATGCCTGCCCGCCGGCTTCCCGAGTCGGTGGGTTCGGTCAGGAGGTGGGGTGGGGGCGGACTCTGGGGGCCAGGAGGGCGCCGAGGAGGGAGATGGTGAGCATGATGGCGAAGATCAGGGTGAAGACGCCCGCGTCCTTGCCGGTGCCCTCGTGGAGGGCGGCGAAGATGGCGCCGGCCAGGCCGACCATGACGATCGTGCCGAGCGAGTCGGCGACCTGGAGCGAGGAGGAGTTGGTGCCGGACTCCTCGGGCGTGGACAGGTCGAGGGTGAGCACACTCACCGAGGAGACCGCCATGCCCATGCCGGCGCCGCCGAAGAACCAGCCCGCGGTGACCGTGTACGGGGACATGCCCGGGATCAGGGCCAGCAGTGCCCCGCCGATCGCGATCGCCACGAACAGGAAGCCCAGTTGCACCAGGCGCGGCCGGCGCTCGTGCGGCGAACGGCCCTGGTACCAGGAGCCGACCGCCCAGGACAACGCGCCCACGGTCAGGGTCAGTCCCGCCTGGGTCGGCGACAGGCCGTGTTCGCTGATCAGCATCAGCGGTACGAACGACTCGACCGCGAAGAAGGCACCGGCCAGCACGCCCCGGGACAGGATCACCGTCGGCAGTCCGCGGACCGCGCGCAGCGTGCCCGCCGGCAGCAGCCGCGGTACCGTCACCGCCATCAGCGCCAGGCCCGCGACCAGCAGCAACACGCCCACCGCGCTCAGGTGTTGGCCGCCGTACTGCAACATGCCCGCGCCCACCGAGGCGCCGACCGCGGCGCCGATCCGGCGGCGGTTCATCCGCGCGTCCGGGTCCGGTTCGCTCGCCATCCGCTTGAGCTGCGGCAACATCATCACGATCGGCAGCGCCACGAGCACCGGGATGGCCAGGAACACCCAGCGCCAGCCCAGGTGATCGGTGACCAGGCCGGACACCGGCGGCCCGACGATCGAGGGCAGCACCCAGGCCGCCGAGAACGCCGAGAACACGCGCGGGCGCAGTGCGGACGGGTACGCCTTGCCGACCACCACGTACAGCGACACGATCACGAGCCCGCCGCCGAGGCCCTGCACGGCCCGGCCCACGATGAACGGCCACATCGACTGCGCGGTGCCGGCCAGTACGAGTCCGGCCGCGAACGCCCCGATCCCGCCGAACAGCGGCAGCCGGGGTCCACGCGCGTCACACCATTCGCCGGAGACCACCATGGCGAGCAGGCTCGTGGTGAAGAACGCGGAGAAGGCCAGGGCGTACAGCGGCACGCCGTCCAGTTCCTCGACCGCCACCGGCATCGCGGTGCCCACCGCCATCGCCTCGAAGGCGATCAGCAGGACGACCGACACGATCCCGAGCGTGAGGGGGAGATAGGGCCGGGTCAGTACACCGGGCTCCCCGTCGTCGGATTTCCCAACACTTCGTCGTGCGGACTTCGACTCTCCCAGGGCTGTCACCGAGACAGCCTAGACCCTGCCATATCGAAGTACTTATCAATACGATCCGCCCACCCTCTCGGGCCGACCGGCAGGCACGGAACGCCGGCCGGCAGGCGCGCGAAACGCGCACGCCCTAGTCCAACACCACGTCCCGGGGCCGCAGCGGCAAGCGCGGCAGTTCCAACCCGGTCGCGTCCCGGACCGCCGCCGCGACCGCCGCCGGGACCGGCACGATCGCCGCGTCGCCCAAGCCCTTCGCGCCGAACGGCGCACCCGGCTGCGGCTCCTCGATCCACGCGGCCACCCGCACCGGCGGCACGTCCCAGGTCCCCGGCGGCGTCCACGCCGACTCGATGTCCTCCATCAGCGCGAGCCCGACCCCCATCGCCACCGAGCTCTCCACCCGCACCCGGGCCTGCGCGGGGTCCAGCACCCGCCCCGCGTCGTAGGCGCCGGTCACGTCCACCACCCGGATCGTGCCCAGTTCGGGATCCAGGTCGACCACCACCCGACACGCCGAGAAGGCCACCGCCGGGTACGCGTTGCCCTGCCCCGCGTCGTCCAGCGGCTCGGTGCTCGGCGCCCGGCACGCGCCCGCCGTGGTCACCGTCGCGGTGTCCTGGTACATCACGTCCACCGACAGGTCGATCAAGCCGTCGTAGGACCTGATCCGCCCGTCCCGCACATCCAGCAGCCGCGCCGTCATCCCGTACCGCGCCGCCACCGGCGCCAACAACCGCTCGCGGATCTCCCGCGCGGCCTGCTCCACCGCCCCCGCGGTCAACCACGTGTGCCGCCCCACCCCGGGCGCCCCCGCCGTCGGCAGCGCGGTGCCCGCCTGGAGCACGATCGCGTCCGGCACGCCCAGCACCTCGTCCACGATCTGCCGGACCAGCGTCACGAAGCCCTGCCCGACCTCGACCGCCGCGCAGGTCACCGTCACCACACCGCCGTCGAGCCGCACGGTCGCCGTCGAGGACTCGTCGGCCCCCTCGATCCCGAGCAGCGGCATCAGCCCGACCGCGTACCCGGTCCCGCGCAACGTCCCGGGCGCCGGCGGCGCGGCCGGCGGCGCCGCCTCGGCCACCGCCCGCAGCGCGGCCCCCACCGGAACCGGCCCGTCCAGCACCTGACCCGTCGTCAACATCGTCCCGGAGCTGAGCGCGTTGCGCAGCCGCAGCTCCACCGGGTCCATCCCGAGCGCGTCCGCGAGCTTGTCCATCTGCGCCTCGTAGGCGAAGCACACCTGTACCGCGCCGGGCCCGCGCATCGCCCCCGCCGGCGGGTTGTTGGTGCGCACCGCCCACGCGTCGACCACCGCGTACGGCACCATGTACGGCCCGGCTGCGCACCCGATCAGCCGCCCGATCACCTCCGGCGAGACACCCGCGTACGCGCCGCCGTCCAGGATGATCTGCGCCTCCACCGCGAGCAGCCGACCGTCCCGGTCCGCCCGGTGGGTGTACTTCATCCGCGCCGCGTGCCGATGCCCGCCGACCCGCAACGACTCGTCCCGATCGAGCACCGCCTTGACCGGCCGCCCGGTGCGCAGCGCCAGCAGTCCGACCACCGCGGTCAGCCCGATGTCCTCGCGCGTGCCCGAGGAGCCGCCCGCGCCGGTGGGCATCAGCCGGACCATGCCGGCGGGCAGCCCCAGACACTCGGCGACCTGGTCGCGGTCCGCGTGCGGGTACGGCGAGGCCACGTGCAGCTCGACCCCGCCGTCCGGCGAGGGCAACGCGAGCGCGGCGTCGGTGGCCGGGTTGGCCTGGTACTGCGCGGGCACCTCGTACAGCCCCTCGACCACCACCTCCTCCACCGGCGTGCCGTCCCGGCGCAGCTTGACCGGCCGGCCGTGGCGCAGCGCGATGTGCCGCAGCACGTTGCCGTCGGGATGCAACGGCGGCCCCGCGAAAGCGTGTTCGGGATCCGAGGCGACCTCCAGCGGCTGGTACGACACGAGCACCGCCGCGGCGCCGGCCCGCGCCGCCTGGAGGGTCTCCGCCGCCACCGCCGCGACCGCCTCGCCGGCGAAGCGCACCACGCCGTCCGCGAGCACCGGGCGGTCCGCCACGATCGCCCCGTGGCACGCACCCGGCGGCAGGTCCGCCGCGGTGACCACGCCGCGCACCCCCGGCACCGTGTAGGCCGGGGCCGCGTCCACACCCAGGATCCGCGCGTGTCGATGCGGCGAGCGCACCAGCACGCACCACAGCAGGCCCGGCGCCCACAGGTCGCCGGTGTAGGAGAAACGTCCCCGTGCCTTGGCGTCCCCGTCCGGACGCGGTGCGGACTCGCCGATCACCGGTTCGTGCCGATCACTGGTTCTCGCCGATCACTCGTTGCCGCCGGCCGTCGGCGGCGCGATCACGTTGAACATCATCGTCGTGTGGGTCTCCCGCGGCGCCCGCCTGCGCGCCGCCGCGCGGACCGCGTCCACCATCGGATGCGGTCCGGCGCACCGGCACGGGTGTCCGTCCAGCGCGCGCCGGATCTCCACCTCGCCCGGCTCCGCCACACGGGCCAGCAGCGCGCACGCGGACGCGACCACTCCCGGTACGCAGTAGCCGCACTGGACCGCGCCGGACTCGACCAGCGCGCGCTGCACGTCGGCGGTCTCCGGGTCGTTGTCCAGGTCCTCGATGGTGCGCACCTCGCGGTCGCCCAGGGTGGCCGCCGCGATCAGGCACGCGGACACCGCGACCCCGTCCAGGTGCACCGTGCAGGTCCCGCACACGCCTTGGCCGCAGCCGTCCTTGGCCCCGGGCAGGCCCAGCCGCTCGCGCAGCACGTACAGCAGGTTCTCGCCGATCCAGGCGTTCTCGATCAGCCGCGCCTCGCCGTTGACGCGCAGCACGTACGACGTCGTCGGGGTCGCGTCGGCGTCGAACCCGGGGCCGCTCATCCGCCGAACGCCCGTTGTACCGCGCGTCGCGCGCACACCGCGACCACGTGCCGCAAGTGGGCCCGGGCGGCGCGCTGTTCCGCCTCGGGCCGGACCTCGTCCGCGACCAACCGGCCGAAGTCGGCCGCGTCGCGCGCGTCCAGCAGCCGCCCCGTGTGCGCGTCCATCCGCCCCGCCAACCACTGTTCGGCCTCGAACGCGCGAACCGGACCGGGGTGCGCCCCGCCGACCGCGCAGCGCACGTCGCCCACCACCGGGCCGGCCACCAGGGCCAGGGTCAGGTATCGCCCGCCGCCCACCGGCGCCTTGACGAACTCCTGTACCCCGCGCAGCAGCGGCACCCGCACGCCGGTGATCAACTCCCCCGGACGCAGGAGCTGTTCGGCGATCGCACCCTCCTTGGGCGCGAGCAGATGCGGAGCGACCTCGCGCACTCCGCCCGGCGAACGGCACGACACGGTGGCCTCCAGGGCCGCGAGTACGGGCAGCGAGTCGGCGGCCGCGCCGCGGCTGAGGATGTTGCCGCCGAGGGTGCCCATCGCGCGCACCTGCGCGGTGCCCACCTCGTTGGCGGCGGCGGCCAGTGCCGGGACGAGCGAGGCCAGGTCGGCGTCCGCGAGCCGGGCCCAGGTGAGCCCGGCACCGAGCATGGCGAAGCCGTCCTCGTAACCCCACCGCCGCAGGTCGGCGACCTTCGCCAGGCCCACCAGGGCCGGCGGTCGCACCCTTCCGGCGTTGACGCGGGGCATGAGGTCGGTCCCCCCGGCCACCGGCAGTGCCCGGGGATCGCGCGCGAGGGCCTCAACGGCCTCGTCGAGCGACAGCGGCATCAAGATCGTCGCGTCCACAGCGCCGCCCACCCTATTGCCACGCACCCGCGAACGGACCGCCCGGACCGAGATTTGAGCCAACCCGAAACCCCGCCGGCCCCGGAGGCCCGCCAGGCCCCCACAGACCCACCCCGAAGCCGTAAATCCCCAGCCTCGAACCAAAACGAAACGGGTGGGCGGACGGGTGAACCTTCCCGAGCCGACCAAGACGCGACGCGAGGGGCGCCGGCCGCAACGCGAGAGGCGCCGGCCAAAGCGACCGACGCCTCCGCAACCGTCAACGCACCCTCAGCGACTACTTGCCGCCGCTCTTGCCACCGCTCTTGTCCTTGTCCCCACCACCGGCCCCACCGGCCGGCATCGTCTCGTAGATCTCCTTGCACATCGGGCAGACCGGGTACTTCTTCGGGTCGCGACCCGGTACCCAGACCTTCCCGCACAAAGCGATGACCGGGCTCCCGGACATCGCGCTTTCCATGATCTTGTCGCGCTGGACGTAGTGCGCGAAGCGCTCGTGGTCACCGTCGCCGTGGGAGAGCTTCGGCGTCTCCTCGATCAGCGTGCCGGTGCCCGTCCCGTGCTCCGGCTCCGGGAAGCTCTGGGGAGTGGTCATGCCCACCAGGATAGCCAGACACCGGCGGCGCCGAACGGCGCGTTGGACCGTGCCGGCGAGGCGCCCGCCCGAGGTCGGCCGAGGCACCCGTCCGAGGTCGGTCCGGGCACCCGTCCGAGGTCAGTTCAGGGTCGGATCCTCCGGGTACGTGGCGACCATCGCCAACTCGCCCACCTGCCGCCGCAGTACCGCCCGCCACAGCCGATCCGGCGTGGGCGAGAACGCGTCGCCGGGCTCGGAGTCGACCACGTACCACGCGCCCGACTTGAGCTCGGTCTCCAACTGCCCCGGTCCCCAGCCCGCGTAGCCCGCGAAGACCCGCATCGAGCCGAAGTCGGCGGCGACCAGTTCCGGCGGCACGTCCAGGTCGACCAGACCCAGCCCGCCGTGCACCCGGCGCCAGCCCAGCGGCTCCGCGCCGCCCGGTACCGACGCGATGGCCAGCGCCGAGTCCATCGCGACCGGGCCGCCCTGGAACACCACGGGCGGCTCGCTGACGATCTTGGACCACGGCACGAGCACGTCGTTGACGTCCACCGGGCTGGGGCGGTTGATCACCACGCCCAGGGTGCCGTCCTCGTCGTGCTCCAGGAGGAAGACCACACACCGGTCGAAGTTGGGATCGGCCAGCGCGGGCGTGGCCACGAGCAGGCGTCCGGTGAGCGATACCTCGGTCATGCGCTCATGATCCCGCAACCGCCGGGTCGTGGTGCGCCACCCGGCGAGGAAGTCGCCCGGCGAGAAGCAGCGCGCAGGAGGTGCCGAGCAGGTCGGCGACCGCGTCCCACGGGTCGCCGCTGCGATGCGGGAGCACGAAGTGCTGGATCAATTCACTCTCCACCGCGTGTGCCGCGAGCGCCGCGCCCAACACGGCCGGACCGATTCCGACACGCCGACCGGTCCAGGCAATGGCCGCGAACGAGAGAAAATGCACGATCTTGTCACGATGCGGAACTATCGGCGCCGGGTCCCCCGGGCTGCCCGGATTGAACAGGAGGACCAGGTTCACCAGCACCGCTCCCGCGAATGCCCAGTACGCAAGCTTGTTGCCGGTCATCCCAACCCTTCGTCCACGGGCCGAACGCCCCTTTGTCCCGGGCCCTTCGGCGCCGCGAGCCGGCACGGGGGCGGTATGTGTCCGACTACCGTGTAGCGCTGTCGGCCCATCTCCCCTGTCGGCTTCGGTACCCACAGAAGTGCGAGGATTCATGCAAGACGACGTGCTCTTGGTTCACGGCGGTTCCCCGCTTGAGGGCGAGGTTCGCGTCAAGGGCGCCAAGAACCTGGTGCCGAAGGCGATGGTGGCCGCGCTCCTGGGCGAGGCGCCGAGCCGACTGCGCAACGTCCCGGAGATCAGCGACGTACGCATCGTCAAGGGCCTGCTGCAACTGCACGGTGTGGCCGTGCGCGAGGGCGACGAGCCGGGCGAGTTGCTGATGGACCCGACCCAGGTCGAGCAGGCCAACGTCGCGGACATCGACGCGCACGCGGGTTCGAGTCGGATCCCGATCCTGCTCTGCGGACCGCTGCTGCACCGGCTGGGCCGCGCGTTCATCCCGGACCTGGGCGGCTGCATGATCGGCGACCGGCCGATCGACTTCCACCTGAGCGTGCTGCGCGAGTTCGGCGCGGTGATCACCAAGCGTCCCGAGGGTCTCTACATCGAGGCGCCCAACGGCCTCGAGGGCACCAAGGTGAGCCTGCCGTTCCCGAGCGTGGGCGCCACCGAGCAGGTACTGCTCGCGGCGGTGCGCGCGGAGGGCACCACCGAGTTGTCCAACGCGGCGGTGGAGCCGGAGATCATAGACCTCATCTGCGTGCTCCAGAAGATGGGCGCGATCATCTCGGTGACCACCGACCGGGTGATCCGGATCACCGGCGTGTCCAAGCTCGGCGGCTACGACCACCGCGCCCTGCCGGACCGCCTGGAGGCCGCGTCCTGGGCCTGCGCGGCGCTGGCCACGCACGGCGACATCTACGTCCGCGGCGCCCGCCAACTGGACATGATGACCTTCCTGAACGTCTTCCGTCAGGTCGGCGGCGCGTTCTCGATCGACGACGAGGGCATCCGCTTCTGGCACCCGGGCGGCCCGCTGAACGCGATCGCGCTGGAGACCGACGTGCACCCGGGCTTCCAGACCGACTGGCAACAACCGCTGGTGGTCGCGCTGACCCAGGCCACCGGCCTGTCCATCGTGCACGAGACGGTCTACGAGCGGCGGCTGGGCTTCACCTCCGCGCTCAACCAGATGGGCGCCACGATCCAGCTCTACAGCGAGTGCCTGGGCGGTACGCCGTGCCGGTTCGGCCAGCGCAACTTCCAGCACTCCGCGGTCATCTCCGGGCCGGCCAAGCTGCACGCGACCGACCTGGACATCCCGGACCTGCGCGCGGGCTTCTCGTACCTGATCGCCGCGCTGGCCGCCGAGGGCACCTCGCGGGTCACCGGCATCGATCTGATCGAGCGCGGCTACGAGGACTTCCAGGCCAAGCTCGAGGCCCTGGGCGCCCGCGTGGAGCTGCCGATAAGGGTCGCCGAGAGCGTCGCCTAGCCGTTTCCCGGGCCTCCTCGCGCCCCAGTGCCCTCTTCCCGGGGCCACAGGGGCCCGGGAAGGCCCGCAAACGGCCCCGGTGGGCCCGACAACGCCGGAAGGGCGGCTTCCCCGAGGGGAAGCCGCCCTTCCGGTTTTCAACCGGGGCGCTACGGACTTACTTGCCCGAGGCCGCGGCCTTGAGCTTCGAGCCCGCCGAAACCTTGACGCCGAAGCCGGCCGGGATGTCGATCGGGTCACCGGTCTGCGGGTTCCGCGCGGTGCGGGCGGCGCGGTGGGTGCGCTCGAAGGTGAGGAAGCCCGGGATGGAGACCTTCTCGTCACCCTTGGCGACGATCTCGCCGACGACGTCGGCGAGCGCGCTCAGTACGGCATCCGCGTCCTTGCGGGTCACGTCGGCGCGCTCCGCGAGGGCGGCCACCAGCTCACTGCGGTTCATGTGTCACTCCCGTGTCTTGCTGACCTCCGCCGACGACCACGGAACGTGGTCGCAAACGTGGTTCAGTCCAACTCGCTGTTCTTGCCCCGGGGACGAATCCTGCACTCATCCATGCCCGGAAGCTAATCAAGGACACGCCAAATCACTGGGAAAGCCCCGTGATTTCGCGGTTCCGGCAGATTACGGGGCCGTTAGGGGGCCCCTGCAACCGGGATACGTACGGACAGTACGACGATCATCCCGCAGGGTTCTGACGCTCCGCCAACACCGCGTCCCGCACCGCCGCGGCCACCACGGCGGACACCTCCGGGTGGAAAACACTCGGAATGATGTAGTTCGGGTTGACTTCGTCGTCGGAGACCACCGACGCCAGCGCCCGCGCGGCGGCGAGCAGCATGTCGTTGGTGATGTGCCGGCTCTGCGCGTCCACCAGACCGCGGAAGACACCCGGAAAGACCAGCACGTTGTTGATCTGGTTGGGGAAGTCGCTGCGGCCGGTGGCGACCACCGCGGCGTGCTCCAGGGCCGTCGCCGGATCCACCTCGGGATCCGGGTTGGCCAGCGCGAACACGATCGAGTCCGGCGCCATCGCGGCGATGTCGGAGCCGGCGAGTACGTTCGGCGCCGACACCCCGACGAAGACGTCCGCGCCGACCACGGCCTCCTTGAGCGTGCCGGTGAGGCCCCGCTCGTTGGTGTGCTCGGCGATCCAGCGCAGGTCCTCGCCCATGTCGGTGCGACCGGTGTGCACCACACCCCGGACGTCCGCGACCACCACGTGGCCGGCGCCCGCGGACAGGAGCAGTTTGAGGATCGCCGTGCCCGCCGCGCCCGCGCCGGACATGACAATGCGCACATCCTCGATCTTCTTGCCGACCACCCGCAGCGCGTTGGTGAGCGCGGCGAGCACCACGATCGCGGTGCCGTGCTGGTCGTCGTGGAAGACCGGGATGTCCAGCGTCTCGCGCAGCCGGCGCTCGATCTCGAAGCAGCGCGGCGCGGAGATGTCCTCCAGGTTGATCCCGGCGAAGCCCGGCGCCATCACCTGGACGGCCCGGACGATCTCGTCCGGGTCCTGGGTGTCCAGGCAGATCGGCCACGCGTCGATCCCGGCGAAGCGCTTGAACAGGGCCGCCTTGCCCTCCATCACCGGCAGCGCGGCCTTGGGGCCGATATTGCCCAGGCCGAGCACCGCGGAGCCGTCGGTGACCACCGCGACGGTGTTGCGCTTGATGGTCAGCCGGCGCGCGTCGTCCGGGTTCTCCGCGATCGCCATGCACACCCGCGCCACGCCCGGGGTGTAGATCATCGACAGGTCGTCACGGTTGCGGATCGGATGCTTGGACTGCATCTCGATCTTGCCGCCGAGGTGCATCAGGAAGGTTCGGTCCGAGACCTTGCCGAGGGTGACCCCCTCGATCTCCCGGACCGCCTCCACGAGCCGGTCGGCGTGATCCGTCGAGGTCGCGGCGATCGTGACGTCGATCCGCAGGCGCTCGTGGCCGGACGCGGTGACGTCGAGCGCGGTGATCGACCCCCCGGCGGATTCGACCGTGTTGGTGAGTCGACTGACCGATCGGCCCCCCGCGGGGACCTCCAGTCGAGCCGTGATCGAGTACGAGGCGCTGGGCGCTGCGGGCATGAACTCTTTCTCCTCCGATCGCTGCGGCACCCCGTCTGCCACGGCGCCGCATCGCTCCCGATGGTCTCACTTCGTGGACAGGAGCGGGGCCGCGGGCCGTCCCGGGCGCCCGCCCTACCCGGGCCGGGCGCCGCCGCAAACTGTGATCCTCGTCCTTCGCCGTTCGATCCGGCGCCGGGCGGCGGGTCGGTTACGCTGTTCCACGACACCGGCTCGATCCAAGCCCCCGGGCCCAACCATTAGTCCCTACGAGGGACCACTTGCCGAGAGGCGAGCATTGGCGGGTCGGTGTCCTCGACATCACACACCGGCGGTCCCCCAGGGGCCGCCGGTTTCGTATGCGCGGCCTCCGCGCGGCCTCGTCCCGCCGGCACTCCCCCGACCCCGAGGCGCGCCGCCCGACGCGCGTCTCGCGCCTCGCGCCTCGCGCCTCGCGCCGCTCACCGACCGCGGTCCGGCGCTCGTCGGCGAGTCGGCCCCGGTGAGGCTCATTCCGCGCGCGTTCGCCCGAGGCCGCTCGCGGCCGAGAGCACGGCGCCCAGGGCGATCCACGCGCCGAGCACCACGAGGTGTTCGCCCGCGCCGTTGCCGTCGAAGAAGGCGGTCGAGCGCAGCAGATTGCCGCCCGCGCCGGGCGGCAGCAGTTGGCCGAACGTGCCCCAGGGCCGGGGAAGCAGTTCCGGTGCGCTCGTGGCGCCCGACAGCGGATTGCCGATCAGGAACATGGTGACCGCGCCGAGCGCGATGCCCGGCCTGCCCAGCACCGCGGCCAGGCCGACGATCGGCAGGTTGACGGCGAGCAGCAGCAGCGCCACGGCTCCGGCGTCGACCACGTAGGGGCCCGACAGCGCGCCGACCCACCCCTGGAGCAATCCCGTGGCCGCGAGCCCGCCCAGCGCGGCGAACAGTGCCGCTCCCGCCAGCCGCAGCCGCAGTCGGGGCACGAACAGGGTCAGGAAGATCCCGCTGAACATCCCGGTCAACACGAGCGGCAGCACCGCACCGCTCAGGCCCGCACCACGCGGATCGTCCGCGGGAGCCGGTACGACGTCGACCACGGGCACCGGCCGGCCCTCGCTCACCGCGGCCACGTATCGCGGCAGCGACTGCGCCACGGTGGCGCTCGCGGCGGAGGCGGTCAGCAGGCGCGGCCCGTCCGGGCCGAGCACGATCGCGCCGTAGTCCCGGCGATCCTCGATCCGGGCCCGCGCCGCCGCCTCGTCGGCCACCGCGTGCACCGTGAACGCGCCCGGATGCGCGCGTTCGAGGCGATCGGTCAGCGCGCCCGCCTCGGCCGGCGCGCCCGCCACGGCGATCGGCAGGTCCTGCGGCCGGCTGCGGGCACCCGGCCACGCGAAGAGCGTCACCATCAGCATTTGCAGAACCACGAGCCCCACCGCGACCCCGGCCGCGATCCGCACCGGCGACGTCGGTCGCGCGCTCGGCGGCGCCGACGTCGGGTCCGCCCCCGACCGCGCGGGCACCGCCCCTTCGGCCGTTCCCGGAGTCAGCTCCTCCGAGGCGTTGTGCGACATGGCGACTCCACGCTCCCTCGCGCACGATCCCCGATCGGGATCCGGCAATTCATCGGTCGATGAATCCGATCCTCGGCGCGCGCCGGCGTACTGTCAAGACGAATGTTCGTTTTATTATCGACCCATGCCCAAGGTCAGCCAGGAACACCTCGACGCCCGCCACCGCCAGATCCTGGAGGCCGCGCGGCGCTGCTTCGCGCGCAACGGTTTCCACCGCACGTCGATGCCCGACGTCTTCGCCGAGGCCGGGCTGTCCGCGGGCGCGGTCTATCGCTACTTCAAGGGCAAGGACGAACTGATCGCCGCCTGCTGCACCGACGCGCTGCGGGCGGTGGCCGCCGCGCTGCCGGACCCGCAGACACTGCGGCAAGGGGACGTCGGGCTGCCCTCGCTCGCGACGACCCTGGACCGGCTCGTCGACGCCGTCGTCGAACTCGACGGCCGGGAGGGCATCGGCCGGGTGGCGATCCAGGTCTGGGGCGAGGCCATCCGCGACCCGCGACTGGGGGCGCACGTGCGGGCCGAGTACGACGCCGTACTCGATCGCCTCGTCGCGGTCTGCGCGCTGCACCTCGACGCCGGCGCACTGCCCTCGACCGCGGATCCCAAGGTCGTCGCACTGGCCGTGATGGCGCTGCTCCAGGGCTTCACGATCCAGCGCACGGTGTTGGGCCACACCTCGGAGGCCGACTTCAAGGCGGGCGTTCGCGCGCTGCTCGGCGCGAGCGACGACGGGTGACCCGGTCGACGGGTGACACACGCGAGAAGGCCCGGTGTGCGAGCACACCGGGCCTTCTCGTCAACAGGGGTGGAGGTGGCGGGAATTGAACCCGCGTCCTACGGTGCGGAACCAGAGCTTCTCCGAGCGCAGTCCACAACGATTTTCTCGGCCCCGGTGTTCACGTGGACAAGACACCGACGGGCCCAGTTACTGTTTTTTGTCCCGCACGACCCCGTAACCGGGTCTTGCGGTGGAGTCCCCTAAATTATGCCAGGGTCCGGGGCGGGGACGCACCCGGTCTGACACCTTCGGATACTCGCTTAGGCAGCGAGGGCGAAGGAATCGCGCTTGTTATCGGCGATTATTTGTTTGCGACAGGTGGTTAACGAGATCATTGTCGCTTCCTCGGCTCGCTTCCTCTGCTTCGACAGCCGCAGTCGAAACCGATCACCCCCTATTGAGTTTTCAAGCAACCACCGAGGCTCCGAGGAACCCTGGTGCCCTGCTCGACGGCCCGAACCGCCACACTTGCTCGGCCCGAACCAGCCACATCGTACGGTGCAACGTCGGACCGGTCCACTTCATTCCCGGCGGGTCACCCTCGACGGCCGCGCACGTACTTCGACATCACGCGCTCCGTCTCGCGCCGGTCCTGCTGTTCGCGCAGGGTCTGTCGTTTGTCGTAGTTCTTCTTGCCCTTGGCCAGCGCCAGTTCGAGTTTGGCCCGACCGTCCTTGAAGTACAGGCTCAGCGGCACGAGGGTGTGACCGGTCTCCTGGGTCGCCTGGACCAGTTTCTCGATCTCGTGCCGGTGCAGCAGCAGCTTGCGCTTGCGCCGCGCCGTGTGGTTCGTCCACGTGCCCTGCGAGTACTCCGAGATGTGCACGTTGTGCAGCCACACCTCGCCGCCGTCGATGCTCGCGTAGCCGTCCACCAGGGACGCCTTGCCGGCTCGCAACGACTTGACCTCGGTGCCGGTCAGGACGAGGCCGACTTCGAGGGTGTCCTCGATGAGGTAGTCGTGCCGCGCCTTCTTGTTCTGCGCGATGAGCTTGCGCCCGGTCTCTTTCGCCATGATCCCTGCATTCTCGCGCATGGCCGCAAGCTCATTACCCGCCCGGGTGGCCGGCCTTTCGGAGCCGATTCCGGCGCCGCCCCGGGTCCGCTCTCACAACCACAGCGCCGGGTCGACGAACTCGCCGTCCACGAGCACCTCGAAATGCAGGTGCGCGCCGGTGGACCAGCCGGTGTTGCCGGACCGGCCGACCTGATCGCCGCGGGCCACCCGCTGCCCCTCGCGCACCGCGATCCGGGACAGGTGGTTGTACGTCGTGGTCAGCGCGACCCCCCCGACCCGCCCGTGCGAGAGCACCACGCGGTAGCCGTACGCCGCGTTGTAGCCGGTCTGCACCACCGTGCCCTCGCGGGCGGCGGCCACCGAGGTGTCCCGGGGCACGGCGAAGTCGGTGCCGGTGTGCAGCTTGGTGTACTCCAGGATCGGGTGGTAGCGCGTCCCGAAGCCGGAGCTGACCGGCCCGCGCACCGGATAGGAGAGCGCACCGCCCTGCTTCGCGGACGAGGCCGGTCGGCCCGCCGGCGCGTTGCTCCGGTTCGCCAGCTCGGTCAACCGCTTCTGCTCGGACCGGATCGCCTCGTAGCGCTGCTGGTCGGCCGCCTTCTCCTCGCGCGCGGTCGCCAGCGCGGCCTCGCGCTGCTTCGCCAGCGCGGCCACCCTCGCCTCCGCGTCGGTCGCGGTCTTCTCCAGGGCGACCACCTCGGCGAGCTGGCGAGTGGCCTCGGTGTGCCGCACCCGGGCTTCCGCGCGACGCCGCTCCAGCTCGGCCCGGCGGGCGTCGATCGCGTCCCGGGTGCGCTCCAGCCGGGCGATCGTCTCGTGGTCCGCCTGAAGCATCTGCCGGTAGCCCTGGAGGCTGCTGAGCAGCTCCGCCGGGGTCTGCGCGCGCAGGATCATCGACAACTGCGCCATCGCGCCGTTGCGGTACGCCCGGCCCACCAGCCGGGTGACGTCGTCGCGCACCGCCTGGGTCGAGGCCGCCACGTCGTGCAGCTCGGCCTCCGCCGTGCGCACCGCGGCCTCCGCCAGCTCCACGCCGTGGCTCAGGTCGGCCGTCCGGGCCCGCGCCTCGGCCACGCGCGCCCGAGCCGCCTCGAGGGCGGCCCGTGCGCCCGGCCCGGCAGCCTCGGCCTCGGCGTACGCGGTCTCCGCGGTCGCCAGGCGGGCCAGTGACGCGTCCAGGTCGGCCCGCATGTCCCGGGCCGCGACGTCGGCCCGCTGCCGGCGGGCCCGCACGTCACCGTCGTCGCCGTCGGCGTACGCGGGCACGAAACCGACCGCGGCCGTGATCACCACGAGCGCGGAGAAGCCGAGTCGCCTGGTCCGAATTCTGCGCATGATCACAAGAAACGCGTAATTGCCAGGAATTGCCACGACCCACACCGGTATGGAAGTAATACGAACCCGTCCGGCCGCGTACAGACGTTCGACGGCCCCGTTCCGCACCGGCGGAACGGGGCCGTCGAGGCCGTCGGGTCGAGTTCCGCGAACGGATCCCGGATCAGACCTTGAGGTACTTCAGGAGTGTGAAGAACGACGCGATCGCGGACATCAGCACCCCGAAGAGGATCAAGAGCGGCAGGGTCGCCAGCACCGGTCCCCATCCGATCAACTCGAACGCGTTGAACTGCTGACCGAGGCCCTTCTCGACACCGAAGAAGAACCCGGTGCTCAACAGGCCGGAGGCCAGCACACCGCCCAGCAGGCCGGCGATGGCGGATTCCATGATGAACGGCAATTGGATGTACAGGTTCGACGCGCCGACGAGCCGCATGATGCCGGTCTCCCGCCGCCGGCTGAACGCGGACACCCGCGCCGTGTTGACGATCAGCAGGATCGCCACCAGGAGCATGAATCCCATCACGCCGTAGGCCGCGTACTGCGCGTTCTTGAGCAGCTTGAAGAACGGCTCCAGGATCTTGCGCTGGTCCTGGACGGACTGCACGCCCGGCCGTCCGGCGAACGCGCTCGCCACGACGTCGTACTTGGTCGGGTCCTTGAGCTTGACCCGGAAGGATTCCGGCAACTGGTCGGCGGTGACGCTGCCGGAGAGCGGGGATTCCTTGTTCTGCTCCTTGAAGTGCTGGAACGCTTCCTGCTTGGTCTCCTGGTACGTCTTCTCCACGAGCGGCATCCGGCTGAGCTCGGCGCGGATCGCCTCGCGCTGCTCGTTGGACACCTCGCCGCCCGCGCATCCGGCGTCGTGGTCGCTCTTGCCGCACAGGAAGATCGAGACCTCGACCCGGTCGTACCAGAAGTCCTTCATCTCGTTCACCTGAACCCGCAGCAGCGCACCCGCTCCGGCCAGCGTGAGGGACAGCGCGACACTGACGATCACCGCGATCGTCATGGTCAGGTTCCGGCGGAGACCGACTCCGATCTCCGAGAGGACGAACTGGGCGCGCATGATGTCCTAGTCGCTAGGGGCGCGGCCGGACTGCCGCGCCGTGGTGGTCCGGTGGATCAGTGCTGGTAGCCGTACACGCCGCGAGACTGGTCGCGGACCAGGCGGCCCTGCTCCAGCTCGATCACGCGCTTGCGCATCTGGTCCACGATCGCCTGGTCGTGCGTGGCCATCAGGATCGTGGTGCCCGTCCGGTTGATCCGGTCGAGCAGCTTCATGATGCCGACGCTGTTCTGCGGGTCGAGGTTGCCGGTCGGCTCGTCGGCGATCAGGATCATCGGCCGGTTCACGAAGGCACGGGCGATCGCCACACGCTGCTGCTCACCACCGGACAGCTCGCCGGGCATGCGGTCCTCCTTGCCGCCCAGCCCCACCAGGTCCAGAACCTCCGGTACCACCTTGCGGATCGTGCCTCGGGGCTTGCCGATCACCTCGAGCGCGAACGCGACGTTTTGATAAACCGTCTTGTTGGGCAGCAGGCGGAAGTCCTGGAAGACGGTGCCCACCTGGCGGCGCAGCGCCGGCACCTTCCAGTTGGACAACCGGCCGAGGTCCTTGCCCGCCACGAAGATGTTGCCTAGGGACGGCCGCTCCTCCTTGAGGACCAGCCGCAGGAAGGTGGACTTACCCGAGCCCGAGGACCCGACGAGGAAGACGAACTCACCCTTCTCCACTTCGAGGGAGACGTCGTGCAACGCGGGGCGCGGCTGCTTCGGGTAGGTCTTGCTGACGTTGTCGAATCGGATCACGGTTGCATCACGGTGCGCCAGTGTAGGGGGCGGGGCATCCGGCCGGGGGCACAGGTGTGGCCAAGGGACCACGCCGTCGCGAGCCGGGCGCCCAGGCTCGAACGGAGTGGTCGTGGGGCATGGCCATTCCGTGAGTGTAAGCGGCACAGTGGAAGGGGACGGGAACTTCCCACCGCGTCGTGAGCGTTATGGGTGTCGATGCGTGATAGCGGAGCAATCGAGGCGGAGGCGTCGAGATGACCTTGGACCGCCTGGTGTGCGCGAACTGTGCCGGCCTGGTCGCGGAGGGTCGCTGCCCGACGTGCCGGGCCAGTCGTGAACGGCTCCAGCGCTCCGGTGGACTCAATCTCCAACCCGCGATGCTCGCGGCACTCGCACTGCTCGTCCTGGTGTGCGCGCTGCTGCTGGCCCGCGTGGGCGGCTGAGCCGCCGGAGTACGAGTCACCGGACCGGAAGCGGGCCCCGGAGCCGAGCCGGACGCGGCCCCGCTCGCCCGAGCAGGACCCCCACAACCCCCGAAACGACACGAAGGCCCTGGGTGCCCCCAGGGCCTTCGCGTCGTACAGCGGCGTTCCGCGGCTTCCGGAACCCGGATCGGGCGTTGTCGGCAGCTGTCCGACGCGGACCGATCCGAGCGGGCGCCCCGTTGTCGAGGCCGGGCACAGGGCCCGACGTCGTACCGCGGTGCCGCCCACCGTCCGTGATTCCGAGCCGACCGTTTCACAGACACACTCGCGATGACGCGGTGCGCCCGGCCCGGAACGGCTGGACGGCGGATTCAGTGCCCCGGCACCGCCGCGCCGGGGCACAAGTCTTCGACTCAGGCCGCGGAGGCCTGCTGACGGCGCTTGAGCCGCGCCGGCAGCACGGTGAAGGTGAAGCCACCGGCCGCCATCGCGGCGCCGCCGACGACCAGGAACGCCATGTTGGCGCCGGAGCCGGTCGAGGCCAGTTCCTTGTTGGCGGGCTGCTGCGCCGCCGGAGCGGTGTCGCCGCCGCCGAAGTCGCGAACGGGGGCGTTCTGCTGGTCGCCGTTGCCGCTGCTCGTCCGGGTGTTCCCGTCGCCGCCGCAGTTCAGGTCGAGCCCGCCGGTGGCGTGCGTGGCGTCACACGTGTTGCCGCCACCGGTGCTGCCGCCCGAGTTGCCCTTCGTGGTGGTCCCGGAACCGCCCGAGTTGCCCTTCGTGGAGCCCGAGGAGGAGGTCCCCGTGGATCCGGCCGAGGTGCCCTGCGAGCCGGAGGACGTACCGCTCGAGCTGCCCGAGCTGGTCGTGCCGGTGGTCGAGCCCGACGTGGTGGTGCCCGTGGTCGAACCGGACGTCGTCGTACCCGTGGTCGAACCCGACGTGGTCGTGCCCGTGGTGGAACCGGACGTGGTCTCACCCGTGGTCGAACCCGACGTGGTGGTGCCCGTGGTCGAACCGGAGGTGGTGGTGCCCGTGGTCGAGCCCGACGTGGTCTCGCCCGTGGTCGAGCCCGACGTGGTCGTGCCCGTGGTCGAACCGGACGTCGTCGTGCCCGTGGTCGAGCCCGTCGTGGTCCCGGTCGTGGCGCCCACGATCGTGCCGCCGGTGGTCGCGCCCACGACGGTGCCGCCGGTGGTCGTACCCGTGGTAGTGCCGGTGGTCGTACCGGTCGTGCTGCCGGAGGTCTCGCCGGGCGGGCACGTGTGCGTCTGCTCGCACCCGTCGTCCGGACCCGGGTCCGCCGCGCTCGCGACGCCCGCGACCGCGAAGGACGCGCCCGCCGCGAACAGCGCGGCGGCGGCTATCCGTGCCGTCCGGACGCGCATTTTGGTTGTCATCAATTAACCCCCAGTTGGTGGGATCCCCGTATCCGCGCCGGCGCGGGTGGGGTCCCAAACGCCGTTGGGCATCGCTTCGACGCGCGCCCGTGCCATCCGTGGATGCGCCCCGGACTCCGATCGGATGCGTCGCGGCAATGCCGCCGTTCAGACTGGTAACCGGGTGGATGCCGCGTCAAGGGCGTTCGGAGAGGGTTGCGGGGTTAATTCCCGATTCGCCGCGAAAATCGGCACGAAAGCGCAACGCGTCACAACACGAAGACCCCCGCGAATACGCGGGGGTCTTCGTGCTCGTGAATCGGGTATGCCCCGGCTTTTCGCTCGGCGGGCTCCGCCGTTCGCGGCGACTACGCGGCGGCGGTCTGCTGCTGCTTGCGCCAGCGGATTCCGGCCTCGATGAAGCCGTCGATTTCGCCGTCGAGCACCGACTGCGGGTTGCCCACCTCGAATTCGGTGCGCAGGTCCTTGACCATCTGGTACGGGTGCAGGACGTACGAACGCATCTGGTTGCCCCAGGACGAACCCTCGCCCTTGAGCGCGTTCATCCGGGCCTGCTCCTCCTGGCGCTGGCGCTCGAGCAGCTTGGCCGAGAGCACCGCCATCGCGGACGCGCGGTTCTGGATCTGCGAGCGCTCGTTCTGGCAGGACACCACGATGCCGGTCGGGATGTGCGTGATGCGCACCGCCGAGTCGGTGGTGTTGACGCCCTGGCCACCGGGACCGGACGAGCGGTAGACGTCCACTCGCAGCTCGGACTCGTCGATGTCGACGCGGTCGCTCTGCTCGACGACCGGCAGCACCTCGACGCCCGCGAACGAGGTCTGTCGGCGGCCCTGGTTGTCGAACGGCGAGATCCGCACCAGGCGGTGCGTGCCCTGCTCGACGGACAGCGTGCCGTAGGCGTACGGCACCTTGACCGCGAAGGTGGCCGATTTGATGCCGGCCTCCTCGGCGTAGGAGGTGTCGTAGACCTCGGTCGGGTAGCCGTGCCGCTCGGCCCAGCGGGTGTACATCCGCAGGAGCATCTCGGCGAAGTCGGCGGCGTCCACGCCACCGGCCTCGGAGCGGATGGTCACCAGCGCCTCGCGCGAGTCGTACTCGCCGGAGAGCAGCGTGCGCACTTCCAGTTCGCCGACCGCCTTGTGCACCGCCGCGAGCTCGTTCTCGGCCTCGGTGCGGGTGTCCGCGTCGTCCTCGGCCTCGGCGAGTTCGAACAGGACGTTGACGTCGTCCAGACGCCGGCGCAGGTCCTCGACCCGGCGCAGTTCGCCCTGCAGGAAGGAGAGCCGGCTGGTCACCTTCTGGGCGGCTTCGGGGTCGTCCCACAGATCCGGCGCCGCCGCCTTTTCGTTGAGCGCGGCCACATCGGCCCGCATCTTGTCGAGGTCGAGGACGGCCTCGATCGACGTCATGGTCGATTCGACGGACTTGAGCTCTTCGGAAGGATCAACGGCAGCCACGCCACCATCCTAAGTGGATCGCGGCCCGGGCTCGGACTCAGCCCGGGTCCGGACTCGACCCGGCGGCCTGGACCCGGCCGTTGTCGGCGCGGATGTACACGTCCACCCGATCGGTTCCCGCGGCCGTCGCGGCGGGGGCGTCGGCGGTGGCGGTGTTCGGGTCGACCGGCCGCCAGCCGCCCTCGCCGGGCACCGCGCCGAGCAGTCGGCCGTTGCCGTCGCGGGCGAGCACGAGCAGGCCCCGATCCTGGGTGTAGGCGGCGGCCGGGCG
The DNA here is from genome assembly GCF_053594475.1 of Embleya sp. NPDC001921. Classification (NCBI taxonomy): domain Bacteria; kingdom Bacillati; phylum Actinomycetota; class Actinomycetes; order Kitasatosporales; family Streptomycetaceae; genus Embleya; species Embleya sp. NPDC001921. The sequence goes on from NZ_JBSFEO010000028.1 coordinate 151,593, forward strand.
GGCGGACGCGGCCAGGCCGACCCGCTCGGGCTCGCGCCAGGTGCCGTCGAGGAAGGGGATGTGCAGCACCGCGTGGTCGCCGGCGCGCACCACGAACGCGGCCAGCGTGCCGGGGACGCCGGCGGTGAGCGCGGGCGCGGCCTCGATCCGGCCCGCGCTGGGCACCGTGGTGAAGCCGCTCCAGGAGGTCCCGGTGAGCGATCCGGCGGCCAGGCCGTCGGTGCTCGTGCGCGCGACGATGTCGATGCGATCGCCGGTGGCGACCGCGGCGGGCGCGCCGCCGAGCTTGGTCTTGGCGTCCGTCCTGGTCCACTCGCCGAACCGGCCGTCGGCCAGGGTCGAGCGGTAGAGCAGCTTGTCGGTCGCGCCGACCGCGAACACGTCCAGTCGTCCGGGCGCGGCGCTGACCGCGGCGGGATCGTCGGTGGTGCGGAAGGTGGGCAGCCGGCGCCACTCCCCCCAGCGCGGGCCTTCACCGCCGATGTACCAGAGGCCGCCCTCGCCGTCGCGCTGCACCACCCAGGCGTGTTCGGCGTCCGCCCGGGCCGCCGCCGGGCCGCCCTGGAGCAGCACGGGCGCGGCGGGCAGCGGCACGAACGCGGGCCACGCGTAGCCGCCGCCGGCGCGCTGCGGAGCGGGCCCGCCCGAACCGCCCGCGGGCCCCGGGGTCGCCTGCCCCGTGACGCCGGAGGTCTGCCCGGCGGGTCGGGTCGGGGTGCCCTTGTCCCGGGTGAACCACACCGCGACCGCGCAGACCGCCGCGATGGCGAGCACCCCGCAGATCACCAGGATCAGTCGGCGGCGCGCGGCGCCGGCGCGGCGGGCCGGCTTGCCGCGGCGGTGCGATTGCACCGGGGCCGCGTCGTCGAACACCGGGCGGGTGAGGTTGGTGTGCGTGTCCCGGCTGCCGTCGGCGGCCTCCGAGGTGCCCGAGACCAGCGGGACCACGCCCGCCGGGCGCGGTACGGGGGTGTCCTGGCGGCCGACGTTCCCGTTGGGGTCGGGCACGTCGAACGCGGGCAGGCCGATCAGCGCGGGCAGCGCGGAGCGCAGCCGTTCGCCGAACTCGCGGGCGGTCAACCGGGCGGCGGGCGCCTTGGACAGGCAGGATGCCAGCACCGCGGCCAGCGGGTCCGGCAGGCCGGGGATGCCCGGCACCGGTTCGGTGACGTGCCGGCGCAACACCGCGCCGGGATGCCCGCCGCCGAACGGCGTCCACCCGGTGAGCAGTTCGTACAGGACGGTGGCCAGCGCGTACACGTCCACGGCGGCGGTGGGTTGCAGCCCCTCGATGATCTCGGGCGCCAGGTAGTCGGGCGTGCCGATGATCCGGGTGGCCCGGGTGCGGCGCGGCGCGTCGACCAGGCGGGCGATGCCGAAGTCGGTGAGGCGGGCCCGGGAGATGCCGGCCGAGTTGTCGATCAGGATGTTCTCGGGTTTGACGTCGCGGTGGATCACGCCCTCGGCGTGCGCGGCGGACAACCCGTCCGCGACGTCGGCCACGATCGCGGCCGCCAGTCGGGGGGTGAGCACACGTTCGCGCTCCAGCCGGGCGCGCAGGTCGGGACCGATCACCAGGTCCATCACCAGCGCGAGGTCGGTACCGTCCACGACCAGGTCGTGCACGCCCACGATGTTGGGGTGGTCCAGGCTGGTCAGCGCGGTGCGCTCCTGCACGAAGCGCGCGACCAACACCTGGTCGGACGCGAGGTCTTCGCGCAGCAGCTTGATCGCGACGGGTCCCTCGGGTCCCTCGCCCTGCCAGACGGTCCCGCTGGCGCCGCGCCCGAGCACCTTCAGGGCGACGTATCGGCTACCGATCTTGCGTGCCAAAGCAGCTCCGTGGACCCAGCGAGCGTGGTGCTCACAGCGGACTTCCCCGACCGCACCCTACGCGGCCGGCCCCCGGATCCGGGGACCGTCGGGCAGGACGGCGTGTACGAGGTCGTCCTCGACACGGGCGACCGGGGGATGACTATGCGTCAGTTCTTGGTGTCACCGCCGCCGCCGTCGTTGCCGGAGACGAAGTCCTTGACGCTGTCGTACCAGCCTCGAACGGTATCGAACCAGTCGATAGCGGAGTTCACCCAGTCGCGCAGCGGGCTGAACCAGTAGATGGCGAACAGGATCGCGCCCATGATCACCAGCCGGAGCAGGCAGCCGATGGTGCAGCCCACGCCCGGGATGCTGGTCAGCCGGAACCCGCGTCGCCTGCGCGGCTCGCGCTCGCGCCGCTCCGGCTCGCGCTCCCTCGGCTCGCGCGCCGCCCGTTCCCGGCGGCGCGGCTCGCGTTCGGGTGCCTCCTCGCGCCGGTAGCGCGGCGGCGGGGGCGGGGGCGGCGGCCCGGAATCGGCGAGCGGCGGCGGGGCGGGCGGCGCGGCGGCCTGTCGCACCGGCTCGGCGTACGCCGGTTGCGGCGGGTGGTTCCGAGGCGGCTGCGGATAGCCGGGCGGCTGCGTGCTCATCACCCGGGTCGCGTTGGGCGGGCTCGGCGGCGGCGTGCTCGGTGGTGCGGGCGGCGGCGCGGGATAGCCGCCCTGCGCCTGCGAAATGACCCGGGTGGGGTCGCCGGCGCCGGGTCGGGCGCCGAACGCGCTCGCGGCCAGCACCTGGGCGAGCGTGCCGTCGTCGGGCCGTACGCCGGCGACGATGTCGGCGGCCAGCCGCAGCGCGCGGCCCAGGCCCGCCGCGTCCGGCCGAATCTCGGGCTGCTTGGCCAGGCAGCGCTCGGTGATCAGCCAGTACGCGTCGGGCATGCCGACCGGGCGGGTCGGCGCCTCGGTCAGGTGGTGGTGCAGCAGCGCGATCGGGTTGGTGTCCCGGAAGGGCGGGTGGCCGGCCACGAGTTCGTAGAGCACGACACCCGCGGCGTAGACGTCCACGGCCGGGGTGAGCGGTCGGCCCTCGGCGGTCTCCGGCGCGACGTAGCTGGGGGTGCCGACGAGTTCGTGGGTGCGGGTGAGCGCGGGCGAGTCGGCGAGCCGGGCGATGCCGAAGTCGGTCAGCATCGGGTAGAGCGAGTCGCCGTTGCGGGCGAGCATGATGTTGGCCGGTTTCAGGTCCCGGTGGATCACCCCGTCCGCGTGCGTCACACTCAGTGCGTCGCAGATCTGAGCCATCGTCAGGGCGGCGGCGGCCGGCGGCAACGGGCCGTTGTCCCGCAGGTAGGTGCGCAGGTCGGGGCCGTCGATCAGGTCCATCACCAGGGCGAGCGTCTCGCCCTCGACGACGAGGTCGCGTACGTGCACGAGGTTGGGGTGGCGCAGATTGAGCAGCAGCGAGCGCTCGCGCAGGAAGCGGGTGACCACATCCGGGTCGGTGCCCAACTCCTCGCGCAGCACCTTGACCGCGACCGTCTCGCCCGAATCGCGCACGCTCGCGCGCCAGACGGTGCCACTGGCTCCGCGCCCCAGGGTTTCCTGAAGCAGATACTTGCTGCCGACCGGCCGGTCCACGACGCTCCCCACTGTCCTGTCCGCCACCTGGGCGGTGGTGCCGGGTTGCCGTCCACCCTAGGTGGTACTCGGCTACAGACGCATCGGCCCCGGGTACGGTTCGCCGCGTCGCGGCCGAACCCGAGGCGATCGGGCGCCGAATCGCGGCGGTCTCGGGCCGATCCCGGACCGGATCCGAGCCGGCCCCGCGCGGCGGATACTCGATGACGCGGGGCGACTCGACGTCGGCATCGCGTTCGGGCGATTCGCCGGCGACCCGGTCTTTTCCGGTCGAAATTCGGACAAGATCCATCGTCTGTCCGGCTGTAGGCGACATGACGGTCGCGGGTGCGAGGATGCCTCTTGTTTTCTGCTCGGAGGAGGGAGGCGCGCATGCAGATCCGGCTCACCGTGCACGGACCGCAGCGGACCGGACCGGGCGCCGACGTGCTCGTCACCGCGCCGTCCGGGACGACGTTCGCGGGCATCGCGGGCGCGCTGCGGACCGCCTCCGGGACCGAGGGCCAACGCTTCTGGGTGGGCGACATCCGGCTGCGCGACGACACCCCCGTGGGCCGACCGCCGCTGGTGGACGGCGCGCTGATCACCGTCGACGCGCTCGGCTCCCCCTCGCCCTCGGCCGGATCCCCGCAGTTGCGGGTGGTCGGCGGGCCGGACGCGGGCGGCGTGCACCTGCTGCACCAGGGCGGGGTACGGATCGGCCGCGCGCCCGAGGCCGAGGTGCGCCTGGGCGACCCCGACCTGTCCCGCCTGCACGCCGAGTTGTGGATAGAGCCCGGCCGGATCCGAGTCGCCGACCTCGGCTCGACCAACGGCACCACCGTGGACGGGATGCCGATCGGCCGCGAACCGATCGACCTGCCGCCGGGCTCGCTGCTGCGGGTCGGCGAATCCACCCTCCAGACCTTCCTGCCGCCGCCCTACGGCTCGCCCGAGGACGGCTCCGGAGCCCGCGCCCGGGCCGACGGCACCGGACACATCGAGGTGCGCCGCACCGCCCGCGCGCAACTGCCGGTGCCCGCCCGCGCCCGCTTCGAACTGCCCGAGGAGACGGCGGGCCGGCGCCGCCCGTTCGCGCTGCGCCGCCGGGCCGCCGGAACCGAGCGGGAGACGATCGAGGCGGCCGCCCGCTCGGCGCTGCTCGACGAGGTGCGCTGGCGACGGGACCAGTCGCCCGACCCGGCGACTCTGCTCCTGGACGCGCTGGCCACCGGCGAGCCCGGCCCGGCGGGCCGGTTGTGGGAGCGCGCGGCCGGCCACCCCGAGGCGCTCGGCGTGCGTCTGGGCGTCGGCGACCTGCCCTCGCGGGTGACCCTGGTGGAACCCTCGACCGTGGCCGGCGCGGGCGGCGAGGAGCGCCGACTGACCGCGTTCTCGGTCCCGGTCACCGTCTCGCTCAAGGACACCGTGCTCGGCCTGACCGGACACCGCCCCCGACTGCTGGGCCTGGCCCGCTCGGTGGTGGCCCAACTCGCCGGACTGCACGGACCGCAGGATGTGGAACTGGTCGTGTTGTGCGCCGACCCGGGCACCGCCGCCGACTGGTCCTGGGCCCGCTGGTTGCCGCACCTGCGGCCGGGCGAGGGTCAGGACTGCCGGCTCCTGGTCGGCCTGGGCGCGGATCAGGTGCGGGCCCGCGCGGGCGAGCTGCTGGACCGGATCGACACCGCCGAGCGGGTCCCGGTCCGGCGCACGGTGGTGGTCCTGGACGGCGCGGGCCGGTTGGCCGCCCGCCCGGAGATCGTCCGGCTCCTGGTCGAGGGGCCCGCGGCCGGCGTGCACGCGTTGTGCCTGGACGAGCGGGCCGAGGAACTGCCGCCGCAGTGCTCCGCGGTCGCGCACGTCGCCGGCGAGGTCGGTACCCGGATCGACCTGATCGGGCCGGGTACCCGGCGCGTCGAGGACGTGGTCGCGGACGCGGTGTCGCCCGCGTGGGCGGACCGGTTCGCCCGCGCCCTGGCCCCGTTGCGCGAGGCCACCCGCCGGGTCACCTCGCCGCTGCCGGAGTCGGTCCGGCTCCTGGACCTGCTCAACCTGGACCTGCTCACCCCCGCCAAACTGCTCGCGGGCTGGCGCGAGGCGGGCCGCTCGCCGCGCGCGGTGCTCGGCTCGGACGCGCGCGGCCCGGTCACCGTGGACCTGTCCACCGACGGGCCGCACGTGGTGATCGGCGGCGCCGCGGGCTCCGGCCGCTCCGAACTGCTCGCGTCCGTGCTGTGTTCACTCGCGGTGGCCAATCGGCCGGACGAGCTCGCCATCGCGCTGGTGCACGGCCCGGAGGGGCTGTCCGAGCTGCCGCACGTGGTGGGACACCTCACCGACGCGGAGATCCCGGCCGCCGGCGACGCGGTCGCCGCCGTGCGGGACGAACTGGACCGCCGTGAGGGGCTGTTGCGCGGCACGCCGTTCGAGGCGTACCGGGCCGGACCGGACCGGCCGCTGCCCCGGCTCGTGGTGGCGGTGGACGACATAGACCTGCTGGCCGAGGCGTACCCCGGCTTCGTCAAGAGCCTCGCCGACGTGGCCCATCGCGGCGGCGCGCACGGCGTGCACCTGTTGGTGACCACCGGTCAGCCCGCCCGGACCCCGGAGATCGAGGCCGCGGCGGGTGCCGAACTGCGGATCGCCCTGCGGGTGGACGATCCGCAGGCCTCGCGCGTGCTGATCGACGTCGAGGACGCGGCGGGCGTGGACGAGGACTATCCCGGGCGCGGCTTCGTGCGCGGCCGGGACGGCGCCGTCGTCCCGTTCCAGGCCGGCCGGGTGACCGGCCGGATGCCGCGCACGGCCACCCTGCGCCCCACCGTGGTCCGCCAGGAGTGGCAGGAGATGGGCAACCGCCTGGCCCGTCGCCCGACCCCGGTGGGCGGCGGCAAGGGCCCCACCGACCTGGCCCTGCTCACCGGCGCCGTCCGCCGCGCCGCGGAACAACTCGGCACCCCGCTGCAACCGCCCCTGTGGCCCCCGGCCCCCTTGCAACACCTGGCCCGCAAGGCCCGGTAAAGCGCACCGGGCCAGGCCGCGGGGCCCCACCAGGCACCCCGCGCCGCGGTAGAACCGCAACCTCCCCACCACACGCGACGGGTGGAGCGGGTGGGCAAACGAATCCCGCGCCTACACAGGCAACCCCCGCGCCGGAAACCCGGCCAAAAGTTCCCGCACCTCACCCCGCACGCGCACGATCACGTCCTCGGCCCCGACCCCCGCCGCCGTCACCACCTGATCGATCCACCGCGCGACCGCGACCATGTGCTCCTCGGCGAGCCCACGCGAGGTGAGCGCCGGCGTCCCGATCCGAATCCCGGAGGGGTCGAACGGCGACCGGGTGTCGAACGGCACGGTGTTGTGGTTCACCACGATCCCGGCCCGATCCAGCGCCTTCGCCGCGACCTTCCCGGGCACCCCGCGCCGGGTCAGGTCCACCAGCAGCAGATGGTTGTCCGTCCCGCCCGACACCAGCTCGAAGTCGCGCCCCGCGAGTTCCTCGCCGAGCCGCTTCGCGTTCGCCACCACCGCGTGGGCGTATGTCCGAAACTCGTCCGTCGCCGCCTCGCGCAGGGCGACCGCGATGGCCGCCGTGGTGTGGTTGTGCGGCCCTCCCTGGAGGCCCGGGAAGACCGCCTTGTCGATCGCCTTGGCATGCTCGGCGCGGCACATCAGCATCGCCCCGCGCGGCCCGCGCAGCGTCTTGTGCGTGGTCGTGGACACCACGTCCACGTGCCCCACGGGGGACGGGTGCGCCCCGCCCGCGATCAGCCCGGCGATGTGCGACACGTCCGCGACCAGGATCGCGTCCACCTCGCGGGCGATCTCCGCGAACCCGGCGAAGTCCACCGTGCGCGGCACCGCCGTACCGCCGCAGAAGATGATCCGCGGCCGCTCGCGCAGCGCGAGGTCGCGCACCTCGTCCAGGTCGGTGCGCCCGGTGTCGGCGCGTACGCCGTAGCGCACGCCGCTGAACCAGGTCCCGGTCGCGGACACGCCCCACCCGTGGGTGAGGTGCCCGCCCATCGGCAGGGCCATGCCCAGCACGGTGTCGCCGGGTCGGGCGAAGGCGAGGTAGACCGCGAGATTGGCCGGTGAGCCCGAGTACGGCTGCACGTTGGCGTGTTCGACGCCGAACAGCGACTTGGCCCGCTCGCGGGCGATGATCTCGATCGGGTCGATGTTCTGCTGGCCCTCGTAGTACCGACGGCCCGGATAGCCCTCCGAGTACTTGTTGGTCAGTACCGTCCCGGTCGCCTCCAACACGGCGGCGGAGACGTAGTTCTCACTCGGGATCAGCCGCAGCGTGTCGTGCTGCAACAGTTCCTCGGCGCGCACCAGCGAGGCGATCTCCGGGTCGGTGCGGCGCAGTTCCGGGTGGCGATCGGTCACGTGCCCGTGGATGTCCATGTGTTCTCCGGCTCGGTTCACAGCGAATGTGATCCGGGTGCCCAGGCGGACGACACCTCGTCGGTGGAACCGCCGCTTCCTCGTGGTCGATCCCACGCGTACGCCAGTCGCGGCCCGTTCAGCATACGGAGCGCGACGGCCACCCGCCGCCTCATTACGCAGCGATGATCGAAAGTCACGAATAAGGCTCGTTGCATGGGGCAGGGGTTGTGGCCAACGCCACACCAGGCGTACCACAGGACATCAGCAGGCGGGATCTGTCCACCATCGGGGGAATTCGTGGCGGAAGTGGTACTGGATGCGGTTGGAAAGTTGTACACGGACGGCACTCGAGCGGTCACCTCGCTCGATCTGACGGTCGCGGACGGGGAGTTCCTGGTTCTGGTCGGCCCGTCCGGATGCGGGAAGACGACCGCGTTACGGATGGTCGCCGGCCTGGAGGAGATCAGCGAGGGCACGATCAGCATCGGCGACCGAGTGGTCAATCGGGTGCCCTCGCGCGACCGGGACGTGGCGATGGTGTTCCAGAGCTACGCCCTGTATCCGCATCTGAATGTGCGGGACAACATCGGATTCGGGCTCCGATTGCGGAAGTTGCCCAAGGACGAGATTCGCGAACGGGTCGCCAAGGCGGCCCGCACCCTGGGCCTGGAGGAGCACCTCGGCCGCAAGCCGCGCCAACTCTCCGGCGGTCAGCGGCAACGGGTCGCGATGGGCCGGGCGATCGTCCGCGAGCCGCAGGCGTTCCTGATGGACGAACCACTGTCCAACCTCGACGCGAAGCTACGCGTGCAGATGCGCGCCCAGATCGCCCGACTGACCCGCGAACTCGGGGTCACCACGCTGTATGTGACGCACGATCAGACCGAGGCGATGACCCTCGGCGATCGGGTCGCGGTGATGAAGAAGGGAGTGCTCCAGCAGGTCGCCCCGCCGCAGGAGCTGTACGACCACCCGGTCAACCTGTTCGTGGCCGGCTTCATCGGCTCGCCCGCGATGAACCTGATGACCGGCACGCTGAACCGCGACGACGCGGACGGCACCACGGTGGACATCGGCAGCCAGCGGTTGACCGTGCATCCCGACGTGCTCGCCGCGCGCCCGGCACTGGCCGGCTACCACGGTCGCCGGCTGATCGTCGGCATCCGCCCCGAGGACCTGTACGACACGGCCCTGGAGGGCGCCGAGCCCGCCGAGGGCGCGGTGTTGCGGGCCGAGGCCGACCTGGTCGAGGCGATGGGTTCGGAGGTGCTCGTGCACGTGCGCGTGGACGCGCCGCCCGCGGTCACCGAGGACGTCCAGGAGCTCGCGCGCGACGTGGGCGCGGAGGACACGGTGCCGGACCCGGGCGCGGCCCATTCCGAGCTGGTGGCCCGCTTCGGGCCGCGTACCCGGGCCCGCGAGGGCGCCGATGTGGTGATGCGGGTGGCAACCGACCGGCTGCACTTCTTCGACCCGGAGACGGGTCTGTCCATTACGGAGGACGCGTGAAGCGGTTCGTGGGCGCCTTGGCGGTCGCCTCGATGCTCGTCATGGGTCTCGCGGCCTGTAGCGACGACGGTGACGACAAGGGCAAGAAGAGCGACGCGACGCCCGGCGGGAGCGGCGCGCCGGCCGTACCCCGCCTGGACGGCACCACGGTGAGTGTCGCGGCGGTGTGGACCGGTGACGAGCAGGCCGCCTTCAAGAAGGTGCTCGCCGACTTCGAGAAGCGCACCGGGGCCAAGACCGAGTTCATCCCCACCGGCGACAGCGCCTCCACCTTCCTGGGCCAGCGGGTCGAGGGCAACGCGCCGCCGGACGTGGCGTTCCTGGCCCAGCCGGGCGTGCTCCAGCAGTTCGCGCAGAAGGGCTGGATCAAGCCACTCGCGGCCGACGTGCAGCAGGCCGTGCAGGCGAACTTCGCGACCCAGTGGCAAAAGCTGGGCTCGTATCAGGACAAGCTCTACGGCGTCTACTACAAGGGCGCCAACAAGTCGCTGATCTGGTACAACGCGAAGGTCTACGAGAACGCGGGCGCCACCGAGTCCAAGACCTGGGACGACCTGCTCAAGAACGCGGGCCTGATCTCCGACTCGGGCACCGCGCCGTTCGCCATCGGCGGCGCCGACGGGTGGGTGCTCACCGACTGGTTCGAGAACATCTACCTGAGCCAGGCCGGCCCGGAGAAGTACGACCAGTTGGCCAAGCACCAGATCCCGTGGACCGACCCCTCGGTCAAGACCGCCCTGGAGACGCTGGCCCAGGTCTTCGGCAAGAACGACTGGTTCCCCGGCGGCAGCGGCGGCGTGCTCCAGACCGAGTTCCCCGCGTCCGTGCCGCAGGCGTTCGGCGATCCGCCGAAGGCGGGGATGATCTCGGGTGGCGACTTCATCGGCACCAACATCATCAAGGACACCAAGGCCAAGATCGGCACCGACGCGAAGTTCTTCGGCTTCCCCGCGGTCGGCACCGGCAAGGCGCCGGTGGTCACCGGCGGCGACGTGGCCGTGGCGATGAAGGACTCCCCCGGCGCCCAGGCGCTGCTGAAGTACCTGGCCTCGCCGGACGCCGCCAAGGTGTGGGCGCAGCAGGGCGGTTACCTGTCGCCGAACAAGAACCTGGACATGGCGTCCTACCGCGACGACACCACGCGCGGGATCGCCAAGAACCTGATCGCCGCGGGCGACGACTTCCGCTTCGATCTCTCCGACCAGGCGCCCGCCGCGTTCGGTGGCACCAAGGGCGAGGGCGAGTGGCGCGATCTCCAGGACTTCCTGCGCAATCCCTCGGACGTGGCCGGGGCGCAGAGCAAGCTCGAAGCGGACGCCGCCAAGGCCTACGCGGGCGGGTGACCGACCTCGATGAGTGAGAAGGCACCCGTGAAGGTCGCGGTGCCCGAGAAGACGAAGCCGACGCCCGCGCGCGAGTCGCGCGGGCTCGGTTCGGGCACCCTGTTGGGCTGGCTGTTCCTGCTGCCGGCCATCGTCATGCTCGCCGTCCTGGTCGCCTATCCGATCGTGTGGTCGCTGATCCGCAGCCTGTTCGGCGCGGACGGCTGGTCGGACTTCGTGGGGATCGACAACTACAAGGAACTGTTCACCGACGACGACACCTTCACCGCGCTCAAGAACAACCTGATCTGGGTCCTGGTGGTGCCCGCCGTGGTCACCTCGCTGGGCCTGGTCTTCGCGGTGCTCACCGAACGGGTCAGGTTCGCCACCGCGTTCAAGCTGATCGTCTTCATGCCGATGGCCGTGTCCATGCTGGCCGCGGGCATCATCTTCCGGCTCGTCTACGACCGCGATCCCGACCAGGGCGTGGCCAACGCGGTGATCACCAGCGTGCACGACATGTTCGACGAGGGCGCGCCGTATCCCGGCGCCCGCCCGCGCAACGACACCGTGCTCGCGCCGCAGGGCGGCGGCTTCATCACCAAGGCCGGCACCGCGCCCGGCGGCACCGCGCTGCTGCCGCTGGTCGCGCTGCCCGCGGACAAGATCCCCACCGACGCGCGGGACGCCAGGCCCGGCGTGCCGCCCGCCGGGGGCCTCGGCGGTGTGGTGTGGGTCGACTTCACCAAGGGCAACGCGGGCAAGGCCGGGGTGGTCGACCCCGGCGAGAAGGGCCTGCCGGGGGTGCGGGTCGAGGCGGTCCGCAACGGGAGGACGGTGGCGAGCGCGAGCACCGGCAAGGACGGCTCGTTCACCATGCCCGCGTCCGCCGCCGAGGGCGGCCCGGTGCAATTACGGCTGACCGGCGGCAACTTCGCCCAGTCCTTCGGCGGGTACGACTGGCTCGGGCCCAACCTGGTCACCGCCGCGATCATCGGCGCCTACATCTGGATGTGGGCGGGCTTCGCGATGGTGCTGATCGCGGCCGGCCTGGCCGCGATCCCGCGCGACGCGCTGGAGGCCGCGCGCGTGGACGGCGCGACCGAGTGGCAGGTCTTCCGCCGGGTCACCATCCCGCTGCTGGCCCCGGTGCTGGTGGTGGTGATGGTCACGCTGGTGATCAACGTGCTGAAGATCTTCGACCTGGTGTACATCATCTCGCTGGGCTCGTCCCAGAAGGAGGCCAACGTGTTGGCCCTGCAGATGTACATCGCCTCCTTCGGCGGCGGCAACAACCAGGGCCTGGGCAGCGCCATCGGCATCCTGCTCTTCCTGCTGGTGCTGCCGGCGATGTTGTTCAACATCCGTCGCTTCCGAAGGGAGAACCGGTGAGCACGTCCGCGACCCCCGACCTGACGAAGCCTCGGAAAGCGCCGGCGCCCCCGGAGGGGGGCATCAAGCGCGGGCTCGCCTCGCGGATCGTCGGCCGCACCGGCGGCGGTCTGGCGGCGATCCTGCTGGTGCTGATCGCGCTGTTCTGGCTGATGCCCACATTCGGCCTGCTGGTCTCCTCGCTGCGCGATCCGCAGGAGATGAGCAAGTCCGGCTGGTGGAAGGTGCTGGGCAAGCCGAGCGACCTGACCTTCTCCAACTACGACAAGCTGCTCGACAACAAGGACATGACCCGGGCGTTCTTCAACACCATCTGGATCACCGTGCCCAGCACGCTGTTGGTGATCCTGATCGGCTCGCTCGCGGCCTACGCCTTCGCCTGGCTGGAATTCCCCGGTCGGGACTGGCTGTTCCTGATCGTGGTCGGGCTGCTGGTGGTGCCGGTCCAGGTGGCGCTGATCCCGATCTCGAAGCTGTACGGCGACACCGGGTTGTTCGGCACCATCCTGGGTGTGGTGCTCTTCCACGTCGCGTTCGGCCTGCCGTTCGCGGTGTTCCTGTTACGCAACTACTTCGCGGGCATCCCCCGCGACCTGCTGGAGGCCGCCCGGATGGACGGCGGCACCGACCTGACCATCTTCTTCCGGGTCATCCTGCCGCTGGGTCTGCCCGCGATCGCGTCGCTGGGCATCTTCCAGTTCCTGTGGGTGTGGAACGACATGCTGATCGCGTTGATCTACGCGGACACCGAATCGGCGCCGCTGACCGTCGCGTTGCAGTCCCAGTCCCGGGCGTTCGGCGCCAACATCGACGTGCTGGCCCCCGGCGCGTTCCTGTCGCTGATCGTCCCGGTGATCGTCTTCTTCAGCTTCCAGCGCTACTTCGTCCAGGGCGTGATGGCAGGCGCCGTCAAGTAGCGATCGAGGAGGCGAACTCCCCCTCGACGTCGAACAGGCGTCCTGGGCAACGGCCGCGGGGCCGTCCGGCGAAGTCCGGGCGGCCCCGCGGCCTGTGGGTTTCGTGCCGCCATCGTTACGGATCCGACTTCGGGAACGGAATTCCGTGTGGCATCGTCCGAAGGCGTAGGGTGCTCCCCGCCGCTTCGGAACCGGCTCGGGGGTGTACCAAACGGGGGACATACGTCATTTCGGGGGAACAATGAGGGGAAATCGTCGAACCGGTTTTCTACGGACCCTGCTGATCGCGCTGGTCGTCGAAACGGTGCTGATGAGCGCGACCGCCGTCACCTTGGCGGTCATGTCGTTCGCCGTGCGCGACGACCGCAAGAGCCTGGAGGGGCTCGGTGATCTGCTGCTGATCGCGTCGGTGTTGTGCGCGGGCGTCGCGGTGGTGAGCGGCCTGGGCGTGGCCGGCGTGCGCGACGCGATGCGGCGCGGCACCGGGGCGCTGGGGCGCGCGGCCGCGGTGGGCCTGATCCACGTGTTCGTGGCGCTGGTGGCCACGCTGATGACCACTCCGCCATGGACGGTCCTGGTGGCCGGCCTGCCCGCGGTGATCTACCTGCCGTGCTGGTGGGCGGTGCGCGAGCGCAGTCACCACGAGCTGTTGATGCTCGAACCGTAGCCGGTCGGCACGACCGACCGCACATGCCGCCGGCCCGGAACCCTCGCGCACATGTTCTCCACGCGGGTGACCGGCTTGCCCTGCAGTTGCAGCGGCTTGGCCAGGGTCAGTCCGGACATGCCCGACTGCGCGGTGCCC